>VGIA01000076.1 GCA_016868105.1 Betaproteobacteria bacterium | reverse complement strand
CAGCGGTCCGCCTCCCAGCAGCCATGGCGTGGCCAGCGCGCCCGCGACCGCGCCGGCGGCGACGCCGAGGAGGTTGGCGAGCACGTCGGCGTTGGACGGAATGCGCGCCGGCAGAAAACTCTGCGCCACTTCCAGGCCGAGCGACAGCAAGCCCCCGGAGGCGAGCGCGAGCGCCACAGCGCTTGCCGAGGAAAACGCGGGGCGGACCGCGAGCACGACCAGGAACCCGTAGGGCACGTAGCCGAGGAAGTTCGCCGAGAGGTCGAAGATGGTCACGTAGCGCGGCCAGGGCGCGGCAAGGAACGCGAACGGCGCCGCGGCGGGGCCGTGCCACCCGGACAGCGGATAGAGCGTCGCGTAGGCGAGGAGCAGGACGTAGGCGAGGAGCAGGAGCCGGGCTAGCGAGGACTCGCGCAAGCTAGGGCTGGTGCGGCGCTGCGGCGCGGACTGGCGCGGCCGCGCGCTCGCGGGGGATGAACGATCCCAGGACCATGCCGAGGATCGAGAACCCGAGCCCGACCAGCTGCGGCGGAAGCGTCGCGTCCGCCGCCACCGCTTCCGCGATCAGCCAAGAGCACAAGCCGAGGAAGACCGACAGACCCGCGCCCATGGCACTGGCGCGCTTCCAGTAGATCCCGGCCACCAGCGGCGCGACGCAGGACACCAGCGTCACCTTGTAGGCGTTCTGCACCATCTCGTACATCGTGCTCCTGGAGTTGATCGCGAACAGCAGCGCCGCCAGCGTGAAGGTCACCAGCACCACGCGCAGCAGCAGCAGGAACTGGCGGTCGCCCATCTGGCGGGTGAAGGGCCGGATCACGTTCTCGGTGAAAAGCGAGCTCGGCGCGATCAGCGCCCCCGAGGCGGTGGACAGGATGGCCGAGAGCAGCGCGCCGAAAAACAGCACCTGCGCCCACAGCGGCGTGCGCTCCAGGATCAGGTTGGGCAGGATGCGCTGGATCTCGCGCCCGTCTTCGCTGGCGAACAGCTTGGCGTACTCCGGCTCGATCACCAGCGCCGCGTAGGCGATGAACATCGGCACGAAGGCGAAGGAGAAGTACACCACGCCTCCGACCAGGCAGCCGCGCACCGCGGTCTTCTCGTCCTTGGCCGAGGTGACGCGCTGGAACACGTCCTGCTGCGGGATCGAGCCGATCGCCAGGGTCATCCAGGCGGCGAGGAACGCGAGCCAATCCTTGGTCCCCCCCGTGGGCCAGAACTGGAACTTGCCGGCCTCGGCGGCCGCGGCGAACACCTTGCCCGCGCCCCCGGCCATGTCGCCGATCAGCCAGGCCACCAGCACCAGGCCCACCAGGATCACCACCGACTGCACCAGGTCCGTCATGGCCACCGACCACATGCCGCCCCAGACGGTGTAGCCAAGCACGATCGCGGCGCCGAGGTAGATGCCGGTCTCCAGGGATATCGCGCCGCCCGTGACCACCGAGAGCACCAGACCGAGCGCGCTCAGCTGCGCCGAGGTCCAGCCCAGATAGGACACCGTGATGGCGAGGCTGGTGGCCACCTCGACCGGCCTGCCGAAGCGCTTGTGGTAGAAGTCCCCGATCGTGAGCAGATCCATGCGGTAGAAGGCGCGCGCGAAGAACAGCGCCACGAACAGCAGGCAGAACGAGGCGCCGAAGGGATCGGCGGGAATCCCGCCCAGTCCATCCTTGGCAAAGGTGGCAGACACCGACAGCACGGTCTCGGCGCCAAACCAGGTGGCGAACACCGTGGCCGCGCTCATGTACAGCGGCAGGCTGCGGCCCGCAAGCACGAAATCCTTCGAATGGTGCACCCGCTGCGCGGCCCACAGGCCGAGCGCCACCGTGGCCAGCAGGTACAGGAAAACCGCCCCGATCAGCATGGCCAGATCATAGCCTGCGACCGCTCACAAGGCGAGCGCGGTCGTTCTCAGAATGCGATCGCCATCGCCAGCGCGAGCCCGAGCGCCGCCGCGGCCAGCAGCGCAGCCAGCAGCGCATTGCGCCGGGCGTTCTGCGCCGCGAGCTGCGCCAGCGCCGCTTGCAGCGACGCGAGCCGGTCCTCTTGCAGCAGCCGGTGCGCCAGCCTGGGCAGCTGCGGCAGCGTCTGCGCCCAGTACGGCGCCTCGCGCTTCAGCGTCCGCGCCAGACCGCGCCAGCCGACCTGCTCGCTCATCCAGCGCTCCAGGTAGGGTTTGGCGGTCTGCCACAGGTCCAGATCGGGATCCAGCTGCCGGCCGAGGCCCTCGATGTTGAGCAGCGTTTTCTGCAGCATCACCAGCTGCGGCTGGATCTCGACCTCGAAACGGCGCGAGGTCTGGAACAGGCGCAGCAGCAGCTTGCCGAAGTAGATCTCCTTCAGCGGCCGGGCGAAGATCGGCTCGCACACCGCGCGGATCGCCGATTCGAAGGCCTCGACCCGCGTGCCGGCGGGGACCCAGCCCGCGTCCAGGTGCGCCTGCGCCACGCGCCGGTAGTCGCGGTTGAAGAAAGCGATGAAGTTTTGCGCCAGGTAGTTCTTGTCGGTCTCGGTGAGCGTGCCGACGATGCCGAAGTCGAGCGCGATGTAGCTGCCGGCGCCCTCCCCTTCGGTGGCCACCAGGATGTTCCCCGGGTGCATGTCGGCGTGAAAGAAGCCGTCGCGGAACACCTGGGAGAAGAAGATCTCGACCCCGGCGCGCGCCAGGCGCGGGATGTCCACGCCCTTCGCCCGCAAGGCCTCGACCTGAGAGATCGGCGTGCCGCGCATGCGCTGCATCACCATGACGCGCTGCGAGCACAGGTCCCAGTGGATCCGCGGCACCAGCAGCAGCGGCGAGGCCTCGAAATTGCGCCGCAGCTGAGAGGCATTGGCCGCCTCGCGCAGCAGGTCCATTTCCTCTTCCAGGTGGCGGGCGAACTCCTCCACCACGTCGCGCGGCCGCAGGCGCCGGCCCTCGCCCCAGGCGCGCTGCAGCAGCGTGGCGGCGGTGCGCAGCAGCAGCACGTCCTTCGCGATCGCCCGCTCCACGCCCGGCCGCAGCACCTTGACCGCGACCTCGGTGCCGTCCGTGAGCGTCGCGAAATGCACCTGCGCCACCGAGGCGCTTGCCACCGGCTCGCGCTCGAAGCTGCCGAAAGCCTGCGCCACCGGCTTGCCCAGCGCCGCCTCGACCTCGGCCACGGCCAGCCCGCCGTCGAACGGCGGCACGCGGTCCTGCAGCTTCGCCAGCTCGTCGGCGATGTCCGCCGGCAGCAGGTCGCGCCGCGTGGAGAGGATCTGGCCGAACTTGACGAAAATCGGGCCCAGCGTCTCCAGCGCCTGGCGCAGGCGTACCGCGCGGGTGCGATCGGCTTGCCCGGCGAAGCGCGGCAGCAGCCGGTAAAGGCCGAAGCGCAGCACGACCTGCAGGATGCGGGCCGCGCGCAGCAGATTGCCGATCACCGCGCCTCCAGGTTCCGGATCCGCTGCTCCAGGCGGTCCAGCTCGTCGCGCAGCCGCGACGAGCCGGCGGCGAGCAGCTCCATGCTCCGGCGCGAGACCAGGATCGGGCGCTCCTCCAGCGCGTATTCCATGAAACCCTCGGCGATCCGGCGCGCCGCCTCGAGGTGCAGCGCGGCCAGGCCGCGCGCAGCGCCCGCGACGCGATGCGCGAGGGCGTCGCCCAGCAGCCTGGAGAGGTCCTCCTCCGCGTCCCAGCGCAGGTGACGCAACAGGAACATGACCTCGGTCGCAAGGCGCGCGTTGCCGGCGATCTCCACCTGGCGCAGGAAGTGGTCCTCGCCCCTCAGGGCTGCGGCCAGCGCGCCAGGTCCGATGGCAATCGTCAGGCAGGGCGCCGCCGCTTCCGCGGCCGGTTCCATCCGCCCCCCTTCGGCGAGCGCCAGACGCAGCGGCGGCAGGGGCGCGGCGCGCAGCTCGATCACCTCCCCCTTGAACGGTGCCAGGCGCGCGCGCAGCGTGGAATCGGAGTCGAGGAGGTGGTTGAGCGCCGCGGCCAGCATGGCGGAAAAAGAAAAGGCCACCGCGCGGTGGCCTTCAGTGGGGAATCCCGTTGCCTAGTGCATCTGCTGGATGCCGGAGAGCAGCCAGCCGCTGGAGCCGTCGGCCGGCTTCGCCAGATTCCAGACCTCCTCGAAGCCAACCGGCGCGCTGGCCGGCGTCTCGCGCAGGGTGCCGGCGAAACGCACGCTCGCCCAGTGGCGGCCGCCCTCGGTGGTCACCTCGAGCAGGTCGGCATTGAGCGCAAGGATGTCGGTCTGCTGGCGATTGCCGCCACGCGACTCGATGTCGCGGCGCAGCTCCTCGAACAACTCCGGGGCGGTGAACTCGCGCAACTCGTCGAGGTCGCCGGAATCGTTCGCCGCCTGCAGCTTCATGAAGTTGAGCTTGGCGCCGCGCAGGAAGCCTGCGAGGTCGAAGCCGGCGGGCACATTGGCGGCGGCCGCGGCCGGCGCCACCTCGAAGCCCGCGCTCTGCGAGGGCGGTGGCGCGGCAACGGTCTCCTGCCCCATGCCCGCCGCGTACTGCATGCGCATCGGCTGCGGCGACTGGCGGCGCCTTGCGGCCAGCATGCGCACCAGCAACAACGCGCCGAAGGCGAGCAACGCGACCAGCAGGATGCCCACCATCAGGCCGCCCAGTCCGTTGGCGCCCATCAGCCAGCCCAGCGCGCCGCCCAGGGCGAGCCCGCCCAGCAGCGGCATCCAGCGCGCGAATCCGGTCGCGGGTTGCGCGGCGCCCGCAGCCGCCGCGGGCGCGGCCTGCTGCGTCGGCGCGGCCTGCTGCGCAGGCTTGGCCGGCGGCGGGTTGGTGATGCTGCGTTGGGCGCCGACGTTGCGGGCACCGCCGAGGCGCTTGGCCTCGACCTCGGTAACGACGAACACGGCGCCGATGAAGGCGGCCGCGACCGCGAAGACGAACTTGCTCATGACTGTTTCCCCCGGCTTTGCCACAGGTTGGATAGAGCGCCTATCCTACCCCAGTTTGAATCCGCGATGAACTGCCGCCACGCCCGCGGCGAGGTTGAAGTACTCCACCTGTTCCAGGCCCGCGGCCTCGATCATCGCGCGCAGGGTTTCCTGGTCCGGATGCATGCGGATGGATTCGGCGAGGTAGCGGTAGGCGGCGGCGTCCCCGGCCACCCTTTCCCCCAGCCAGGGCAGCACGTGAAAGGAGTACAGCTCGTAGGGCTTCTCCAGCGCCGGCCGGACCTTGGAGAACTCCAGCACGACCAGGCGACCGCCGGGTCGCAGCACCCGGGCCATTTCGCCCAGCGCCGCCTCCTTGCGCGTCATGTTGCGCAGGCCGAAGGCAACGCTCACGCAGTCGAAGCTGGCGGTGGCGAAAGGCAGGCGCTCGGCGTCGCACTGCACCGCCGGCAGCACCCGCCCGGCGTCCAGCAAGCGGTCGCGGCCGCGCGCCAGCATGTTGCGGTTGACGTCGCTCATCCAGACCTGCGCGCCCCGGGCGGCGAAGGCGCGCGCCAAGTCGCCGCTGCCCGAGGCGACCTCCAGAACGCGCTCCCCCGACCGCACCCGGGCCACCGAGGCCGCGAACGCCTTCCAGACGCGGTGCAGGCCGGCAGACATCAGGTCGTTCATCAGGTCGTAGCGCGCGGCGACGCGGTCGAACACCTCGCCCACGCGCCGCGCCTTTTCGGCCTCGGGGACGCGTTGGAAGCCGAAATCGGTTTCGGCCATGCCGCGGCTCGGCGCTAGTCGCGGCCCGCGCCGGCCCGCGCCAGACGCTCCAGGTACTCCGACCACAGGCGTTCCTGATTCTCGCCCAGATGGTAGAGGTATTCCCAGGAGTAGATGCCGGTGGCATGGCCGTCGGAGAAGGTCGGCTGCACCGCGTAGGAGCCCACCGGGTCGAGCGAGCGGATCTCGACCGCGCGCTTGCCGGCCTGCAGCACCTCCTGGCCGGGTCCGTGCCCGCGCACCTCGGCCGAAGGCGAATGCACGCGCAGGAACTCATAGGGCAGGCGGAAGGCCTTGCCGTCGGAGAACACAAGCTCCATCAGGCGCGACTTCTGGTGCAGCCGGATCTCGGTCGGCGCCGGAGCCTCGTCACTCACCCCTCGTGGCTCCAACTCAGGCGAGCATCTGGTAGGGGACGCCCTCGTAGCCGCCGCCGGGCCGCCGCCGCCGGGTCGGGGAATTCGGGCGCCGCGGAAGCGACCAGTCTGGGCAATGCGAATTCGGTCATGGCTGTGGGCGCGGTGCCGCTCAGGCGACGGCGAAGCGCAGACTCTACCCTACCGCGGCGCAGCAGGCTCCCGCGCCCCTGCGGCAGTGCCGAAGATATCACGGTAGCTCGCAAAGAAGCTGGCGTAGAGCATCGGCATCAGGGCCAGCAGCAGCGGCAGCGCGACCCCCATCACCCCGGCCTGCAGCCGCCCACCGGAGGCGAGCAGCAGCGCGGCCAGGACCAGGAACGGGATGACGATGGTCACCATGGCAGCGGCCAGGCCGTAGCCCGCCAGTGCGCGCCAGTTCATCAGGCACGCGGCGAAGCTGAAGAACAGCGCCTTGGCGGCACCGGTGCCGTGCCAGGCCACCAGCACCGGCGCGAACCAGTAGAGCATCATCACCGGCAGGTAGCCGGCCGCCGCGACCGCCATTGCGTTGAGCAGCGCATCGGCCGATGCCGGGTCGACATCGGGCCGGGCGCCGGTGGCGATCCACCGCGCCAGGGTACCGCCGTCGGCGAGCGTCGTCGCCCAGAGCAGGGCCGCGAGCAGCGCAAGGTACAGCACGCCGAGGGCAATCTGGCCGCGAACGCCTTCCCGGAAGCCCGCGAACAAGTCCGCGAATCCCGGGACGCGCCCGCCGGCGCAGCTGCGGCTTGCCTGCATGAAGCCCACGGAGAACGCCGGAACCAGGGTCGCCGCCAGCGGCAGGCCGACGTGAGGAACTGAGCTGATGGCCGTTGTCAGCACCCAGTAAAGGACGACCAGCATCAGCCACGTGAGCGGCGCGGCGCGGTACAGGCGCCAGCCGGTGCCCAGCCAGCCGGCGCCGCGCGCGAAGGAAACGACCTCGGCCTTCATGCGAGCCAGGCCGGCGCGATTTCCGCCGCACGCTGCTCGAGGATGGCGCGGAAATGCTCCGGGTCGTGCACCCGCACCAGTTCGCCGGCGCGCGGCAGGTGGAAATCGTGCAGGCGGGAGATCCAGAATCGCAGCGCCGCTGCGCGCAGCAGCCGGGGCCAGGCGCCGGCCTCCGCCGCAGTCAGCGGCCGCAGAGCGTGATAGGCCCCCAGCAGCGCGCGCACCCGCGGCGCGGCCAGCCGCAGGTCGTGCGCCGGGTCGACGAGGCACCAGTCGTTGGCACAGACCGCGAGGTCCAGCAGCAGGCAATCGACGCCGGCGAAGTAGAAATCGATGACGCCGGAGAGACGCCCGTCCTGGAACAAAGCGTTGTCGCGGAACAGGTCGGCATGCACCGGGCCGCGCGGCAGTTCAGGATGGCGCCGGCCGGACTGGGCGCCCAGTTCGGCCTCGAGCAGACGCTTCTGGCCGGCGTCGAGAAGCGGCTGCAGCTCCCGGGCCGCGGCGCGCCACCAGCGCGGCCCGCGCGGATTCTCCAGGTAGGCCGGATAGGACCGCCCGGCCAGATGCATGCGCGCGAGCAGCGCGCCGAGTTCGGCGCACTCGAGCTCTCCGGGCCGCTCCACGGAGCGCCCGGGCAGTCGCGTCACCAGCGCGGCGGGCTTGCCGTTCAACTCCGAGAGCAGCCGGTCGGCGTGGTTCGCTACCGGCGCCGGGCAGGGCACGCCATGGCGCGCCAGGTGCGCCATCAGGTTCAGGTAGAACGGGATCTCCGCCGCCGGCAGCCGCTCGAACAGCGTCAGCACATAGCGCCCCTGGCCGGTGGTGACGAAGTAGTTGGTGTTCTCGATCCCGGCCTCGATCGGCTCCAGCGCCGCAGGCGCGCCGACCGGGTAGTCCTTCAGCCAGGCCGCAAGCTGGCTTTCGGAGACGGGGGTATAGACCGACAAATCAGTCGAAGGTCCTGATCGTCCACATCGGCACGCGCACGCCGTCGTCCAGCGAATCGCGTCGCATCCAGTTGCCGCTGCCGGTGGTATCGATCAAGTAGTAGGGGATGCCGTTGCTGGGGGTGATCTTGAGCATGATCACCCGGCCGTTCTGGCGCAACTCCTCGACACGGTCGCCGTCGCGCGGCGCGATCCGGATGCGCGGCTCGTCCCCGACGGGATCGCGGATCCCCGGCGGCGGCGGCGGCTCCGGCAGGGGCTCGAGCCTGGGCGGCTGCTGCGCGTACGCCGCCGCGGCAGCGCCCAGGACCAGGGCGAAAAGCAGTCGGCGCATGGGTTGCATTCTACCACCCGGAGGTTGAGCAGGGCCTCGCGCCCGGGGCCGCCGCCGGAGATCACCGCGGAGCCGGCCTCCGAGAGCAGGCGCGAGGTCTGCTCGGCGAGCGCGAAGTAGCGCGAGCTGTCCGCCGCGCGCGCGCTGCCCAACACCGACAGCGCGGGTCGGATCCCCGCCAGGCGCTCGGCGGGCTCGACGAACTCTGCCATAATGCCGAATAGCCGCCGGGCCTCGCGCGCGGAGGCGCCCGCTGCAGCGGCGCCCGGAAGCTTGTCTTGGTTCTTCATCGTCTCGGAATCGTCTCGGAAGGATGTCGGAAACCGGCACGGAAAAGACCCTCCTGCTCGTGGACGGCTCCTCGTATCTCTACCGCGCCTTCCACGCGCTGCCGGAGTTGAAGAACCCGCGCGGGGAGCCGACCGGTGCCGTCTACGGCGTGGTCGCCATGCTGCGGCGGCTGGCCGCCGACTACAAGGCGGATGCGCGCGCCTGCGTCTTCGACGTCCGCGGCAAGACCTTCCGCGAGGACGAGTATCCGGACTACAAGACCAACCGGCCCTCCATGCCCGAGGATCTCGCGGCGCAGATCGAGCCCATCAAGGAGGTGGTGGCCGCGCTCGGCTGGCCGGTGCTGGCCGTCGAGGGCGTGGAGGCCGACGACGTCATCGCCACGCTCGCCGAGCAGGCGAAGGCGCAGGGCTGGCGCTGCGTCATCTCCACCGGCGACAAGGATCTCGCGCAACTTGTAGGGCCGCGCGTGACGCTGGTCAACACCATGTCCAACGAGACGCTCGACCCGCAGGGGGTGCTGGCCAAGTTCGGCGTGCCGCCGGAGCGCATCGTGGATTACCTCGCGCTCACCGGCGACGCGGTGGACAACGTGCCAGGCGTGGAAAAGGTCGGGCCGAAGACGGCCGCGAAATGGATCGCCGAGTACGGCTCGCTCGACGGCGTGATCGCGGGCGCGGCGGGGATCGGCGGCGTGGTCGGCGAGAACCTGAGGAAGGCGCTCGACTGGCTGCCCAGGGGCCGCAGCCTGCTGACGGTGAAGAGCGACGTGGTCCTGCCCTGCAGCCTCGCCGAGCTCGCCATCCACGCCGGCGACGACGGCACGTTGCGCGCGTTGTTCGCGCGTTTCGGCTTCAAGAGCTGGCTGCGTGAGCTGGAGGGCGAGGCGCCGCAGAAGCCGCGCGCGCGGAGCTTCGCGCCCGCCCCGGCCATCCCGGGCGATGCGGCCTCGCCGCAGGCGCCGGCGCCGCGCCGGCGCTACGCCACGGTGCTGGGCGAAGAAGGGCTCGACGCGCTGGCCAAGGCGCTCGAGGGCGCGGAGCTGGTCGGCTTCGACACCGAGACCACGAACCTGGATCCGATGGCCGCGCGCCTGGTCGGGATGTCCTTCGCCTTCGGCGACACCGCCTGGTACCTGCCGCTGGAACACACCTACCCGGACGCGCCGGCGCAGGTCGGCACCGGGAAGGCGCTGGCGCGGCTCAAGCCCTGGCTGGAGAGCGAACGGTACCGGAAGGTCGGGCAGAACCTGAAGTACGACGCGCACGTGCTCGCCAACCACGGCCTGCGCCTCGCCGGCATCGCGCACGACACCCTGCTCGAATCCTACGTGCTGGAAGTGCACCAGCGCCACGACATGGATTCGCTGGCCCAGAGGCACCTCGGCTGGAAGACCCTCACCTACGACGAGGTCACCGGCAAGGGCGCGGCGCGCATCCCGTTCTCGGCGGTGGAGATCGGCCGTGCCGCCGAGTACGCGGCCGAGGATGCCGACTGCACGCTCGCCCTGCACCAGGCGATGCACCCGCGGATCGAGGCCGATCCGAAGCTGGCCCTGGTGTACGGCGGCATCGAGTTGCCGGTGATGCCGGTGCTGCTGCGAATGGAGAGCAACGGCGTCATGCTCGATACCGCGCGCCTGGAGCGCCAGGGCCACGAACTGGGCAAGGCCATGCTGGAGCTCGAGCAGAGGGCCTACGCCACCGCCGGGCAACCCTTCAACCTCAACTCGCCCAAGCAGATCCAGGAAATCCTGTTCGAGCGCCTCGGCCTGCCGGTGAAGAAGAAGACGCCCTCGGGCCAGCCCTCCACCGACGAGGACGTGCTCACCGAACTCGCGCTCGACTATCCGCTGCCGAAGATCCTCCTGGACTACCGCGGCGTGGCAAAGCTCAAGTCCACCTACACCGACAAGCTGCCGCGCATGGTCAGCCCGCAGACCGGGCGCGTGCACACCACCTACTCGCAGGCGGTCGCCGTCACCGGGCGCCTGGCCTCCAACGACCCCAACCTGCAGAACATCCCGATCCGCACCGCCGCAGGCCGCCGGATACGGGAAGCCTTCATCGCGCCGCCGGGAACCAAGCTCGTTTCGGCGGACTACTCCCAGGTCGAACTGCGCATCATGGCGCACCTCTCGGGCGACGCGGGCCTCAAGCACGCCTTCGAGCGCGGCCACGACGTGCACCGCGCCACCGCCGCCGAGGTGTTCGGGCTGCCGCTGGAGAAGGTGACGGCCGAGGAGCGCCGGGCGGCGAAGTCCATCAACTTCGGCCTCATCTACGGCATGTCCGCATTCGGCCTGGCGCAGAACCTGGGCATCGAGCGCGCCACCGCGCAGGCCTACATCGATTCCTACTTCGCGCGCTACCCGGGGGTCAGGCGCTACATGGACCGGACGCGCGAGAAAGCGCGCAGCGATGGCTTCGTCGAGACCGTGTTCGGCCGCCGGCTGTGGCTGCCGGAGATGAAATCCGGCAGCCCCCAGCGGCGCCAGGCCGCCGAGCGCGCCGCGATCAACGCTCCGATGCAGGGCACCGCGGCCGACCTGGTAAAGCTGGCGATGATCCGGGTGCAGCGCTGGCTGGAGCGGGAAAAGCTGCGCAGCCTGCTCATTTTGCAGGTGCACGACGAGCTGGTGCTGGAGGTGCCGGAGGCGGAGCTCGCGCTGGTGCAGGAGAAGGTGCGCGAGCTGATGCAGGGCGCGGGGACCCTGGATGTGCCGCTGGTGGTGGAGGTCGGGGTCGGCGAGAACTGGGACCAGGCGCACTGAGGAGCGCTCGATGTAACCGGTTCGGTTACATCCGGGCCCGCCCGGCGCCCTGCCCTAGCCCTTCGGGCAGGCGCTCATCGCCTTCTTGCGCTCGTCGCCCTTCCTCTTGCCCATCTTCTCGTTGCGGGCC
>VGIA01000075.1 GCA_016868105.1 Betaproteobacteria bacterium | reverse complement strand
GCCGAGATCATGGTCTCCGGGGCTCGGGCCCACCTGGTGCGCCGGCGCGAGACGCCGGCCGGGCTCTTCGAAGGGGAACAGGTGCCGGAATGGACTTGAAACACGCCCGCCTCTGGCTGGCGCCGCTTGCCGCCGCCGCGCTCATGGCCGGTTGCGGCAACGACGCGGCATCGGCGAAGCGGCCCGCCGGGCCCGCGCCGGCGCTGGTGAGCGCCATCGTGGTCCAGCCGCGCGATCTGGAAGTGGTTGAGAACGTGGTCGGGTATCTCGAGAACGTGATCGATCCCAGCCTCGGCGCCGAAGTTGCCGGCCGCGTGATACGCGTGCTCGCCTCCACCGGCAAGAGGGTCAGGCAGGGCGAACTGCTGGCGGAGATCGACCCGCAGGACTTCGAAATCCAGTCCCGCGGCGATGCTGCCGAGATCGCGCGCCTGCAGTCCCTGCTGGCGCAGGCCGAGCGGCTGGTCGAACGCCAGCAGAAGCTGGTGGCGCAGGGCTTCATCTCGCAGAACGCGGCGGACGACGCGATGGCGCAGAGGAACGCGCTGCGCGAGAGCATCGCCGTGGCGGGCGCGCGCGCCGAGCAGACGCGCCGCAGCCTCGGCAAGACCCGCGTGGTGGCGCCGATCGACGGCGAGGTCGAGGTCCAGATCGTCACCGCCGGCGACTACGTCAAGGTGGGCGATCCCCTTTTCAAGCTGGTCAGCACGCGGCGCCTGCACGCGCACCTGCCGCTGCCGGAGGCCTTCGGCCCGAAGATCCGCGCCGGACTGAAGGTGCGCCTGTCGGCCCCCGCAGCGCCGGAGAAGCTCCTCGAGGCGAAGATCGACGAGATCCGCCCGACTGTCGGCGCGCAGAACCGCGCGCTGGACGCGATCGTCAAGTTCGACAACGACGGCTCGTTCCGCGGCGGCGGCAGCGTGAACGCCCGCATCGTGCTGGCGGTGCGCGAGAAAGCGCTCACGGTACCCGAGCAGAGCGTGGTGCTGCGGCCGGCGGGCAAGGTGGTCTACGTACTCGCCGAGCAGGACGGCAAGCTGGTCGCGCAGCAGCGGATGGTGGAGACCGGCGTGCGCCAGGACGGCTACTACGAGATCGTGAAGGGGCTTGCCCCCGGCGACCGCGTCGCGGTGGATGGCGCCGGGTTCCTCACCAACAACGCGGTGGTGGCGCTGCCCAAGCCGCGTCCGGATGGTGGCAAGGGCGGGAAGAAGGGCGAGGGCAAGAAGGCCTGAGATGACGCTGCCCGAGCTCTCGATCAGGCGCCACGTGTTCGCGTTCATGGTGAACGCCGTGCTGATCCTGTTCGGCCTGATCGCCTACACCCGCATCGGCGTCGACAAACTGCCCTACATCGAGTACCCGGTGGTCTCGGTCACCACCAACCAGCGTGGCGCCAATCCAGACGTCATCGACGCCTCAATCACGAACCTGGTCGAAACCGCGGTCAACAGCGTGCCGGGCATCGAGCACATCCAGTCCACCTCCTCGCCCGGGGTTTCCATCGTCACCATCACCTTCAATCTCGACAAGCGCATCGACGTCGCCTTCAACGAGGTCCAGGCCAAGGTGAACCAGGTGCTGCGGCGCATGCCCAAGGACGCGGACCCGCCGGTGGTTGCCAAGGTCGAGACCAACACCCAGCCCATTCTCTGGACCGCGCTGCAGGGCGACCGCACCCAGCAACAGCTCAACCAGTACGCCATCAATGTCATCAAGAAGCGGCTGGAGACAATCGACGGCGTGGGCGAGATCCGCATCGGCGGCCGGCGCGACCGCACCATCCGCGTCAACCTGCTGCCGGGCCGGATGGCGGCCTACGGCATCGCGGCGCAGGAGGTCAGCGCCGCCTTCGCCAACGAGCACCTGCAGGTGGCGGGCGGCTTCCTGACCGGCAAGGCGACCGAGCACCTGCTCAAACTGGACCTGGAGTTCCACCGCCTGGACGATCTGGAGAAGATGGTGCTCGCCTACCGCGACGGCGCGCCGGTGCGGCTGCGCGACATCGCCGAGATCGAGGACGGGCTGTCGGACTTCCGCCAGCTGGCGCGCTTCAACGGCAAGCCCGCCGTGGGCGTCGGCGTGGTCAAGGTGCCCAACACCAACACGGTGGAGATCATCCGCGAGGTGCGCGAGCGCATCGAGACCGAGATCCGGCCCCAGTTGCCGCCGGGGCTGGAGCTGCACTACGTGCAGAACGACGCCATCTTCATCGGCGAGATGGTCGATTCCCTCAAGGGCCACCTGATCGAGGGCACGTTGCTCGCCGCGCTTATCGTCTGGCTGTTCCTGAAGAGTTTCCGCGCCACCGTCATCGTCGCCACCGCCATTCCGGTCTCGCTGTTCGGCGCCATCGCGGTGATGTACTTCTTCGGCTTCACCTTCAATTCGGTGACGCTGCTGGCGCTGCTGCTGCTGGTCGGCGTGGTGGTGGACGATGCCATTGTGGTGCTGGAGAATATCTACCGCCACCGCGAGCACCTGGTGCAGGACACCGCGCTGGCCGCGGTCCAGGGCAGCCGCGAAGTGACCTTCGCGGTGATCGCAGCCTCGCTCTCTCTGGTGGCGATCTTCGCGCCGGTGATCTTCCTCTCCGGCATCACTGGCCAGTTCCTGCGCTCCTTCGCCGTGGTGGTCACCTTCGGCGTCCTGGTGTCGCTGTTCGTGTCGCTGACGCTGACGCCGATGCTGTGCTCGCGCTACATGCACGTCCAGAAGCAGCACAGCCGCGTCTACTGGGCTCTGGAGCACGCCTTCGAGCACCTGGAGTCGTTCTACCGGCGCACCCTAAAATGGGCGCTGGCGCACCGCGGCGCAGTGCTGGCGGGCGCGGCGCTGATCAGCGCCGCCGCGGTGCCGCTGTTGCGGGCGCTGCCGACGGAGCTCGCGCCGCAGGCCGACGAGGGCCGCTTCCTGGTCGCGATTCGCGCCCCGCTCGGTTCCTCGATCCACTACACCGAAAGCAAGCTGCGCGAGGTGGAGGCGATCGTGGACCGCTACCCCGATGTCGTCTCCGAGTTCGGCGTCATCGGCCTGGGCTCTGCCGGGCAGGTCAACCAGGCCACGCTGGTGGTCCGCATGCGGCCGAAGTCGGAACGACGCAAGGACGGCGGCCTGTCGCAGGCGGAGGTGCTGCAGCTCCTGCGCCGCGATCTCGCGCAGCTGACCGGCGCGCGCGCGTTCGCGCGCGCCTTCGGCATCGTCCAGGGACAGCGCTCCGAGCCGCTGCAGTTCGTGGTCAAGGGGCCGAATCTGCAGGAGATGGGGCGCCTCGCCGGCGAGCTGGAGCGCACGCTGCAAGCCGATCCGAAGATCGGCCGCATGGACACCAACCTGCAACTGGAGCTTCCGCAGCTGATCCTCGAGCCCGACCGCACGCGCGCCTCCTCGGTCGGCCTCAGCTCGCAGGACCTCGCGCTCGCCATTGGCATGCTCACCGGCGGAGTCGACATCGCGAAGTACAACGACCAGCCCGGCGACGGCGAGCGCTACGACATCCGGGTCAAGGCGAAGGACGGCGAGTTCAACGGCGAGGCGGACCTCGCCAAGATCTACCTGCGCAACCGCCAGGGCCAGCTGGTGCGGCTGGACACCGTGGCCAGGTTCAAGGAGCGCGTCGGCCCGGCTGTGGTGGCGCGCTTCGACCTGCAGTACTCCGCGACCTTCTACGCCTCGCCGTCCATCCCGCTTGCCGAGGCGATCGAGAGGGTGAAGGAGGCGGCGCGCCAGCTCCCGCTCGGCTACCAGGTGGTATTCATCGGCGAGGCCGAGCAGCTGGAGAAGACGCGCGAGTCCATCGCCTTCACTTTCGGCCTGGCGCTGGTGCTTTTGTTCATGGTGCTGGCGAGCCAGTTCAACTCGTTCCTGCAGCCCCTGTTCATCATGCTGGCGGTGCCGCTGGCGATGATCGGCGGCGTGTTCGCGCTGTGGCTGTTCGTGCCGCTGTCGCAGCTGGGGCAGTCGCTGGGGCTTCGCATCCCGCTGCATACCCTCAACATCTACTCCATGATCGGGCTGATCCTGCTGATCGGTCTGGTGGCGAAGAACTCCATCCTGCTGGTGGATCTCACCAACCAGCGCCGCGCTCAGGGCATGGACGTGGACGGCGCGCTGCTGAATGCTTGCCCGATCCGCATGCGCCCGGTGCTGATGACCTCGCTCACCATCGTGCTCGCGCTGGCGCCCGCGGCGCTTGGCCTGGGCGCAGGCGCCGAAACCAACGCCCCGCTGGCGGTGGCGGTGATCGGCGGCATGATCACCTCCACCCTGCTCACGCTGGTGGTGGTCCCGGCGGGCTACTCGCTGGTGGAGAACTGGCGCTTGCGCCGCGGCCTGGTCCCGGCCACCGGCGGCGGCGCGCTGAGCGAGGCGCCGAGCGCACCGCGCCGCGACGGCGACTGACTAGATCGAGAATTCGATCAGGAACGGTCCGCGCCGGGCGCAGGCCGAACTGAATGCATCGGTGAAGGCCTCGAGCGTTTCAACCCGGACCGCCTCCACGCCCATACCTTCGGCGAGCTTCGTCCAGCGGATCCCGGGACGTGCCAGATCGAACAGGTCCTTCGACGCCGGACCCGGCTGTGCGCCGACCGCCTCCAGCTCAGACTGCAGGATGGCGTAGCGCCGGTTGGCGAACACCACGCTCACCACGTCGAGCTTCTCGCGCGCCTGCGTCCACAGCGCCTGCAGCGAGTACATGCCGCCGCCGTCGGCCTGCAGGCAGACCACGCGCCGCCCCGGCGCGGCAATCGCGGCGCCGGTGGCCGCCGGGAAGGCATGACCGATGGCGCCGCCCGTGATCTGGATCCAGTCGTGCGGCGCGGCGCCCCAGGTCGGCGGGAACAGCGCCCGCCCCGAGGTGACGCCATCCTCCGCGACCACCGCGTTCTCAGGCAGCAGCGCCGCGAGCGAAAACGCAAACGGTTCCGGCTTGAACGGCCCGCCATGCAGCTCGGGCTTGGCGAAGTCCTCGCGCAGCGGCGCGGAGCGCGGCGCGGAGAGTTCATCGGCGAGCGCCTCCAGCGAACCGACAATGTCCTCATCTATCTCCGCCAGCCGGTGCAGCTCGCAGTCCCTTGGCCAGAGCGTGGAGGGCTTGCCCGGGTAGGCGAAGAAACCGACCGGCGCCTTGGCCCCCGCGAGCACCAGGTGCCGGGTGCCGGACAGCGTCTTCAGCGCGGCGTCCACCGGGTACGGGATGCGGTCCACCGGTGCGCGCCCCCGGCCGCGCGCCATGCGCGGCACCTGGGTCGGGGTCTTCAGGGCGGCGCCGGTTGCGTACGCGATCCGGTTTGCCGCGCGCAATCCCGCCTCCGAGAGGCCGTCGCCGTTGAGCACGATGCATGAAGGCGCTCCACCGCGCAGCGCGGCAGCGATGGCCCGGATGCGCCCGGGATCCACGACTGCGCGCGTCTGCGGCACCAACGGCTTGCCGGGGGCCGCGCCCTCGTCCCAGGCGCAGTCGGCCGGAAGCACCAGTGTCGCGATGCCGCCGGGCGGGACCCGCGCCGCATGCACCGCCTCGGCGGCGGCCGGACCTACTTCGGCTGCGCTGCCGCAACTGCGCACCCAGCGCGACACCGTGCGGGCGAGCCCCTCGGTGTCGGCGCTGAGCGGCGGATCGTGCCGCTGGTGCCAGGTCGCCTGGTCGCCGACGATATTGACGATGGGCGCGAACGCGCGGCGCGCGTTGTGCAGGTTGGCGATGGCGTTGCCCAGGCCGGGCATGCAATGCAGCAGCGTCGCCGCAGGCTTGTCGGCGATGCGCGCATAGCCGTCGGCCATGCCGGCCACCGCGCCCTCCGCGAGTCCCAGCACGCAGCGCAGGCCGGCGACGCGGTCCAGCGCGGCGACGAAGTGCATCTCGGAAGTGCCCGGATTGGCGAAGCAGGTGTCCACGCCGGAGGCGAGGAGCGTGCGCGCGAGGCTTTCGGCTCCGTTCATGGATTGGATGCTAGCATCGGCGCTCCGGGGAATCCGGCGGAGATTCGAAACATGGCCAGCATCCAGGAAACGCGCAACATGGCGCTCTACTGCGACTTCGAGAACGTTGCGCTCGGCGTGCAGGACGCGAAGTACGAGAAGTTCGACATCAACCGGGTGCTCGAGCGCCTGCTGCTGAAGGGCTCGATCGTGGTCAAGAAGGCCTACTGCGACTGGCAGCGCTACAAGGACTTCAAGGCCGGCATGCACGGCGCGTCCTTCGAGCTGATCGAGATCCCGCATGTGCGCCAGTCGGGCAAGAACTCGGCCGACATCCGCATGGTGGTGGACGCGTTGGATCTGTGCTACACCAAGGGCCACGTCGACACCTTCGTCATCATCAGCGGCGACTCGGACTTCTCGCCGCTGGTGTCCAAGCTGCGCGAGAACGCCAAAGTGGTGATCGGCGTCGGGGTGAAAAACTCCACCAGCGACCTGCTGATCGCCAACTGCGACGAATTCATCTTCTACGACGACCTGGTGCGCGAGGACGAGGTCAAGCGCCGGGCGCAGAAGAGGCGCCGCGAGACGCAAAAGCCGGCCGCCTCCAGCCGCGACAGGGACGCACCGGCCGGGGACGACAAGGTGCAGGAGGTGTTCGACCTGGTGCTCGAGACGCTGGACGCCCTGGTCGCCGAGCGCAGCGAAGGCGAGAGAATCTGGGGCTCGATGGTGAAGCAGGCGCTCAAGCGCAGGAAGCCCGGCTTCAACGAGTCCTACTACGGCTTCCGCGCCTTTTCCGACCTGCTCGAGGAAGCCGAGAAGCGCGGCTTCATCAAGCTCGAGCCCGACGAGAAGTCGGGCGGCTACGTGCTGCGCCGGGCCTGAGCGCCCTGCTCGGGATTGAGTTTCCGGTCGAGCGGCCACCGCGCGCGAATGTGGTCATGGCAGGGGCCGCAGACCTTGCAGACCGCAGCAAACCGGCTAAGCGCTGCGGCGACCAGGTTCATCGGCTAGGGCGCGTCGGCGATTGGCGGCAGCGCCCGCAAGTAGGCGATCATCGAGGCGAGGTCCTGCGCGCTCAGGCGGCTGGTGGTGTTGCTGACCACTTCGCCCATGCGCTCGCCGGTGACGTCGCCGTCCGCGGTCATGCCCGATTGCAGGAAGCCGGTCAGTTCGGCGTCGTCCCATTTCTTGAGATTGGTCGGGGTCAGATTGGACACGCCACCGTCGCTCTTGCCTTTGGGGGTACCCGCCAGGTGGCGGGCGCGCTTGGGGCCGCCGAGGAAGTTCCTCGGCGTGTGGCACTCGCCGCAGTGGCCCAGCACGTTGACGAGGTAATCGCCCCGGTTGACCGTAGCGTTGCGCTTCGGATCCGGCGTGAACCTCCCCGGGGTGAAGTAGAGCCACTTCCAGAACCGCACCAGGAAGCGCAGGTTGAACGCAAACCCGAGATCGTGCGCCTGGTTCTGGCGGGCGCTGGGCGGCAGCGCCCGCAGGTAGGCCCACAGGTCCCTCAGGTCGGCCTCCGAGATGCGCGCGAACGACGGGTAGGGGAAGGCGGGGAAGTAGTGCGCTCCGTCCGGCCTCAGGCCCTCGCGGAGCGCACGCGCAAAATCCACCTCCGACCACTTGCCGATTCCCGCGGCCGGATGGGGCGTGATGTTGGGACCGTAGAAGGTGCCGAAGGGCGTCTTCAGCGCACGGCCACCCGCGTAGGCGACGGCCTTGTCTTTCGCTTCGGTATGGCAGCCGAGGCAACCGGCGGCGCTGGCGATGTATTCGCCGCGCCGTGCAGCCGGATCAGTCAGCGGCGCACCAACTGCTTGAGCAGCCGGGGCGGGCTTACCGACCGGCGCCGGGGCTGCGGGTGCCACCGGAGCCATCGGTCGGGGCGGCGGCGGGGGCGGCGGAGATTGGGCCAGCCCGCTTAACCCGAAGCCCAAAAACAGAAGCCCCGCCAAAGCGGGGCTTCTTGGGAACGACATGAGCCGTTCAGGAACGCGCCTACTTGGCGCGGAAACTGTCGTGGCAACCGCCACAAGTCTTGCCCACAGCGCCGAATTGAGCCTTCACACCAGCCTCGCTCTTCGCGCGCGCGGCAGCACCCAGCTTGGCGATTTCTGCCTGCATCCGGTCTGCGATCTCGTCGAACTTCGCTTTCTGCGAGTAGGCTTCCGGCAAGGCGCGGCTTTTCTCGCCCCTGGTGCTTTCATGGAACCCGTCCCAGGGCATCTGCGAGAGGTTCTCGAGATAGGTCGCGTTGCGGGATACCGCCTCGGCGTTGTAGGGCACCTTGCCCGATGCCATGCCGGCGATTGGGCCCCAGTACTTGCCGATCAAGGTCATCGCCGCCTGCCGCTGCTTGACCAGGACATCGGGCTTGGCCTGCGCCACCGCCTCGGTTGCCACCCCCATTGCAAGGGCCGCGCCGGCGACCGCCACGGTCATGATCCTGTTCATTCCGTTCCTCCTTGATTTATTGGGGTTGGCACCCGCCAACACGACCCCGCTCGGGTTCATTCCGCCTGCCCGGATGCTCAGCGCAGACCGGCTGCGTACTCGGCCACAGCCTGAATCTCCCGCTCGCTCATTTTTGCGGCCACGCCCCGCATCATGCCGTTGGGGTCGTTGGCGCGGGCGCCGCTGCGGAACGCCTTCAACTGTGCATCGATGTACTCGGCGAACTGGCCCGCAATGCGCGGATATTGCGCGGGCACGCCGGCCCCGGCGGGACCATGGCAGCCGGCGCAGGCCGGCAGCCCGGCGGACGGATTGCCGCCGCGGTACAGCTTCTGGCCCAGGGCCGCGAGTGCCTTGTCTTTCGCCGCCGCCGGCTTCAGTTTCTGCGATGCGTAGTAGGCTGCGACATTCCTCATGTCGTCAGCAGAAAGGGCCGCGACCATGCCGGCCATCACCGCGTTCTCGCGCTCGGCCTTCTTTGCGCCCTGCGGCTTGAAGTTCATCAGCTGCCGATGAAGGTATTCCGGTATCTGGCCAGCGAGCTTCGGATTGGCGGCCGCCGGGCTGTTGCCGTCGGCGGCATGGCAGGCGGCGCAGGCCTGGCTGGCGATCTGCTGGCCCTTGGCGAGATCGGGCCCGGCTGGCAGCTTCGCCGGCCCCTGGGCCCATGCGCTTCCGGCAATCGAGACCAGCGACGCCGCAAACGCAACCACGATGCTGCGAACCATCCTGAAACTCCCCGCCGCAAGCGCACGAAAGCCGCGATTTTAATGGGATTTCCACCCTCCGGCACCAACAGGCTCGGATGAGCGCCTTCTCCCAGACCCGTTTCCTCACCGCCGCGGTGGGCCCGGCCGGCTTTCCACCCGGGGATCGGCCGGAAATCGCCTTCGCCGGGCGCTCCAACGTCGGCAAGTCGAGCGCGATCAACGCCCTTGCCAACCGCAAACGCCTTGCCTTCGCGAGCAACACACCCGGACGCACCCAGACCATCAATTTCTTCGACCTCGGGCCCTCGGCCAGGCTGGTGGACCTGCCGGGCTACGGCTACGCGGCGGCGCCCCGGGCAGTGCGGGCGCAATGGGACGCGCTGGTCGGGGGCTACCTCGGCAACCGCAGCTGCCTCGCCGCCGTGGTGGTGCTCATGGATATCCGCCATCCGCTGAAGGACCACGACCTGCACCTGTTCGAGTGGCTGCGGCCATTGGGGGCGAAACTGCTGGTGCTGCTGACGAAGGCGGACAAGCTCTCGCGCACCGCGGCCATGGCGACGCAGGCAAGCGTCCAGGCGGCCTTGCGCGGCCGGGCGATCCAGGCCCAGATCGTGCTGTTCTCGGCGCCGAAGAAACAGGGCGTGGAGCAAACCAGGCGCCTGCTCCAGCACAGGCTGGAGCAGGCGGTGGAGAATAAAAGGCCCCCGGCAAAGGGGAAAGCAACCGGGGGCGAAGGGCCTTGATTGGATCAAGGCAGCCCGCTCAGGGAGGAGAGGCGGGGGATGGCTTGCGCCATCCGAAGGTAAGATGTAGGGCCGGGAAAAAAGTTCCGGCTCGCGCAGCCTTGCGAAAACTCCCTGAAAAATCAGTGCCATGAAAATCCTCGGTGCCTTCCCAGCCGTCCGCATGCGCCGCATGCGGCGCAACGAGTTCTCCCGCCGCCTGATGCGCGAGCACCGCCTCAGCGCGGACGACCTCATCTACCCGGTGTTCATCATCGAGGGGAAAAACCGCGCCGAGAAAGTGGTTTCCATGCCTGGCGTGGAGCGCATGACGGTGGACCGGTTGCTCGCGCACGCCGAGCAGTGCGCGAAGTTCCGGATCCCGGCGCTGGCGCTGTTCCCGTCCATCGACCAGAAGTTGAAGACGCCGGATGGGCGCGAAGCCTTCAACCCGAAGGGCCTCATCCCCCGGGCGGTTGCGGCGCTGAAAGAACGCTTCCCGGAACTGGGGGTCATGACCGACGTCGCACTCGATCCCTACACCTCCCACGGGCAGGACGGCGTCATCGACGCCGGGGGCTACATCCTCAACGACCTCACGCTGGAGGTTCTGGAGAAGCAGGCGCTGGCGCAGGCCGCGGCCGGCGTCGACATCGTCGCGCCCTCGGACATGATGGACGGGCGCATCGGCCGCATCCGCCAGGCGCTGGAGAAGAAGGGCCACGTCCACACCAAGATCATGGCCTATTCCGCCAAGTACGCCTCGGGCTTCTACGGCCCGTTCCGCGACGCGGTACAGTCGGCGAAGAACCTGGGCAAGTCCGACAAGAAGACCTACCAGATGGATCCGGCCAACTCGGACGAGGCGCTGTGGGAAGTGGGCCTGGACCTCGCCGAGGGCGCCGACATGGTGATGGTGAAGCCCGGCATGCCGTACCTGGACATCGTGCGGCGCGTGAAGGACGAATTCCGCGCCCCGACCTTCGCCTACCAGGTCTCGGGTGAGTACGCGATGCTGCGCGCGGCGATCGCCAACGGCTGGCTGCCGGAATCCTGCGTCCTGGAGGCGCTCCTTGCCTTCAAGCGCGCCGGCGCCGACGGCATCCTTACCTACTTCGCGCTCGACGCAGCCAAGGCGCTGGCCAGCGGCAAGTAGCGGCCGGGCTCAGCCGAATACCGCGGCGACGCCGTTGGCCTGAACGGCTACCGGATCCTCGGCCACCGCCGCCAGCCCTTCCGCCTTGGACAGGAAATCGGTGAAGTACTGCATCGCGGAGTGCGGCCTGGGCACCGCCAGCAGTTCGATCTAGTCGCGTTCGAACATGATGCAGTGGTTCTGCGAGCCCAGCGTGCGCAAGCCCCCGGGCGTCAGCGTGAAGCCGAGGCGCGCGTAGGTATCCCGCGCGCGGTCGAGGTCGCGAACCAGCACCACGACATGATCGATCCCGCTGAGGCAGCGCCGCGCCCGCGCGCGCTCCGGCTCAGGCGCCCGGACCGAACAGCAGCGCGAGGGTCTTCAGGAACCGCTCGGCGTCCTGGTAGCCGACCACCCGCAGGCCGCGGATCTCCTGGCCGCTCGCGTCGAAGAAGATGATCCCGGGCGGCCCGAACAGGCGGAAGCGCCGCAGCAGCTCCTTGTGCTGGTCGCTGTTGGCGGTGACGTCGGCCTTCAGGAGCAGCATGCGCTCCAGCTTCGCCCTGAC
>VGIA01000074.1 GCA_016868105.1 Betaproteobacteria bacterium | reverse complement strand
TGGAGCAGGTCGAGATGCTGCGCGCGGCGGCCGCGGGCGGGCTGCTCGGCGCGGGGCTGGAGCTGTACCTCAAGGTGAACAGCGGCATGAACCGGCTGGGCTTCACCACCGGCGGTGTCGCCGCCGCCTGGACCGCACTCAGGGCGATCCCGGGGGTGCGCGGCATCACCCTGATGACCCACTTCGCCGACGCCGACGGCGAGTCCGGCATCGATGGCCAGTTGCAGCGGTTCCGGGCGCTCACCCAGGGCCTTGAGGCGCCGAAGTCCTATGCCAACTCCGCGGCGCTGCTGCGCTTCCCGGACAAGGCGCGCGCCGACTGGGTGCGGCCCGGCATCATGCTCTACGGCTGCTCGCCGTTCAGCTTGCGCACTGCTGCGCAGATCGGGCTCAGGCCCGCCATGACGCTGGCGACGCAGGTGATCGCGGTGCAGCCTCTGGCGCCCGGGGAGCGGGTCGGCTACGGCTTCGCCTACCGGGCGGCGCAGGCGATGCGCATCGGGGTCATCGCCTGCGGCTACGGCGACGGCTATCCCCGGCACGCCCCCTCGGGCACCCCGGTGCTGGTGGCGGGCCGGCGCACGCAGATCGTCGGGCGCGTGTCCATGGACCTGATCTGCGTCGATCTCACCGACATCCCGGAGGCGGGCGTTGGTGCACCCGCAGTTCTCTGGGGCGAGGGCTTGTCGGCCGACCAGGTCGCGGCCTGCGCGGGCACCGTCAGCTACGAGCTGCTGTGCGCGCTCGCGCCGCGGGTGCCGGCGGCCGAGGTGCCCTGATGGCGAGAGCGAAGACGGCGTACGTCTGCACCGATTGCGGCGCGAGCGCGCTGCAGTGGTTCGGTGCCTGCCCTTCCTGCGGCGCCGCGGGCACCCTGACCGAGACCGTCGCCCATGCGCCCGAGCGGCCGGGTGCGCGGCGCTTGGCGGGCGCGGCCCCAAGCGGCGTTGCGCTCGATACCATCCAGGCGCGCGAGCAGGAGCGGCTGTCCGCCGGCATCGGCGAGCTGGACCGGGTGCTGGGAGGAGGGCTGGTCGCGGGCCAGGTGGTGCTGATTGGCGGTGACCCGGGCATCGGCAAGTCCACGCTGCTGCTGCAGACCCTGGCTGCGCTGGGTGCGGCGCACCGGACGCTCTACGTCTCCGGCGAAGAGTCCGCCGAGCAGGTCGCGCTGCGCGCGCGGCGCCTGGCGCTGGATGCGCGCGCGGTGCACCTCATCGCCGAGATCCAGCTCGAGCGCATCATGGCCGCCATCGAGTCCCAGCGGCCGCAGGTGGCGGTCGTGGATTCGATCCAGACGTTGTGGACCGAGGCGCTGCAGTCGGCCCCCGGTGCGGTGGCGCAGGTGCGCGAGTGCGCGGCGCAACTCGCGCGCCAGGCGAAGAAGGCCGGGACGGCCCTCTTTATCATCGGCCACGTCACCAAGGAGGGCGCCATCGCCGGTCCGCGGGTGCTGGAGCACATCGTGGACACGGTGCTGTACTTCGAGGGCGACCCGCACTCGAGCTTCCGCCTGGTGCGGGCGGTGAAGAACCGCTTCGGCGCAGTCAACGAGATCGGCGTCTTCGCCATGACCGACAGGGGCCTGCGCGCGGTGGCGAATCCCTCGGCGCTGTTCCTCGCGCAGCACGACAAGGCGGTGGCCGGGGCCTGCGTGCTGGCGACGCTGGAGGGCACGCGGCCGCTGCTGGTGGAGATCCAGGCGCTGGTGGACCCGGCGCACACGCCCAACCCGCGCCGGCTGTGCGTCGGGCTGGAGCAGAACCGGCTCGCCCTGCTGCTCGCGGTGCTGCACCGGCACGCCGGGATCGCCACCTGGGAGCAGGACGTGTTCGTCAACGCGGTGGGCGGGGTGCGTATCGGCGAGCCGGCGGCGGACCTCGCGGTGTCGCTCGCGGTGGTGTCCTCGCTCACCGACCGGCCGATTCCCGGCAAGGTGGTGGTGTTCGGCGAAGTGGGGCTCGCGGGCGAGGTGCGCCCGGCGCCGCGCGGGCAGGACCGGTTGAAGGAGGCCGCCAAGCTCGGCTTCGAGAAGGCCATCGTGCCCAAGGCCAACCTGCCCAAGGGCAGGATCGCGGCGCTGGAGGTGATCGGGGTGGAGCGCGTGGACCGGGCGGTGCAGGTGCTGCGGGACCTGTAAGGCGGCGCTAGCCCCCCATGGCGAGGAGGGCAGCGCGGATGCCGCTCCTCGCCGCCGCCTCCAGCGTCGGCGGGTAATCCGGATCGGTGTAGTCCCCGGCGAGGAACACCCCGGGAATCGGGGTGGTTTGCGACGGCCGCGACAGCCCCGGGGCGCAGGCGATGGTGGCGCGCCTCTCGGCGATGACCTGCGACCACTCCGGGTCGGGCAGCGCGCCCAGCGCCTCGGTGAGCTCCCGGTGGCAGGCCTGCGCAAGCTCATCCTGCCCCATTTGCTGGTGGTCGCCTTCGGCGCTGATGACGCAGGCGATGCAGCCCTTCTCGCCGGTGAGCGCGCCGCGGTCGAAGGCCCACTGCACCAGGCCGTGCGCAAAGCCGAGCATCGGGAACTTCAGCTTCACCTGCTTCGGATACTGCAGGTAGCAGGTGTAGATGGGTTGGTAGCCGTATCCAGGCGCAAGCCCGGGCGCGAGCCCCTTCAGCTGGTGCGGGCCGACAGCAAGGATGATCCTGGCGCACTGCGCGCGCAGCGCCTCCAGGTCGCGAACCGTCTCGCCGCAACGAACCTCGCCCCCGTTGGCGCGGACATAGTCGCAGGCGGGTTCCGGGAACAGCCTGGACAGGTCCGTCCTCGGCAGCAGCAGGTCGCTCGCCTCGTCGCCGGCCGCGAGCGTGTCGCGCAATACGTTCAGGAACAGTTGCGCGGAGGCGCCCTCGGGGGGCGTGTTGAGCGCCGAGACGCACAGCGGGCGCCAGAGGTAATGGCCGATGCGCCCATCCTGCCCATGCCGCCGCAGCAGGTCGGACACGCTCAGGTCGGCGGCAAGCCGGAAGCCGCAGCGGCGCATCGCCAGCATGAAGCGCGCCGCGCCGAGGCGCTCGCCGGCCGGCAGGCCGCGGGCAAGCAGCAGGCCCAACAGCACGCCGAGGGGCGCGGGCAGCCACAGGGCGCGGAACGCGAAGCCCTCGGCGTAGCGCAACTCGAGCGGGCAGCGCAGCACCGCGTCCTGCGGCACGCCGACCTGCCGCATCAGTCGCTGCAGCTCCGAGTAGGCGCCGCTCAGGATGTGCTGGCCGTTGTCCAGTTCGAGGTCCCGTGTCTTCACGCGCCGGGCGCGTCCGCCCGGCACCGGACCGGATTCGAGCAGCGTGACCGGCACGCCGCGCGCGGCCAGGGTCACCGCGGCGGCGCAGCCCGCGTAACCCGCGCCCACAACGGCAACGCCCTTTGTGGCCGTTCCTTGGTCCATGGCTACCCGCGGATCCACGTCTTGCAGGCGATCCAGAGCTTGCGCAGCGGCGTGAGCGAGGTGCGATGGGTGAGGACCCGGAACCGGTCCTGCTTGATCTCCTCCAGCAAGGCGCGGTAGAGGGCGGCCATGATCAGCCCCGGCCGCTGCGCGCCGCGGTCCCCGGCCGGTAAGGTGCCCAGGGCGGCATCGTAGTAGCCGACCGCGCGCCGATACTGGAACTCCATCAGCTTGACGAAGGCCTCGCTGTGCTTGGCCTGCAGGATGTCCGCGGCCGGCACGCCGAAGCTGCGCAGCTCGTCCATCGGCAGGTAGATGCGGTTGCGGCGCGCGTCGTCGCCGACGTCGCGGATGATGTTGGTGAGCTGGAACGCGGTGCCGAGGTTCTTGGCATACTCCAGCGTGCGCGGGTCGCGGTAGCCGAAGATGCCTGCGGCGAGCAGGCCGACCACGCCGGCGACGTGGTAGCAGTAGCGCTGCAGCGCCTTGAAGTCGAGGTAGCGGGACTGGGTGAGGTCCATGGCCATGCCGGTGATCACCTCGTTCAGGCGCTCGGCGGTGATGCCGTAGGGCTGGAGGGTGGGCTGCAGCGCCCGGCTGACCGGATGCTGCGGATTGCCGGCGAAGAGCCTGGCGACCTCGTCGCGCCACCAGGCGAGCTTGGTCTGCGCCAGCTGCGTGTCGCTGCACTCGTCCACGATGTCGTCCACCTCGCGGCAGAAGGCGTACAGGGCGGTGATGGCGCGCCGGCGCTCGGTCGGCAGGAACAGGAACGAGTAATAGAAGCTCGAACCGCTCGCAGCGGCCTTCTGCTGGCAGTATTCGTCGGGGGTCATGCCGGCAACCGCCCCCGGCTCACAGCGCGCGCCACGCGAGCAGGGGCCAGTCGAACCACCGCAGCCGCGGCCGCCGGCGGAACATGTCGTAGCCAGCCGCGGCGAGCCTATCCAGGATGCGCAGCCCGCCCTGGACCGTGAGCGCGATCTCCCAGCGCGAGCGACCCGGCAGCGTGCGCGACACAGGCGCGCCTTGCAGCAACAGCGCGCGCGTGCGGTCGCATTGGTGGCGCATCAGCGCGCGCCAGGCTGGGTCGCAGCGCTGGGTGGAGAGATGCGCCTCGCCGACGCCGTAGCGGCGCATCTCGTCCTGCGGCAGGTAGACGCGGTTTTTCGCCCAGTCCACCGCCACGTCCTGCCAGAAGTTCGCCAGCTGCAGTCCGGTGCAGATGGCGTCGGACTGGCGCAGCTGCGTTTCAGAGGTGCGTTTGAACAGGTGCAGCAGCAGCCGGCCGACCGGGTTGGCGGAGCGCCGGCAGTATTCCAGTACCTCGGTGTAGTCGGCATAGCGGTTCTTCAGCACGTCCTGCGAGAAGGCCTCGAGCAGGTCGCCGAACAAAGACAGCGGCAGCTGGTGCTCGGCGACGGTGTGCGCCAGGTCCCGGAACAGGGGGTCCTGCGGAATGCGGCCCGAGGCGATGACCCCGAGCTTGGAGCGGTATTCCCCCAGCCGCGCCAGACGGACCTCGGGCGCGTCCTCGCCCTCGTCGGCGAAGTCGTCGGCGCTGCGGGCGAAGCGGTAGATCACCTCCACCGGATGGCGCAGCTGCCGCGGCAGCAGCAGTGAAGCGACCGGGAAATTTTCGTAGTGATCGACGGGCATTGCCTGGCTCACAGGTTGATTCGCAAGGGATTTGCGGCCTCACCGTCTGGGAAGGGGACCGCTTTCCACCGTATAATAGAACCGTTTTTGCTTCCCGCTCTGTGCGCGAAGGTGGCGGAATTGGCAGACGCACTGGATTTAGGTTCCAGCGCCGCGAGGCCTGTGGGTTCGAGTCCCACCCTTCGCACCAGTCCGGCGATTTCGGCTGCCGCAGGCAGGCCCGCGGGGCTACTTCAAGGCGACCATCAGCATGGCGGTTAACGTGGAAACGCTCGGCACGCTGGAGCGGCGGGTTTCGGTGTCGGTCCCCCTAGCCGAGGTCGAGCGGCAGGTGGACGCGCGCCTGAAGAAGCTGGCGCGCGACGTCAAGATGCCCGGCTTCCGGCCCGGCAAGGTGCCGATGCGCCTGGTGGCGCAGCAATACGGCCCGCAGGTACGCAACGAGGTCGTCAGCGACGCGGTGCAGAAGGCCTTCGGCGACATGGTCAAGGAGGCCAAGCTGAAGGTCGCGGGCTACCCGCAGATCGACAAAAAGGACGGCGCCGCCGGCCAGCTGGAGTTCAGCGCCACCTTCGAGGTGTTCCCCGAGGTGAAGGTGGGGGACGTGGCGGGGGCGAGGCTCGAGCGCCCGGTTCTGGAAGTGGACGACGCGGCGGTGGAGCGCACCATCGAGGTGCTGCGCCGGCAGCGCAGCACCTTCGAGCCCACGGCGCGGGCGGCTCAGGACGGCGACCGGCTGACGGTGGATTTCGAGGGCCGTATCGGCGGCGAGACCTTCAACGGCGGCAAGGCGGCCGGCTTCGTCATGGTGCTGGGCGAGAAGCGCATGCTGCCGGAGTTCGAGGCGGCGGCGTGCGGGCTCGCGGCCGGAGGCGCGAAGAACTTCGAGTTGAAGTTCCCCGAGAACTACCACGGCAAGGACGTGGCCGGGAAGACCGCCAATTTCGAGCTGAAGGTGACCAAGGTCGAGGCGCCGGTGCTGCCCGCGCTGGATGGCGAGTTCGCCAAGCAGCTGGGCGTGGCCGACGGCGACCTCGGCAAGATGCGCGCGGAGGTGCGCGCCAACGTGCAGCGTGAGGTGAACAAGCGCCTCGAGGCGCGACTCAAGAATCAGGTGCTGCAGATTCTGATCGACAACACCCCGATGGAACTGCCCAGGGCGCTGGTGCAGGTGGAGACCCAGCGCCTGGCGCAGGCCGCCCTCTCCGAGCTGCAGGCCAAGGGCATCAAGCCCGAGCAGATGCCGCTGGACCCGGCCGCCTTCGAGAGCGGGGCCCGCCGGCGCGTAGCCCTGGGCCTGATCATTGCCGAGGTGGCGCGGGCCGAGAACCTCAGGCCCAACCCGGCCCAGGTGCGCACCCTGATCGAGGCCGAGTCCGAGAGCTACGAGCATCCCGCCGAGGTGGTAAAGTGGTTCTACATGAACCCCCAGCGCCTGTCGGAAATGGAAAGCCTCGCCCTCGAGGGCAACGTGATCGCGTGGGTGCTGGCGAAGGCGAAGGTGGTGGACAAGGCGGTTGCCTTCGACGAGCTGATGGGCACCGGCGCATGAAGGACCTGAACTGGACGGAGCGGATGATGGAGGCCGAGATGGCGATGGAACCGGCTCGCGGCTTGGGCCTGATTCCCATGGTCATCGAGCAGTCCGGGCGCGGCGAGCGCGCCTACGACATCTACTCGCGGCTGCTGAAGGAGCGCGTCGTGTTCCTGGTCGGCCCGGTGACCGAGGTCACCGCCAATCTGATCGTGGCGCAGCTGCTGTTCCTCGAGTCCGAGAACCCGGACAAGGACATCTTCTTCTACATCAACTCCCCCGGCGGCTCGGTCTGCGCGGGCCTGGCGATCTACGACACCATGCAGTTCATCAAGCCTGACGTCAGCACGCTGTGCGTGGGCCAGGCCGCCAGCATGGGCGCGCTGCTGCTGGCTGCGGGCGACAAGGGCAAGCGCTTCGCGCTGCCCAATTCGCGCCTCATGATCCACCAGCCCTCGGGGGGCTTCTCCGGCCAGGCTTCGGACATCGAGATCCATGCCCGCGAGATCCTGTTCCTGCGCCAGCGGCTGAACGAGATCATGGCCCTGCACACCGGACAGTCGGTCGACACCATCGCCGCGGACACCAACCGCGACAACTTCCTGTCCGCGGCGGACGCGGTGAAGTACGGCCTGGTGGACAAGGTGCTCACTTCGCGGGAAACCGCCTGATGCCGGAAAAGACCTCCTCCGGCGAGAAGCTGCTCTACTGCTCGTTCTGCGGCAAGAGCCAGCACGAGGTCAGGAAGCTGATCGCGGGCCCGTCGGTGTTCATCTGCGACGAGTGCATCGAGCTGTGCAACGACATCATCCGCGAGGAGACCGCCACCGACAAGGGCGGCAAGGGCGCCAAGTCGGACCTGCCGAGCCCGCATCAGATCCGCAACATCCTCGACCAGTACGTCATCGGCCAGAACCAGGCCAAGAAGATCCTGTCGGTGGCGGTGTACAACCACTACAAGCGCCTCAAGCACCTGTCGAAGAACGACGAGGTCGAGCTCGCCAAGTCCAACATCCTGCTCATCGGCCCCACCGGCTCGGGCAAGACGCTGCTCGCGCAGACGCTGGCGCGGCTGCTCAACGTGCCGTTCGTCATCGCCGACGCCACCACGCTGACCGAGGCGGGCTACGTCGGCGAGGACGTCGAGAACATCATCCAGAAGCTGCTGCAGAACTGCGACTACGACGTCGACAAGGCCAAGCGCGGCATCGTCTACATCGACGAGATCGACAAGATCTCGAGGAAGTCCGACAACCCCTCGATCACCCGCGACGTCTCCGGCGAGGGCGTGCAGCAGGCGCTGCTGAAGCTGATCGAAGGCACCATCGCCTCGGTGCCGCCGCAGGGCGGGCGCAAGCACCCCAACCAGGACTTCGTTCAGGTGGACACCACCAACATCCTGTTTGTCTGCGGCGGTGCCTTCGACGGCCTGGAGAAGATCGTGCGCAACCGCACCGAGAAGACCGGCATCGGCTTTGGCGCCGAGGTGCGCAGCCCGGGCAACTCCAAGGCGATCTACGACCTGCTGAAGGCGGTCGAGCCCGAGGACCTGATCAAGTACGGCCTGATCCCGGAATTCGTCGGCCGCATGCCGGTGGTGGCCGCGCTGGAGGAGCTGGACGAGGCCGCGCTGGTGGAGATCCTGACCGAGCCCAAGAACGCCTTGGTCAAGCAGTACCAGCGCCTGTTCCTGATGGAGGGCGTGGAGCTGGAGCTGCGCGGCGCGGCCCTGAACGCGGTGGCGCGCAGGGCGCTCGCCCGCAAGACCGGCGCCCGGGGCCTGCGCTCCATCCTGGAGCAGGTGCTGCTGGACACCATGTACGAGCTGCCCACGCTGGAGAACGTCAGCAAGGTGGTGGTCGACGAGCAGATGATCTCGGCCGGGGGCAAGCCGCTGCTGATCTATTCCGACCAGCAGAAGGTCGCCGGCAGTTCTGCCTGAATTTTCCGCAGGTTTGATTTTTTTCCGGGGAACCCCTAACGTAGGGGCGCGTCCTACGCTGTAGCTGCCCACCCAGAGGCCCACATGTCCGAACCGGTCGTTCCCGGGACACCCGCTCCCGCCGCCACCCAGTATCCATTGCTCCCGCTGCGGGACGTGGTGGTGTTCCCGCACATGGTGATCCCGCTGTTCGTCGGCCGCCCCAAGTCCATCAAGGCGATGGAGACCGCCATGGAAAGCGGCAAGTCCATCCTGCTGGTGGCGCAGCGCTCGGCGGCCAAGGACGACCCTTCGCCCGAGGACATGCACGAGATCGGCTGCATCTCGAGCATCCTGCAGATGCTGAAGCTTCCGGACGGCACCGTGAAGGTGCTGGTCGAGGGCGGCTCCCGCGCCCGCGTCAGCGGCCTCACCGACCTGCGCACCCACTGGGTGGCCGAGGCGACCCCGATCCCGGCCGAGGCGGCGCCGCCCCCGGAAGTGGAGGCGATGCGCCGCGCCCTGCTGTCGGCCTTCGACCAGTACGTCAAGCTGAACAAGAAGATCCCGCCGGAGATCCTGACCTCGCTCTCGGGCATCGACGACGGTGGGCGGCTTGCCGACACGGTCGCCGCGCACCTGCCGTTGAAGCTCGAGCAGAAGCAGCAGGTGCTCGAGATGTTCACCGTCAAGGGGCGGCTGGAGCACCTGCTCAGCCAGCTCGAAACCGAGATCGACATCCTGCAGGTGGAGAAGCGCATCCGCGGCCGCGTCAAGCGCCAGATGGAGAAGAGCCAGCGCGAGTACTACCTCAACGAGCAGGTGAAGGCGATCCAGAAGGAACTGGGCGAGGGCGAGGAGGGCGCCGACCTGGAGGAGATGGACAAACGCATCCGCAAGGCGCACATGCCCAAGGATGCGCGCAAGAAGGCCGAATCCGAACTGAAGAAGCTGAAGCTGATGTCGCCGATGTCGGCGGAGGCGACGGTGGTGCGCAACTACATCGAAACCCTGGTCAACCTGCCCTGGCGCAAGCGCTCCAAGATCTGCAAGGACATCAAGCAGGCGCAGGCGGTGCTGGACAAGGACCACTACGGCCTGGAGAAGGTCAAGGAGCGCATCGTCGAGTACCTGGCGGTGCAGACGCGGGTCGACAAGATGAAGGGGCCGATCCTGTGCCTGGTCGGGGCGCCCGGCGTCGGCAAGACCTCCCTGGGCCAGTCGATCGCCCGCGCCACCAACCGCAAGTTCGTGCGCATGTCGCTGGGCGGGGTGCGGGACGAGGCCGAGGTGCGCGGGCATCGCCGCACCTACATCGGCTCGATGCCCGGCAAGATCCTGCAGAACATGAGCAAGGTCGGGGTGCGCAACCCCCTGTTCCTGCTCGACGAGGTGGACAAGCTCGGCCAGGACTGGCGCGGCGACCCGTCCTCGGCGCTGCTCGAGGTGCTGGACCCGGAGCAGAACAACACCTTCACCGACCATTACATCGAGGTCGAGTACGACCTGTCCGAGGTGATGTTCATCGCCACCGCCAACACGCTCAACATCCCGGCGCCGCTGCTGGACCGAATGGAGCTGATCCGGCTCTCCGGCTATACCGAGGAAGAGAAGCTCAACATCGCGCAGCAGTACCTGCTGACCAAGCAGATGGCGAACACCGGCCTGAAGGACGGGGAGCTGTCGGTGAACGAGGCCGCGCTGCGCGACGTGGTGCGCTACTACACCCGCGAGGCGGGCGTGAGGAGCCTCGAGCGCGAGATCTCGAAGATCTGCCGCAAGGCGGTGAAGCAGCTGCTGACGGAGAAGTCGCGCGAGGCGCAGGAAAGTCGCCCGGTGAAGCGCATCGTGGTCACGCCGCGCAACCTCGACAAGTTCCTCGGCGTGCGCAAGTACACCTTCGGTATGGCGGAGAAGAACAACCAGGTCGGCCAGGTCACGGGTCTCGCCTGGACCGAGGTGGGCGGGGAGCTGCTCAGCATCGAGACGGTGACCATGCCCGGCAAGGGCAAGACCATCACCACCGGCAAGCTGGGCGAGGTGATGCAGGAGTCCATCCAGGCCGCGCTGTCGGTGGTGCGAAGCCGCACCCGCAAGCTGGGCGTGAACGAGGATTTCTACCAGAAGAACGACATCCACATCCACCTGCCCGAGGGCGCCACGCCCAAGGACGGCCCCAGCGCCGGCATCGGCATCGTCACCGCGATGGTGTCGGTGCTCACCGGCATCCCGGTGCGGGCGGACATCGCCATGACCGGCGAGATCACGCTGCGCGGCGAAGTACTGGCGATCGGCGGCCTGAAGGAGAAGCTGCTGGCGGCGCACCGCGGCGGCATCAAGACGGTGCTGATCCCGGAGGAGAACGTGAAGGACCTCACCGAGATCCCGGACAACGTCAAGAACCGCCTCGAGATCGTGCCGGTGAAATGGGTCGACCAGGTGCTGGAGCGCGCGCTGGAGCGCCAGCCCGAGGCGCTGCCGGAGGCGGTGGCGGTGGCGCCGCTGGCCGCGGGCGAGGCCGGCAAGCCGGGCACCGTGACGGTCAAGCACTGAGCGGGACATGAACAAGTCGGACCTGATCGAGCACATCGCGCAGGCGGCCGAAATCTCGCGCTCGGCCGCGGAGCGGGCGGTGGACGCCACCATTGCGGCGGTCAAGTCCAGCCTGAAGAAGGGCGGCGAGGTGACCCTGGTGGGCTTCGGCACCTTCTATGTCGCCAGCCGGGGCGCCCGGACCGGGCGCAATCCGCGCACCGGGGAGGCCCTGAGCATCAAGGCGGCGAAAATTCCGCGCTTCCGCGCTGGCAAGGCGCTCAAGGACGCGATAAACTAGCATCCCTCTTGCGGGGCGGGCCGTCAGGCGGGTGCTTAGCTCAGCTGGCAGAGCGTCGCTCTTACACGGCGAATGTCGGCGGTTCGATCCCGTCAGCACCCACCAGCATTCCAGTGCAGTTCAAGACGGAGCGGTAGTTCAGTTGGTTAGAATACCGGCCTGTCACGCCGGGGGTCGCGGGTTCGAGTCCCGTCCGCTCCGCCAACA
>VGIA01000073.1 GCA_016868105.1 Betaproteobacteria bacterium | reverse complement strand
AGCAACAGCCCGTCGGCGGCGAGCACGCGCGCGAACTCCCGCAGCGCGGCCGGTGGATCAGCCGCCCAATGCAGCGCCATGTTGGACCACACCAGGTCCACGCTAGCGGCGGCGAGCGGCAGGCGCGTGAAGTCGCCGCAAAGCTGCGCGGCGCCGGCGCGCCCGCGCAGGCGCCCGAGCCAGCTTCGCTCCCGGCGCAACATCGGCAGCGCGAAGTCGAGCTCGAGCAGCGCGGCGCCCGGGTAGCGCTTGAGCAGCGCCACGGATTCGCGCCCGTGCCCGCAGCCCGCCTCCAGGATCCGGCGCGGCGCCAGGTTCACGTAGTCGAGGCGCTCCAACATGCGGCCGCCGACCTCGGCCTCCAGCCGCGAGGCGGCGGGATAGGTCGGCGCCGCGCGCTCGAAGCGGCGGCGGACGGCTCGCGGGTCGACCTCCGGCATGGAAGGATAATATCCGCGATGAGCGTCCCTGCTGCCAGGCGATTGACCGCGCTCGTGTTCGGGGGCGCCTGCTTCCTGTGCCGAGGCGCCGCCGCCGGCCTGCTGTGTCCGGCCTGCGACGCCGACCTGCCGCGCCTGCGCGGCCCGCTGTGCCCGCGCTGCGCGCTCGCCACACCCGCCGGCGAGGTGTGCGGGCGCTGCCTGGCCCGGGCGCCGCATTACGACGCCACCGTCGCCGCGCTCGCCTATCGCTTCCCGGCCGACGTGCTGGTTCAGGCGCTCAAGTTCCAGGGCGAGCTGGCGCTGGCGCCGCTGCTGGGCGAGCTGCTGGCGGCGGCCGTCGCTGCGGCGCCGCCCGGGCGCGTGGATGCGGTGGTTCCGGTGCCGCTGTCGCCGCGCCGCCTCGCCGCTCGCGGCGCCAACCAGGCGATGGAACTGGCGCGACCGGCGGCAAGGGCGGCCGGTGCGCGGCTCGACCCGGACCTGTGCGAGCGCGTGCGCGACACGCCGGCGCAGGTAGGGCTGCCCCATGACGAGCGCGCGGCCAACGTGCGCGGCGCCTTCGCCTGCCCCCGCCTCGCCGCCGGCCTGTCGATCGCGATCGTGGACGACGTCATGACCACCGGGGCGACGCTGGAGGAGATCGCGCGCGAGCTGAAAGCCGCCGGGGCCGAGCGCGTGGTCAACTGGGTGGTGGCGCGCACGCCGCCGCCGGAGGCCGCGCCGTGATCGAGATCGTGCTGGTGGAGCCAGAGATTCCGCCCAATGCCGGCAACGTCATCCGGCTCGCGGCCAACACCGGCGCACGCCTGCACCTGGTCGAGCCACTCGGGTTTTCCATGGAAGAGCGTCAGCTGAAGCGCGCCGGGCTCGATTACCACCAGATGGCGAACCTCAGCGTGCATCGCGGCTGGGATGCGCTCGCGGCGCAGCTGCGGGGCCGGCGGATGTTCGCCTGCACGACGCGCGGCCCGGTCAACGCCTTCCACCTGCGCTACGCCGCGGACGATGTCTTTGTCTTCGGTGCCGAGACCCGCGGGCTGCCGCAGGCGATCCTCGGCCTGTTCCCGGAGGACCGCCGCATCCGCCTGCCGATGCGGCCCGGCAACCGCAGCCTCAATCTGTCCAACGCTGTCGCCGTGATGGTGTACGAGGCCTGGCGGCAGCTGCGCTTCGAGGGCGCGGGTTAGCCGCCGCCCTCGGCTCTTGCGTCCCGCGCCAGCAGCCGTTCCACCGCCTGCTGCGGCGCAAGCCGCCCGGCCAGCACTTCGACCACGGTTTCGGTGATCGGCATCTCGACGCCGTGCGAGTGCGCCAGCTTCGCGACCTCCGCGGCGGTGCGCACGCCCTCGGCGACATGCCCAAGGCCGGCGAGGACCTTCTGCAGCGAGCGCCCCTTCGCCAGTTCCAGGCCGACGCGCCGGTTGCGCGACAGGTCGCCGGTCGCGGTGAGGATCAGGTCGCCCGCGCCCGCGAGCCCCATCAGCGTCTCGGGCCGCGCGCCCAGCGCAGCGCCGAGGCGCGCGATCTCCGCCAGCCCGCGCGTGATCAGCGCGGCGCGCGCGTTCTGCCCCAGGCCCAGCCCGTCCGAGATGCCGACCGCCAGTGCCATCACGTTCTTGACCGCACCGCCGACCTCCACCCCCGCCAGGTCGGTGCTGTAGTACAAGCGCAGGCGCCCGCCGTGCAGCAGCGCGGCGGCCGCGCGCGCGAACTGCGCCTCGCGCGCCGCAAGCGTCAGCGCGCAAGGCAGGCCGCGCGCGACTTCCTGCGCAAACGAAGGGCCCGAGAGCGCGCCGAACGGCGCTCCCGCGCCGAGCACCTGCTCGGCGACCTGGTGCGGCATCAGGCCGCTGCCCGCCTCGAAGCCCTTGCACAGCCACACCACGGGCACTTTCCCCGCGCGCCCGAGCGTCTCGCGCAGGCCCGACACGGTGGTGGCGACCAGCGCCAGTTGCGCCCCTTCGAGCGCCGCATCCGCATCGGCGCCCACCGCGAGCGCAGCAGGCAGGGTGATCTGCGGCAGGTAGCGGCTGTTGCATCGCTCGCGCGCGATCGCCCCCGCCTGGGCGCGGTCCCGCGCCCAGAGCCGGACCTCATGGCGCTGCGCGAGGACCGCGGCGAGCGCGGTGCCCCAGGCGCCGGCGCCGAGGACCGCGAGGCGGCTCACCGGATCACAAGCCCCAGACCAGGCTCGCGCGCAGGTAGCCGGTGGCGCCGTCGGCGTGGCGCACCTGCAACCAGCCGCCCGGGACGATCTCGAGCAGATCGAGAACGACGCCCTGCGCCGCACCGAAGGCAGGCGGCGCGCCGTCCTCGGCGCGCTGGCGCGCCTCAGCGGCGGCCGCGGTGACCATCACCATGCGCCGGTCGCCCAGCGACTTGCGCTCCACCCAGGTGAGCGCGCCGGTGTGGTCGCGCACCTTGACCCAGGCGTCCAGGTTCACGATCAACTCCAGCGGATAGTGCTTCGAGACCACGTACAGCGGCTTGGCCGCGCGCGAGGGCGCGTCGTAGAGCACCGCGGCATTGTCGGCCACCGTCTTGAACTCGGCCGCCGCCGCGGCGCAGGCCGATGCGAGCAGCAGCGCGAGCGCGGCCCGCATCCTAGTTCGCGACCTCGATGCGCGGCTCCCCGGCAGCCTGCTGCTGGCGCTGCTGCAGGTAGGCCTGCTCGAAGGACACCGCCTGCAGCACCACCGGCGGGAAGCCGGCGCGGGTGACGGCATCCGAGATCACTTCGCGCAGGTATGGATACAGGATCGTCGGGCAGCCGATCCCGAGCAGCGGCTCCAGGTCCGCCGGCGGGACGTTGCGCACCGAGAAGATGCCGCCCTGCGAGGCTTCCGCCAGGAACACGGTCTTGCCTTCCGAGCGCGCGTGCACCGTCGCCTTCACCACCACCTCGTAGAGGCCCTCGGCGAACTGCGCGGCCTCGTTGCGCAGCTGCACCTCGAGCTGCGGATTGGCCGGTTGCGTGAACACCTGCGGCGCGTTCGGCACCTCCAGAGACAGGTCCTTCACGTACAGCTTCTCGATCTGGAACACAGGCTGTGCTGCAGCGTCGCTGGTTTCGTTGGCCAATGGCTTCTCCGGTCGGGAATTCGGGCTGCCGGCGCTTCAGGCGGCCGCGAGCAGGGCGTCCAGTTGGCCGGCGTCTTCCAGCGCGTGCAGCTCGTCGCAGCCGCCGACGTGGCGGCCGCGGATCCAGATCTGCGGCACGGTGCGGCGGCCGCTCCTTTGCTTCATCTCCGTGCGGCGGGCGGGCTCCAGGTCCACGCGCACCTTCTCGATATCGTCCACGCCCTTGGCCGCAAGCAGCCGCTCCGCCGCCTGGCAGTAGGGGCAGGAAGCGGTGAGGTAGATCAGGACGCGGGGGCCTGCGGCCACATGCCTTCCTTCATTTTTCCACCGGCAGGCCGGCCGCCTGCCAGGCGCCGTAGCCGCCGGCCAGGTTGTAGACCCTCTCGAAGCCGAGCTTGCGCAGCTGCGCGCAAGCGGCAAGGGACCTGTTGCCGCCTTCGCAGCTCAGGATCAGCGGCTTGGACTTGTGCTTCTGCAGCTCGCCGCCGGCGCTCTTTTCCAGCTCCGCCAGCGGCACGTTCCTGGCGCCGAGGATGCGACCCTTGGCGAACTGCGCCGGGTCGCGCACGTCCAGCACCAGCACGTCCTCGCGGTTGATGAGCTGGGTTGCCTGGAGCGTGCTTAGGCTCGCGCCGCCGGCGCTCGCGCGCCGCACCGCGGGCCACAGCAGCATCGCACCGGAGACAAACGCGAGCGCGATCAGGTGCCAGTTGTTCTTGACGAATTCCAAGGGGATCTTTTGCGGGGGACGTTGGCCTCGATTGCGCTCATTATAATCACTGCATGTCCGCCCCCGTCGGCCTGTCCGCCCCTGCGCATCGCTTGGTCCTGCTGCGCCACGGCGAGTCCGACTGGAACCGCGAGAACCGCTTCACCGGCTGGACCGACGTCGACCTGTCGGCCAAGGGGGTGGAGGAGGCGCGCGCAGCCGGCAGGCTGCTGCGTGCGGAGGGCTGGGTGTTCGACCTCGCCTTCACCTCGGTGCTCAAGCGCGCCATTCGCACCCTCAACCTCGCCCTGGAGGAGCTGGACCAGCTCTGGATCCCGGTGACCAAGGACTGGCGCCTGAACGAGCGCCACTATGGCGCCCTGCAGGGCCTGAACAAGGCGCAAACGGCGGCGAAGTTCGGCGAGTCGCAGGTGCTCGCCTGGCGGCGCGCCTATGACACCCCGCCGCCGGCGCTGCAGTCAGCAGACCCTCGCGGCGCGGCGGGCGACCCCCGCTATGCGGGGGTGCCCGCGGCGCGGCTGCCCCTGACCGAGTGCCTGAAGGACACCGTGGCGCGCGTGCTGCCGTTCTGGGAGTCGGAGATTGCGCCCGCGGTGCGCGCCGGGCGGCGCGTGCTGGTCGCCGCGCACGGCAATTCGCTGCGCGCGCTGGTCAAGCACCTGGACGGGGTGTCCGACGCCGACATCGTCGGCCTGAACATCCCCACCGGCGTTCCGCTCGCCTACGAACTCGAGGCGAACCTGCGGCCGCTCGCGCGGCGCTATCTCGGCGATCCCGAGGAAGTGGCGCGGCGCATCGCGGCGGTTTCCGCGCAGGGCAAGGCCCAGGCCTGATCCTCGACCGGGCAGCACGTACCCCGCTCCCCGCCGCCGTGCTGGCCGCGGCGTTCTTCGCCGGTATTCATACCGGCCGCGGAGGGCGGGCCGGGGACGCGGTGCTCGCCGGAGAGCCCGTGGCGACCGTGGGGGCAAGCGGGGGCAACGAGCAAACGGGTTTATACTTTGAACTTGAGGCAACTCGGAGGGGCTTTCGACCCGTTGGGCTGGGCAAACAAGTGAACTTCGCCCCCGGCGCACCGTCGTATCCACTGTCGCGCTGCCGCGCAATGCAGAACACTGGACGGCTATGAGCAAGTTCAAGCAAGTCGGATTGATCCTGGTGGGCGCCCTCGCCGGCGTGCTGCTGAGCCTGAATTTCCAGGCCATCGGCCAGCTGGCGTCGCGCTCGCCGCTGCCGGTGGAGGAACTGCGCTCGTTCACCGACGTCTTCGGCGCCATCAAGTCCAACTACGTCGAGCCGGTCGAGGACAAGAAACTCATCACCGAGGCCATCAACGGCATGCTGGCGGGCCTGGACCCGCACTCGGCCTACCTGGATGCCGAGGCGTTCAAGGAACTCCGGGTGGGCACCCAAGGCCAGTTCGGCGGCCTGGGCATTGAGGTCGGCATGGAAGACGGCTTCGTCAGGGTGGTGTCGCCGATCGAGGACACGCCGGCGTTTCGCGCCGGGGTCAAGCCCGGCGACTTGATCATCAAGCTGGACGACACGCCGGTGAAGGGCATGACGCTGAACGACGCGGTGAAGCGCATGCGCGGCAAGCCCAACACCCAGATCACGCTCACCATCTCCCGCAAGGGCGAGGCGGCGCCGATCGTGGTCACGCTGACGCGCGCGGTGATCCAGGTGCAGAGCGTGAGATCGAGGCTCATCGAGCCCGGCTTCGGCTGGGTGCGCGTGTCGCAGTTCCAGGAAACCACCGTGGAGAGCCTGGTGCGCCACGTCGGCGAGCTCTACAAGCAGGGCCCGATGAAGGGCCTGGTGCTCGACCTGCGCAATGACCCGGGCGGGCTGCTCTACGGCGCGGTCGCGGTGTCGGCGGCGTTCCTGCCCTCGAAGGTGCTGGTGGTGTCCACCGACGGCCGCACCCAGGACGCGCGCAAGAAATTCCACGCCGCGCCCGAGGACTACGGACTCGGCGCGCGCGACGACCAGCTGCGGTCGCTGCCGGCCGCGGTCAAGTCCGTGCCGATGGTGGTGCTGGTGAACGGCGGTTCGGCCTCCGCCTCCGAAATCGTCGCCGGCGCCCTGCAGGACCACAAGCGCGCCACCGTCATGGGCACGCAGACATTCGGCAAGGGCTCGGTGCAGACCATCATGCCGCTGGGCAACAACACCGCGATCAAGCTCACCACGGCGCGCTACTACACCCCGAGCGGGCACTCGATCCAGGCCAAGGGCATCACCCCCGATGTCATCGTCGAGGAACCGGGCGCCGCGCAGGCTCGGCTGCGCGAAGCGGACCTCGTACGGCACCTGGACGACGGCAAGGGCGAGAAGGGCGCGCCCCGCGCCAAGCCCGCGGCGCCGGCGCCCGCGGCGCCGCCGGCTGACATGAAGCCGATCGAACTGGGTTCCAGGGACGACTTCCAGCTCCAGCAGGCTCTCGCCTTCCTCAAGGGCGAGCCGGTCATGAGCCAGCCCCCGGCGGTGGCGCAAACCAAGCCCGCCGCCGAGAAGTCGAATTAGGGCCACGACCCGCACCTGAACGACCAGCAGCTCCTTCGCTACAGCCGGCACATCCTGCTGCCGGAAATCGGCATCGAGGGACAGGAGCGCCTGCGCGCCGCGAGCGCGCTCGTGGTCGGCGCCGGCGGCCTGGGCTGCCCGGCGGCGCTGTATCTCGCCGCCAGCGGCGTCGGCCGCCTGACGCTCGCCGATCCCGACCAGGTGGACCTGACCAACCTGCAGCGCCAGATCCTCTACCGCACCGAGTCGGTGGGCCGGCCCAAGGTCGAGGCGGCGAAAGCGGCGCTCCACGCCATGAATCCCGAAGTCACCGTTCGCGCGCTGCAGAAGCGCCTCGAGAACGCGGACCTTGCCGCGCTGGTCGATGGCGCAGACGTGGTGCTCGACTGCAGCGACAACTTCGCCACGCGGCACGCGCTGAACCGGGCGTGCGTAGCCGCCGGCAAGCCGCTGGTGTCGGGGGCGGCGATCCGCTTCGACGCCCAGGTCGCGGTGTTCGATTTCCGGCACCCCGGCGCGCCCTGCTACGCCTGCCTGTACCCCGAGGCGGGCGAGACGGAGGAGTTGCAGTGCTCGCAGATGGGCGTGTTCGCCCCGCTTGCCGGCGTGGTGGGCGCGCTGCAGGCCATGGAAGCGGTGAAGCTGCTGGCCGCCGCCGGGGGCACGCTGAACGGCCGCCTGCTGCTGGTGGACGCGCGCATTCCGGAGTGGCGCAGCGTACGGGTGAACAGGGACCCGGCGTGCACGGTGTGCGGCCCGGTCCCTGCTTCACGATGATCCGGCTGACGAACGTCACCCTGGCGCGCGGCGCCAAGGTCCTCGTCGAAGGGGCCGACGTCGCGCTCAACCCAGGCGAGCGCATCGGCCTCATCGGCGCCAACGGCTCGGGCAAGTCGAGCCTGTTCGCGCTGCTGCGCGGCGAGCTGCACGCCGACAAGGGCGAGGTCGAGTTCCCTGCGCGCTGGCGCGTAGCGCACGTGGCGCAGGAGACTCAGGCGCTCGGGCGGCCGGCGCTCGACTACGCCATCGACGGCGACAGCACGCTGCGGCGCCTGGAGCGCGAGCTGGTCCAAGCCGAAGAGGCGCAAGATGGCATGCGCATGGGCGAGCTGCACGCCGCGCTGGCGGACGCCGGCGCCTACACCGTGCGCGCCCGCGCCGAGCAGTTGCTGCGCGGCCTGGGCTTCCCGCACGCGCAGATGCAGTTGCCGGTGGCGAGCTTCTCCGGCGGCTGGCGCATGCGCCTGAACCTCGCGCAGGCGCTGATCTGCCCCTCTGACCTGCTGTTGCTGGACGAGCCCACCAACCACCTGGACCTCGATGCCATCCTGTGGATGGAGGAGTGGCTGCGGCGCTACCGCGGCACGCTGCTCGTCATCTCGCACGACCGCGACTTCCTCGACGGCGTGGTCGAGGTGGTGGTGCACATCGACGGCGGCAAGCTGAAGCGCTACGGCGGCAACTACTCGGACTTCGAGCGCCAGCGCGCTGCCGCGGTGGTGCTCGCCGCCGGCCAGGCCGAGAAACAGGCGCGCGAGCGCGCCCACCTGGAATCGTTCATCGAGCGCTTCCGCGCCAAGGCCACCAAGGCGCGCCAGGCGCAGAGCCGCATGAAGATGCTGGCGAAGATGGAGGACCTGGCGCCGCTGCACGTCTCGGCGCCGTTCTCCTTCGAGTTCCGCGAGCCGCTGCGCTCGCCCAATCCGCTGCTGGTGATGGAGGGCGTGGACGCCGGCTACGGGGAGGCGCAGATCATCTCGGGCATCGACTTCTCGCTGCAATCGGGCCAGCGCTACGGTCTGCTCGGGGTCAACGGCGCGGGCAAGTCCACCTTCATCAAGACCGTCGCCGGCGTGCAGCCGCCGCTCGCGGGCACCGTCACCTTCAACAAGGGCCTCGCCGTGGGCTACTTCGCCCAGCACCAGCTGGAGATGCTGGAGGACAGGGCCTCGCCGCTGCTGCACCTGCGGAGAATCTCCCCCGAGACGCGCGAGCAGGACCTGCGCAACTTCCTCGGCATGTTCAACTTCCCAGGCGACATGGCGCTGGGCCCCATCGCCACCTTCTCCGGCGGCGAGAAGGCGCGCCTCGCCCTGGCGCTGATCGTCTGGCAGCGCCCCAACCTGCTGCTGCTGGACGAACCCACCAACCACCTCGACCTGGAGACGCGCGAGGCGCTGACCGTGGCGCTGGCGCAGTTCGAGGGGACCCTCGTGCTGGTGTCGCACGACCGGCACCTGCTGCGCGCCACCACCGACCAGCTGCTGATCGTGGCCGAGGGCAGGCTCGCCGAATTCGACGGCGACCTGGAGGACTACCGCGACTGGCTGTTCAAGACCAAGCTCAAGCCGCAGAGCGAGGAGGCGCCCCAGCCGGCGCCGAAGCGCAGCCCGCCGCCGAAAGCCTCAGGCAACCGCAAGCCGATCGAGCCGCGCATCAGGCGGCTGGAGGAAAAGATGGCGAAGCTGAACGCGGACAAGAAAGCCATCGAGGCTAAGCTGGCCGATCCGGGCCTCTATGGCGCCGGCCAGAAGGACGCGCTGCAGGCGCTGGTCGCGGACCAGGCGTACAACGCCAGGGAACTGGCCGAACTGGAAGCGCAGTGGCTGGCGCTGCAGGAGGAACTGGAACAGCAGGCGTAGCGACTACGTCGACAGGAAGCGCCGCTGCGCGGCGTAGCTCTCAACGGGCTTCTTGGCAAAGCCGCTCTTGGCGTACTGGTGCAGGCAGCCGATGGCGTAGCGCATCAGCGCCCCCGCCTGCGCGGAAACATCACCGCCGTCGCCTCCCGGGGCGCGCAGCGCCTGCTTGAGGGAAGCCTCGAAGCGTTCGAAGAACTGGTTCATGCGGGCCTGCAGGCGCTCGTGCTCCCCCACCAGCGCCTCGCCGGTCATCACCCGCACCATGCCCGGGTTCTTCTCGGCGAAGGCGAGCAGCATCTCGACCATCTTGTCGGCCTGCTTCGCGCCGTCGGGCTCGTCCTGGGCGATGCGGTTGGCGAGCGTGAACACCGAGTTCTCGATGAACTCGATCAGACCCTCGTACATCTGGGCCTTGGAGGCGAAATGCCGGTAGAGCGCCGCTTCCGAGACCTCCAGCTTCCCGGCCAGCGCCGCCGTCGTGATCCGCTCCCACTTCGGCTGCTCGAGCATCCCCGCCAGCGCCTTCAGGATCTCGAGCCGCCGTTCCCCTTTTGCCCGCGGCATCGTGGAATTCTACGCCGAGTGCCCGTGGCGGAACACCAGCCGCGGCAACTGCGTGACCGATGTCACGCGCAGATCGGCGAAGGGCATGCGCCTTTTCTCTGGACTGACCCATACCGTGGACATCCCCAGCCGCTTGGCGGCGCGCAGGTTCTCGGGCATGTCGTCCACCAGGGCGCAGCGGTGCGGGTCGAGGTGGTGCTCGCGCAGCAGGAGGCGAAAGCCCTGCAACGCGGGCTTGGGCCGGTAGCGCGTGCTCTCGATGGTGTAGACCGCATCAAAGAAACGCCGCACCCCGAGCACCCGCAGCACCTGCTCGACGTAGTGGCGCGGGGCATTGGAGAACACCAGGCGCTTGCCCTGCAGGCGGGCGAGCGCATGGTGCAGCGCGTTCTCGCCCACCACCATGGGATCGAGCTCCGGAAACTGGTGCGTCTCGCGGATGAACCTGCGCGGGTCCTCGCCATAGTGCCGCACCAGGCCGCGCATGGTGGTGCCGTAGCGCGCCCAGAAGTGGCGCCGCATGGCGTTGGCCCCTTCCTCGTCGAGGCCGAAGCGAGCGCGCAGCCAGGCGTTCATCTGCGCGTGCATCGCCGGAAAGATGTGCGGCCGCGCGTCGTGCAGGGTGTTGTCGAGGTCGAAGATCCACACCCGCCGCGACGGCGGGACCGAAACAATGCGCATTACTTGGAGCGGATCAGCGTGCCGACGCCTTCGTCGGTCAGCACTTCCAGCAGCAGCGCGTGCGGCACCCGGCCGTCGATGATGTGGCAGGCCTTGACCCCGGCGCGCGCCGCATCCAGCACCGAGGCGATCTTGGGCAGCATGCCCCCGGAGATCACGCCCTTGTCCACCAGGTCGTCGATCTTGCGCGGCGTGAGGCCGGTCAGCAGCTTGCCGCTCTTGTCCAGCACGCCGGGGGTGTTGGTGAGCACCACCAGCTTCTCGGCGCGCAGCACCTCGGCCAGCTTGCCCGCCACCAGGTCGGCGTTGATGTTGTAGGTGGTGCCGTCGGCGCCGGTGGCGATGGGCGCCACCACCGGGATGAACCCCGCCACTTCCAGCGCAGCGATCACCGCCGGGTCGATGGCCTCGATCTCGCCCACCTGGCCCAGGTCCAGGCTGCCGCCGCCTTCGGCAGCCATCTGCATCTTGCGCGCGCGGATGAACGAGCCATCCTGGCCGGTGAGGCCGACGGCCTTGCCGCCGGCCTGGTTGATGAGCTCGACCACTTCCTTGTTGACCTGGCCGCCGAGCACCATCTCGACGATGTCCATGGTCTCGGCATCGGTCACCCGCATGCCCTGGATGAACTCGCCCTTCTTGCCCAAGCGCGCGAGCGCGGTCTCGATCTGCGGCCCGCCGCCGTGCACCACCACCGGGTTCATGCCCACCAGCTTGAGCAGCGCGACGTCGTGCGCAAAGTCCTTCTTCAGGACCTCGTCGGTCATCGCGTTGCCGCCGTACTTGACGACGATGGTCCTGCCGTGGAAGCGCTTGATGTACGGCAGCGCTTCGGCGAGGATGCGCGCCTTCTCGGCGGGCGCCGAGACCGGCGCGCCGCTGGGGCCCGGTGCGTTCATGACCGGGCCATTCTAAGACCAAATGCCGG
>VGIA01000072.1 GCA_016868105.1 Betaproteobacteria bacterium | reverse complement strand
CTTCTGCTGCTCGAAGAACGCGGCCACCGCCGCGTCGTGCTCGGTGGTGTGGTGGGCCAGCGCCTGCAGCGCCGCCGACAACTGCAGCGTTTCGTCCAGGCGCGCGGTCTGCGCCTGGCGCAGCAGCCGCTTGGCCATGCGCAGCGCCGGGCCGGAATTCGCCGCGATGCGCCCCGCCAGTTCCTTCGCCGCCGGCATGAGGGCCTCGGGCGCCACGACGCGCGTCACCAGTCCCATGGCGATCGCGGCCTGCGCATCGATGGTGTCGCCGGTGAAGGAGAGTTCCGCGGCGCGCTGGTAGCCGATCGCGCGCTGCAGCAGCCACGCGCCACCATCGCCGGGGATGATCCCGAGCTTGACGAAGCTCTCGGCGAACTTGGCCTTCTCGGAGGCGATGCGGATGTCGCACATGCAGGCGAGGTCGCAGCCCGCGCCGATGGCGGGGCCATTCACCGCCGCGATGGTGGGCACCTCGAGCTGGTGCAGCGCGAGCGGGATGCGCTGGATGCCGCGCAGGTAGCCCCGGGCGATCTGGTAGGGCGTGCCGCCGGCGATGCCCTTCTTGTCGCGCATGTCCTTGACGTTGCCGCCGGCGGAGAATGCGGTGCCGGCACCGGTGAGGATCACCACCTTCACCGACTCGTCCGCGCGCACTGCGTCGCAGCAGTCCACCAGTTCGTCCCACTGCGCCTGAGTGGAGAGTGCGTTGCGCTCCTCGGGGCGGTTCAGCGTCAGCGTGACCACCGCGCCGTCCTTCTCGTACAGGACAAAGTCGTTCATGGGGAATCTCCGGGTGTCATGCTGGCGGTGACCGCGCGCCAGGCGCTGCCGGCCTCGAGCGCGGCATCGCCCAGCCGCTCGGCGCAGCCGATGTCGCCGCCGCGCGCGAGGTGCAGGTGGTCGCGCCAGCGCAGCAGGTCCAGGCTGTGGCGGTGCAGCGCGTACTCCTGCGTGAAGCCGATGGCGCCGTGCACCTGGTGGGTCATGTCGTAGACCACGTTCACCGCCTGCCCGGCGACCAGCGCGGCGGCGTCCAGCAGCGCGGGCAGGCGCTTGCTCGCGATGCCCTCGCGCGCCGCACAGGCGAGGGCGAGGTCGGTGATCGCGCTGAAGGCGGCGACTTCCTCGGCGGCGAGCGCCAGGCTGTGCTGGATGGCCTGGAACTGCGCCAGCGCGCGGCCGAACTGCCTGCGGTCCTGCACGTAGCGGATGGACAGCTCCAGCGCAGCGCCCATGGCGGCGCCGATCTGCAGGCAGCGGCCGAGGGACAGCGCGGCGAGCGCCGCGGGCGAGGCGGGCGCTCGCGCGCCGGCGGCACAGGCGTACGCACAGGGATCGTAGGCGATGGCCGCGGCGCGCTCGCCGGTTACGAGCAGCAGCGCCATGTCGATCGGCGCCGCGGCGCGCGCCTGGGCGCGGATGATCGCGGCCGCCGCGAGCCAGCCCTCGCCGTCGCTCGTGGGCGATGCATCCGCGAAGCCGAGTTGTTCCACCGCGGCGAGCAGGTCCTCGCGCGTGATCCTGCCGGCGAACCATTTTTCCGCGAGGCCGGAGAAGGCGCGCGAGGCGGCTTCCTCGACGAGCGCATCGGCCGCAAGCACCGGCGCGAGGCTCATCGCAACCCCAGTCCGCGAGCCACAATGCCGCGCAGGATCTCGCGCGTGCCGCCGCGCAGCGTCCAGGACGGTGAGTACAGCGTGGCCTGCGCCAGCGATGAGAGGTAGTCGTCGCTGCGCCCGGGCAATTCGCTGCCCAGGGCGCGGAACACCGCGATCTGCTCGCGCTCGAAGGCGTTGCCCAGGTCCTTGATAAGCGAGGCCTCCAGGTTCGGCGCCTCGCCGTTCTGCAGTTGCGCGGCCACCGCGAGCGACATGGTGCGCAGCGCCATCAGCTTGGCCGACATGCGCCCGAGCGCCTCGCGCACCCGCGGCGTGGGCTTGCTTTTCGCGCAGGCGAGCGCCGCCTCCACCAGCCGGATGCTGGAGAGGTAGCGCTCCGGGCCGCTCCTCTCGAAAGCGAGTTCGCTGGTGACCTGCGTCCAGCCGTTGCCCGGCTCGCCGACCAGCCGGTCATCGGGGACGAAGGCATCGTCGAACACCACCTCGTTGAACTCTTCCTGCCCGGCCATGTTGAGGATGGGCCGCGCCTTCACCTGCGGCGATTTCAGGTCCACGATGTACTGCGACAGGCCGGCGTGGCGCTGGGCGCCGGCGTCGCCGGTACGCGCGAGCACGATGGCGTAGTGGTTGCGGTGCGCGAAGGTGGTCCAGACCTTGCGGCCGCTGATGGTCCAGCCGCCATCGACCTTGGTCGCGCGCGTGCGCACCGAGGCGAGGTCCGAGCCGGAATCCGGCTCGCTCATGCCGATGGAGAAGAAAACCTCGCCGCGCGCGAGGCGCGGCAGGAACTCGGCGCGCTGCGCCTCGCTGCCGTAGCGCAGGAGCAGCGGCCCGCTCTGCCGGTCGCCGATCCAGTGCGCCGCCACCGGCGCGCTCGCCGCGAGCAGCTCCTCGGTGACCACCAGCCGCTCCAGCATCGAGCGCTCGTGGCCGCCGTAGCGCTTGGGCCAGGTCATGCCCAGCCAGCCGCGCGCGCCCAGGCGCCGCGAGAAGGCGGGGTCGTAGCTGCTGGCGAAGTCGCCGCCCTTCTTCCAGCGCCCGGCGGCGAGCTCATCGGCGACGAAGGCGCGCACCTCGGCGCGCAGGGCCTCGGCCTCGGGCGGGAACGCGAAGATGGGGAAGTGAAAGCGCATGGGCCCTAGTCTGCCCGAATTCACTCCACCCGCACCGGCAGCCGGCGCAACCCCCGGAAGCGCACGCGCCGGTCGCGCTCGGGCCCCCCCGCCAGTTCAACCTTGGGGAACTTCGCCAGCAGCCGCGAGAAGGCGATGCGCCCTTCCATGCGCGCCACGTTCATGCCGACGCAGACATGGTCGCCCTGGCCGAAGGCGATGTGGCGGTTGGGCTTGCGCGCGGCCTCGAAACGCTCCGGGTCCTCGAACTGCGCCGGGTCTCGGTTCGCGGCGCCGATGCCGATGGTGATCGGCGTGCCCTCCGGCAGGGTCCTGCTCCCCAGCGCCATCGGCTCGAGCAGCCGGCGGTTGTTGAGCTGGATCGGGCCGTCGTAGCGCAGCATCTCTTCCACCGCCGAGGGGACGAGGCCGGGGTCGGCGCGCAGCTTCGCCAGTTCGCCGGGATGGTTCAGCAGCGCCCACAGGCCGTTGCCGATCAGGTTGGTGGTGGTCTCGTGCCCGGCGTTGAGCAGGAAGATGCACTGGTGGTAGAGCTCGGTGTCGGTGAGCTTGTGGCCGTCCTTTTCCCCCTGGATCAGGCGCGTGAGGACGTCGGACTCGCAGTCGCCGGGCTTCTGGCGCCGTTCCGCAATGAGCTGCTTCAGGTAGGCGATGAACTCGGTCACCGCCCGGTTGCCGGCCTCGAGCATCTGCGGACTCAGCTTCGGTTCCAGGCCGGTGAGGATGGCGATGGACCAGCCGCGCAGCGGGCTGCGTTCCGGGCGCGGGATGTCGAGCAGGTTGCCGATCACCTCGATCGGGATCTGCGCCGCGAAATCGGCGATGAAGTCCACCTCGCCCTTCGCCGCCATTTCATCCAGCAGCGCGTCCACCAGCCGCGTGACGTCCTGCTCCATGCGCGCGATGGCACGCTGGTTCACCGCGCCCATGATGATCCGGCGCACCCGCGTGTGCAGCGGCGGGTCGTTGAAGACGAGGCTGGTGGTGTGGTGTTCGTACAGGGGCGAGTTCCCCAGCTTGGGGGCGAACTCGGCCTTCTTGTCGGAACTGGCCCTCGGGTTGCGGTAGACGGCGACGGCGTCCTCGTAGCGCGAGAGCAACACGCCGCCGCCCTCGAGCGCGTGCACCGGGTCCTGCGCGCGCAGCGCGGCGTACCAGGGATAGGGATCGTCGAGGAACGCCGCCGGCAGGCGCGTCAGCTGGAAGTCCCGCACCGTGGCCGGGGAGATCATTCGGCTATTATGCCGCCCGTGCAACGCGTGCCCAACGCCGAGTTCTCCCCGCAGCTGCAGGCGCGCCTGAAGGAACTGTGGGGCACGCCGGTGAACCTTTACCGCGCGCTGGGCAACCACCCCGGCCTGGTAGCCGCCTGGACCGAGTTCGCCAACGCGATCCGCCACGACAGCCGCACGCCGCGCGCCCTGCGCGAGCTGACGATCCTGCGCACCGCGCAGCTCGCGCACTCGGAGTACGAGTGGGCGCACCACCTGCGCATGGCGCGCAAAACCGGTGTGCCGGAGGCGCAGATCGCGGCGCTGGCGGGATGGCGCGAGTCGCCGGCGTTCGACGCCCGCGAGCGCGCGGCCCTGGCGCTCACCGAGGGCGTGATCGCGTGCAACGTCACCGATGCCGTGCATGCCGAGGTGAAGCAGCACTTCAGCGACGCCGAGTTCGTCGAGCTGTCGCTCACCGCCGCGTTCTACGCCATGGTGTCGCGCATGCTGGATGCGATGCGCGTCGAGCTGGACGCCGAGGTGCGCGAGCATTCCCCGCGCCTGGGCTGAGGCCGCGATCCCGATGCAGGCGCGCGCCCCCCAGGAGCTACCGCCATTACGACGTGGTCATGGTGGCGTTCGTCACCTTGCTCAGCTGCTCCAACTTCAGCGGCGCGGCCAAGCAGGCGGTGGTGGACCTGCCGCCGGGGCCCTCGGAGTACACGAAGAGCTACCCGCCGGCGCCGGAAGCGGTGTTCGGCAACCCCTGGCGCATAGCGTGAAGGTCGCGATGGCGCGGTAGCCGCTGAAGACCGGCCGGGACTACTACGGCCGCGACGCCAACTTCACGCCGTTCCGCGTCAAGCTTTAGGGCAGCTTTCCGGCGCGGTACGCTTCCAGCACGCGGCGCAGCTGCGAGCGCGCCGGGCTGGGAACGTCGTTCAGCAGGTATTTGCCGTCCACTTCGATGAAGTACTGGCCGGCGAGGTGCGAGGGCGCGCCGGCAGCGCCGCGCAGCTCCCAGATCAGCAGGCGGTGCCTGTCGATCACAACCTCGGCCAGCAGCCGGTTGGCCAGGTCGAAGTACTGGGCGAACACGCGCTTGAATTCCTCCGCGCCCACCGACTGGCGATAGTCCTGCAGCACCTCGAAGCGGCGCTTGGGCGAGGTGGACAGCGCCGCCGCCTCCTCGAGGTTGCCGGCGGACAGGTGCAGGTTGAGCAGCTTGGCGGCGTTGAGCGCCGTGTCCGGCGCGAGCGCGACCGCCAGCGCGATCACGTGCGCATCGGCCGGGTGGGTGCGCAGGCGGTACTCGATGCGCGCTTCGCCCTCGACTTGCAGCGTGCGCACCTCGCCATCCTGGGCGCGCAACCCGGGTGCCGCGGCGAGCAGCGCCGCGACCAGCAGCGTGAGCCTCATGCCGCGGCGCGGGCCGGGGAGGCGCGGTAGCGCGCCAGCAGATCCTCGCGCTTTGCCCGCGCCAGCGGCACGCTCTTCGCCTTGATGTGACCGTAGCCGCGGATCGATTCGGGCAGCGAGGCGATCTCGACCGCGAGCGCATGGCTGTCGCGCGTGAGCCCCTGCAGCAGCGCCCGGACCGTTTCTTCGTACTCGACGATCAGCGCGCGTTCCATGCGCCGCTCCTCGGTGCGGCCGAAAACGTCCAGCCAGGTCCCGCGCAGGCCCTTCAGCTTCGCCAGCAGGCCGAAGGCGCACATCATCCACGGCCCGAAGGTCATTTTCCCCGGTTCGCCCGTGCGCGGGTCGGGCCTGGCGAGCAGCGGCGGGGCGAGGTGGAACACCAGCCTGTAGTCGCCTTCGAACATGCCTTCGATCTTGCTGCGCAGGGCGCCGTTGCTGTGCAGCCGGGCCACTTCGTATTCGTCCTTGTAGGCGAGCAGCTTGGCGTAGTAGCGCGCCACCGCCTCGGCCAGTTTCGACGAGCCGGCTTTGGCGGCTTCCACCTTGCGGACCTCCTCCACCAGCCCCCGGTAGCGGGCCGCATAGGCCGCGTCCTGGTAGTCGGTGAGGTAAGCCGTCCTGCGCTCGAGCAGTTCGTCCAGGTTGCGCGACAGGTGCTTCTGGATCGGGATCACCGCGGCCGGGGTGGCGATGCGGCGCACGCGCTCCAGGTCCACCGCCGCGCGCCGGCCCCAGACGAAGGACTGCAGGTTGAAGGCCACGGCGACGCCGTTCAGCTCGACGGCGCGCTCGATGGACTGGCGCGCCAGCGGCACCCACCCCTTCTGCCAGGCGTAGCCCAGCATGAACATGTTGGTGGCGATGGAATCGCCCATGAGCGCGGTGGCCAGCTCGGCCGCCGGCACGAACTGCGCGTTGCCCTGGCCGCAGGCTTCGCCGATGTCGCCGGCGAGCTCGCTCCCCGGGAGCTGCCAGTTCGGGTTCTTGACGAACTCGGCGGTGGGGGAGGTGGTGGCGTTTACCACCGCCCTGGTGCGGCCCGCCTGCATCTTGTCCAGCGCGTCGGTGCTGGCGCTCACCACGAGGTCGCAGCCCAGCAGCAGGCGCGCCTCGCCGGTGCCCAGGCGCGCGACGCGGACTTCCTCCGGGGTGGCGGCGATCTTCACGTGCGACATCACCGCGCCGTACTTCTGCGCCAGGCCTGACATGTCGAGCACCGAGACGCCCCTGCCTTCGAGGTGCGCCGCGACGCCCAGGATCTGGCCGATGGTGATGACCCCGGTGCCGCCGATGCCGGTGATGAGTAGGCCGCAGGGCTCCGAGAGCGAGGCGGGCGTTGCCTCGGGCAGCGCCGGGAAGTCGTCCACCGCCCTGGCCCCGGTGTTGCCCTTCTTCAATTGCCCGCCCTGGACCGTGACGAAGCTGGGGCAAAAGCCCTGCACGCAGGAATAGTCCTTGTTGCAGGTGGACTGGTTGATCGTGCGCTTGCGGCCGAACTCGGTCTCCAGCGGCTCCACCGACAGGCAGTTGGACTTCGCGCTGCAGTCGCCGCAGCCCTCGCACACCATTTCGTTGATGACGACGCGCTTGGCCGGATCCGGGAAGGCGTTGCGCTTGCGGCGGCGGCGCTTTTCCGAGGCACAGGTCTGGTCGTAGATGAGCGCCGACACGCCCGGCTGCTCGCGGAGCATGCGCTGCACCGCATCCAGCTCGTCGCGGTGGCGGATGGTGACCCCGGGCGCCCAGTTGGTCCCGGCCGGGTACTTCTCCGGCTCATCGGTCACGATGACGATGGGCCTCACGCCTTCGGCCGCGACCTGGCGCGAGATCATTGCCGGGTCGAGCGGCCCGTCGTGGTGCTGGCCGCCCGTCATGGCCACGGCGTCGTTGTAGAGGATCTTGTAGGTCATGGTGACCTTGGCGGCCACCGCGGCGCGGATCGCCATCAGCCCGGAATGGAAGTAGGTGCCGTCGCCCAGGTTGGCGAAGATGTGCTTTTCGCTCGTGAACGGCGCCTGGCCGATCCAGGGCGCGCCCTCGGCGCCCATGTGGGTGAAGGTAGAGGTGTTGCGGTCCATCCACACCGCCATGAAGTGGCAGCCGATGCCGGCGGTGGCGCGGCTGCCCTCGGGCACGCGGGTGGAAGTGTTGTGCGGGCAGCCGGAGCAGAAGTAGGGCTGGCGCACGGAGGCGAGGCGTGGTTTGGCGAGCGCCTTGTGCTTGAAATCGAGGAAGGCGAGCCGCTCCTTGAACCGGCTGCCGAGACGCTGCGCGAGGCCCAGTTTCTCCAGCCGCTTGGCGATGGCGCGGGCGACGATGGCCGGGTTGTGCTCATAGTGCGCCGGCAGGAGCCAGGTCCCGGCGGGCTGGCCCGCGGCCTGGCTCCATTCGCCGTTGTCGTCGAACTTGCCCACCACGCGCGGCGCGCGCCTGTCGGCTTCCCAGGTGTAGAGCTCTTCCTTGATCTGGTACTCGATGATCTGGCGCTTCTCCTCCACGACGAGGATTTCCTCCAGCCCCCGCGCGAACTTGCGCGCGCCGGCCGGTTCCAGCGGCCAGGACATCGCCACCTTGTAGACCCTGAGGCCGATGTCGCGCGCCGCGGCCTCGTCGATGCCGAGGTCGGCGAGCGCCTGCATGGTGTCGCCGAAGCTCTTTCCGGTGGTGACGATCCCGATCCGCGCGTTCGGGGAGTCCCACACGATGCGATCCAGGCCGTTGGCGCGCACGTAGGCAAGCGCGGCGTAGACCTTCCAGTCCAGCAGCCGCGTTTCCTGCTCCAGGATGCCGTCGGGCCAGCGGATGTTGAGCCCGCCCGGGGGCAGCGTGAAATCCGCCGGCAGCTTCACCTGCACGCGCTCCGGGTCCACGATCACCGAGGCGCCGGACTCGACCACGTCGGTGACGCACTTGAACGCGACCCACAGGCCGCTGTAGCGGCTCATGGCGTAGCCGTGCAGGCCGAAGTCGAGGTAGTCCTGCACGTTGGCGGGGTTGAGCACCGGGATGCAGCAGGCCTTGAGGATGTGCTCGCTCTGGTGCGCGAGCGTGGAGGACTTGGCCGCATGGTCATCGCCCGCGAGCACCAGCACGCCGCCCGCCTTCGAGGTGCCGGCGGCGTTGGCGTGCTTGAACACGTCCCCGCAGCGGTCCACGCCCGGGCCCTTGCCGTACCACATGCCGTAGACCCCGTCGTAGTTCGCGCCCGGGAACATGCCCACCTGCTGCGAGCCCCAGATGGCGGTGGCCGCAAGGTCCTCGTTGACGCCGGGCTGGAACTTCACATGGTGCGCCTCGAGGTGCTTGTGCGCCCGCCACAGCGACTGGTCCAGGCCGCCCAGCGGCGAGCCGCGGTAGCCGGAGACGAAGCCTGCAGTGTTGAGGCCGGCGCGCAGGTCGCGCTCGCGCTGCAGCAGCAGCAGGCGCACCAGCGCCTGGGTCCCGGTGAGGAACACGCGGCCTTTGTCCAGCGTGTACTTGTCATCGAGCGAAACCTTGGCGGGCGTTGCGGGTTCGGCCGGCGCGGTCATCACATTCATCGGGCAGCTTCCTCCTGGGCGGTCATGTCCAGTTTAGACCGGTGCGGCGAGCTTGGTTTGTCCCAGTAGGGCTCGGGACCGAAGGACTCGGCGAGGAAGTCGATGAAGACCCGCGTCTTGGCAGGGAGATAGCGCCGGTGCGGGTACATCGCATGGATCGCGACCTCGCTGGAGAAGTCGTAGCCGTGCATCAACGCCACCAGCGAGCCTTCGTCCAGCTGCCGGCGAACGTCCCAGGTGGATTTCAGCGCCACGCCCAGGCCGGCGAGCGTCCATTCGCGCAGCACTTCCCAGTTGTCGCAGCAATATTTTCCGGAAACGCGTACCGAGCCGCGCTTGCCCACCGGGTCGCGGTACTCCCAGGTCATCTGGAAGTCCTGGGTGATGAGGCAGTTGTGCTGTTGCAGGTCCTCCGGCCGGCGCGGTGCGCCGTGTCTCGCGAGGTAGGCGGGACTGGCGCAGAGCACGCGACGGTTGGGCGCGAGCTTGCGCGCGGCCAGCGAGGAATCCTCCATCTCGCCGATGCGGATGGCGAGATCAAAGCCTTCCTCGATCACGTTCACGGCGCGGTCCGAGAGGCTGAGCGCGAGGCGTACCCTCGGATAGCGCGCCGCGAAACGGGGCACCAGCGGCGCGATGTAAAGGTGGCCGAACGACGCCGGCAGGGCGACCTTCAGCGCGCCCTCGGGTTCCACCAGCCGCGCCGATGCGGCGGCATCGGCCTCCTCGATCTCGGCCAGAATGCGGGTGCACGCCTCGTGGTAGCTGGCGCCTTCATCCGTGAGCCAGATGCGGCGCGTGGTGCGGTTCAGCAGCCGCACGCCAAGGCGCGCCTCCAGGGCAGCCAGCCTGCGGCTCACCCCGGCGGTCGAGATGCCCAGGTCCCGCGCCGCCGCGGAAAGGCTTCCTGCGGCCACGACCCTGGAGAAGACGGACATCTCGTACAGGGAATCGGCCACTATTATTGCTTAAAACGCAAAGGAGTATTGATCCATATTGTTATTGTACAGCTTTCGGCAAGTATGTACACTTAATGCGTTGCAGCATGAGGGGTGTAGCCCGGTGCTGCAGTACAGATACGCAGACCAGATCACACGTACGCGCCCGCCGCGGTCTCCTCCTCCTCCTCCTCCGCGGTAGGGGTTCGCCCCCTCCCCATCGGCCAAAACCGGTGCGGAGGGGGCCGCGTCTTACCCCAGTCGAAGATTCCGGCTAGGCAATCGAGCGCCACATCTCGCGATCGCGCTTCGCGGTCCAGATGCGTGGGTGCTTGATGCCCCGCGCCTCGTCGTAGGCGCGCGAGACGTCGAACGGCATGCAGTGCTCGTAGATCGGATAGGCGCCGTAGGCCGGGTCCATGCTGCGCCGGGTCGCGGCGTAGAGGTCCTTGAGCGACTTCTTCGCCGCCACGCCGCGCTTGGCATTGGCGTAGAGCCCGCGCACGAAGTCCCGCGTGTAGCGAATCGCCTTCTCGCTCTCACGCGCGCTTCTCAGCGCCGGGCCGCGGCCCGGGACCAGCGCGCGCGGCTTGAGCGCGCGCAGCTTCTCCAGCGTGCCGGGCCATTGCTCCAGGTGCGCGTCGCCGGTGTAGATGCCGGCTTTGTACTCGACCAGGTCGCCCGAGAACAGCACGCGCTGCGAGGGCACCCAGACGATGGTGTCGCCGCCGGTGTGGCCCGGGCCCGGGTGGATGATCCGCACCTCGAGCCGGCCCATCATCACCGTCATCTCGTCCTTGAACACCATCGTCGGCCAGGTGAGGCCCGGGATCGACTCACGGCCGCGGAACAGGCGCGGGAAGCGGCCGATTTCGCTTGCCATGTCCTGCCGCCCGCGCTCGCGGATAAGGCCCAGGGTACGCTGGCTGGCGATGACCTGGTCGGCCCTGTAGGCCGAGGCGCCGAGCACGCGCACCGCGTGGTAGTGCGACAGTGTGAGGTAGCGGATCGGCTTGTTCGTCACCTTGCGGATACGCCGGATGACTTCGCGCGCCATCAGCGGCGTCGCCTGGGCGTCGATCACCATCACACCGTCGTCGCCGACGATGACGCCGGTGTTCGGGTCGCCCTCGGCGGTGAAGGCGTAGCAGTTACGCGACAGGCGCGTGAAGCTGATTTTCTTGGCCTGCAGGTCGGCCTGGGAGGCGAAGCTCGGCATGGATCGAGAGCACTCCGAACGATGATGGAGAAGTATGAACGATCTGCGCCCGGTCCTGAGCGCCACGGCCCCGTACCGGCTCGGGCCTGCCGGCGGCGTGGCGCTGATGCCCTGCGAAAGCGCCGCCGCGCTTGCGCTGCCCGGGTTTTTGCCGCGCTGGGTGAGGATCTCAAACGGCGGCAAGCCGGTGAGCTCGGGATGGAAGTTGCTGATTGCATTGGCCTTACCCCTTCAGGCAGGAGATATCCGGGATCCCACGGTACCTGCAAAGAGATACATCCGGATATTGACTAACTGACGGAAACAAAACATAATTTACGGTTACGCCGGAGGGGTGCCCGAGCGGCTAAAGGGGGCAGACTGTAAATCTGTTGGCCTTGCGCCTACGTTGGTTCGAATCCAACCCCCTCCACCGTGCAGCACAGGCGGGAAATGCGCTCGGAACGTGCAGCGGACATTGGATTTTTTTGGGGTGAAGGAATGAGGCGGGTGTAGCTCAATGGCAGAGCAGAAGCCTTCCAAGCTTACGACGAGGGTTCGATTCCCTTCACCCGCTCCAGGGGCCGGCACGGCTGTTGGAGTGGCTGGCGGCACGTGCATCGGCCCATGTAGCTCAGTGGCAGAGCACTCCCTTGGTAAGGGAGAGGTCATGCGTTCAATCCGCATCATGGGCACCACAACTTAACGCGATCAGACAGGCACCTCAGTCATGGCCAAAGGAAAGTTTGAAAGAACCAAGCCGCACCTGAACGTGGGGACGATCGGGCACGTGGATCATGGCAAGACGACGCTGACGGCGGCGATGACGCACATCCTGGCCAAGAAGTACGGCGG
>VGIA01000071.1 GCA_016868105.1 Betaproteobacteria bacterium | reverse complement strand
TCACGCTGCGCAACCGCAAGCTGAAGCAGGACCAGTTCATCGACGAGGCCACCTGGGTCCCCTCCGGGGTGGCCGAGATCACCCGGTTGCAGCAGCGCGAGGGCTTTGCGTACCTGCGGCCCTGAGCGCTCGGCAAGGCAGTCCCGCCGCGGCGCACGGCGCCGCACCCTCCACGCCCGCGAGGAACCGATGGCAAAAGACTACGGCGAGATGGAAGACTCCAATCCGTCCGGCAATCCCTACATCCGCAACCTCGCCGATCCGGCGCGACGCGTGTTCGTGCGCGGCGGCATGGCGGCGGCCGTCGCCGGGGTGCTCTCGCCCCTGCTGGGCGGCTGCGCCACCGGCCCGGGCCCGGCTTCCGGTCCCCTGATCGGATTCAAGGGCGTGCCGGTCTCCACCGCCGACGCGGTGACGGTGCCCGAGGGCTACACCGCCACGCCTGCGTTCATGTGGGGAGAACCCGTGGGCGTGCCCGGCAACATGCCCGCGTTCCGTCCCGACGGCTCCAACTCGGCCGCCGACCAGGAAGTGCAGATGGGCATGCACCATGATGCGCTCGCGTACTTCCCGCTGGAGGGCAGCCGGCGCGGGTTGCTGGTCATGAACCACGAGTACACCGACGACGGGCTGCTGCATACCGACGGCACCCGGACCTGGAGCGCGGAGAAGACGCGCAAGTCGATCGCCGCGCACGGCGTCTCGGTGATCGAGATCGAGGAACGCGGCGGCGCCTGGAGCATGGTCCGGCCCTCGCGCTATGCGCGCCGCATCACCGCGGGCTCGCCGATGCGGATCGCCGGTCCGGCGGCCGGGCACGCGATGATGCGCACCACCGCCGACCCGACCGGCACGCGCTCCCTGGGCACGCTCAACAATTGCGCCAACGGCGTCACGCCCTGGGGGACCTACCTCACCGGCGAGGAGAACTTCGCCTTCTACTTCAACGGACCCGAGAAGCCCGATGCGCACCAGCGCCGCTGGGGCCTGCGGCCCAGGGGCCGCAACTACCGCTGGCACGAGCACGACGAGCGCTTCGATGCGCTGAAGCATCCGAACGAGTTCAACCGCTTCGGCTGGGTCGTCGAGATCGACCCGATGGACCCGTCGATGACGCCGGTGAAGCGCACGGCCCTGGGCCGCGCGGCGCACGAAGGCGCGTGGACCGCGCAGACCAGGGACGGCCGCGTGGTCGTCTACATGGGCGAGGACGCCGCCTTCGAATACATCTACAAGTTCGTCAGCCGCGACCCGGTGCGGCCCGGCGGCTTCACCGCCAACCGCGAACTGCTCGACCATGGCACGCTCTATGTCGCCCGCTTCGAAGCCGATGGCAGCGGCCGGTGGCTGGAACTGAAGGCCGGCACCGGGCCGCTCAATGCGGAAAACGGCTTCACCAACCAGGGCGACGTGGTCATCAAGTCCCGGCAGGCCTCCGACCTGCTCGGCGCGACCAAGATGGACCGCCCGGAATGGACCGCCGTGGACACGCGCACCGGCGAGATCTACTGCACCCTGACCAACAACAGCCAGCGCGGCGCCAAGGACCGGCCCGGCGCGGACGCCGCCAATCCGCGCCGCAACAACGTCATGGGCCAGATCATCAAGTGGAAGGAGCAGGGCGACTTCGACGGCCGGGCCTTCACCTGGACCCACTTCGTGCTCGCCGGCGATCCGCAGAACGAGCGCGCCGAGGCGCGCGGCAACGTCAAGGGCGACCCCTACGCCTGCCCGGACGGCATTTGGTTCGATGCGCGCGGCGTGCTCTGGATCCAGACCGACGCGCATGCCACCGTGATGTACAAGGGCGAGTTCGCGCGGCTGGGAAGCAATGTCATGCTTGCCGCGGACCCGGCCACCGGCGACACGCGCCGCTTCCTCGTCGGACCGCCGAACTGCGAGGTAACCGGGGTCATGTGCACGCCGGACCTGCGCACCATGTTCGTCAACATCCAGCACCCGGGCGAAACACCCACCGACCGCAGCGATCCGGACCATCCGTCGCGCTTCTCGTCCTGGCCGAGCGGCGTGGCGGGCGCCCGGCCGCGCTCGGCCACGGTGGTGGTCCGCCGCCGCGATGGCGGGATCATCGGCACCTGAGCCGGACCGGAGCGACTCGCCCAGCCCGGCATAATCCGGGCCCATGAACCGGCCCCGAGCGCGATGCGCCTGACCCCCGGGCAGCGGACTGCCGCCGCCATCGCGGCGGCGACGGCGCTCAACCTGCCCTTCGGCACCCTGTACGCGTTCAGCGTGGTGCTGAAGCCCCTGGAGGCGCTGCTCGGCATCGGCCGCGCGGAGACGAGCTTCGTCTTCGCCCTCGCCACCATCACCCTGACGGTCGGCATGAACCTGGGGCCGCGGATCTACCGCGCCGTGCCGCCGCCGCTGCTGGCGCTCGCCTGCGGCCTGTGCAGCGGCTGTGGCCTGTTTATCGCGGCCGCGGCGGAGAACTTTGCCGCGTTCGCCCTGGGCTACGGCGTGCTGTTCGGCCTGGGCGCCGGGGTCGGGTTCATCCTGGTGCAGCAGGGCTTGAACCAGACCGTGAAGAGCGCGAGCGGACTCGCCAACGGCTACGTGGTCAGCCTGTATCCGCTGGGCGCCATGCTGGGTGCGCCGCTGTTCGGCTGGGCGGCCGAGGCCTTCGGCGTGCGCGCGCTTCTCGCGGGGCTGGGCGCCATCGTGCTTGGCTCCTGCGCCGTCTCGGCGCTGCTGCTGCGCGTGGCCGTGATCCGGATGCACGATGCCTCGGCGCCGGCCGACGCGGCACACCACCCGCAATGGCCGCTGTTCCTGCGCCTGGGCGCGGTGTTCTTCCTGGCGGCCTCCGCCGGGCTGCTGGTGCTCAGCCAAGCCGCGGGCATCGTCCAGGCCTACGGCGGCACCACCGCGCTCGCGCTGGCCGCGACCAGCATCATCTCCGGCGCCGTCGCCGCGGCGCGCATCGGCGGCGGGTGGCTGGTGGACCATCTCCCGGTTCCCCATGTCGCCGCCGGCGCGCAGCTCTGGGCGCTGGCAGGGGCGCTGCTCCTGACCCTCTGGCCCGGGCCGCTGGTGACCCTGCCCGCGCTCGCCATGATCGCGATGGGCTACGGCTTCACCTCCGGCTTCACCGCGGCGGCGATCGCGCGCTACTGGCCGCGGAACGCCTTCGGCCGTGTCGCCAGCCTGCTCTACATCGCCTGGTGCGTCGCCGCTGTCGGCCTGCCGGTGGTCGCGGGCTGGCTGTTCGACCGCACGCAGGGCTACGCCTGGGCGGTGCTCATCGCCGCCGGCGTGAGCGTGCTCGGGACCCTGCTCGCCGTCGGCCTGCCGGGGCGCAAGCCCGCCTGAGGCGCAGCGGCGGCGACCGGGGCCGGAAAGCGTCCCAGTGGCGCACCATAGCGGCGAGGCCCGCGAACCAATAGCGTGTGGCCTTGGTGGATCGTCGCTGGCGCAGCCGTCGTCATCAACACCGGCCAGAACGACGCTGCGCCGGCGAGGAAAGGCAGCCGATCCCAGCCCTCAGACGTTGAAGCGAAAGTGCATGACGTCGCCGTCGCGCACCACGTAGTCCCTGCCTTCCACCCTCAGCTTGCCGGCTTCCTTCGCCCCGAGCTCGCCCTTGCCGGCGACGTAGTCCTCGTAGGCGGTCACCTCGGCGCGGATGAAGCCGCGCTCGAAATCGGTATGGATCACGCCCGCAGCCTGCGGCGCGGTGGCGCCCACCGGCACGGTCCAGGCCCTCACTTCCTTCGGCCCCGCGGTGAAGTAGGTCTGCAGCCCGAGCAGCTTGTAGCCGGCGCGGATGACGCGTGCGAGGCCCGGCTCCTCCATGCCCATGTCGGCGAGGAACAGCTCCTTGTCCTCGTCGGACAGCTCGGCGATCTGCGATTCCATCGCGGCGCAGATGGCCACCACCGGCGCGCCTTCCTTCTTCGCGTGGGCTTCCACGGCAGCCAGCAAAGGATTGTCCTTGAAGCCGTTCTCCGCCACGTTGGCCACGTACATGGTCGGCTTCATGGTGAGCAGGAACAGGGGCTTGAGGACGAACAGCTCTTCCTTGGACCAGTCGAGCGACCGTACCGGCCGGCCCTGGTCGAGCGCCTTTTCCGACTTTTCGAGCACCGCGACCAGGCGCTGCGCGTCCTTGTCCCCGGCGACCTTGGCGACCCTGGAATGCTTGGACAGGTGCTTGCCGACCGCGGCCAGGTCTGCCAGGGCCAGCTCGGTGTTGATGACCCCGATGTCCGAGATCGGGTCCACCTTGCCGGCGACGTGGATCACGTTCGGATCCTCGAAGCAGCGCACGACGTGGACGATGGCATCGGTCTCGCGGATGTTGGCCAGGAACTGGTTGCCCAGGCCCTCGCCCTTGGAAGCGCCGGCCACAAGTCCCGCAATGTCGACGAACTCCACCGCGGCTGGGATCACCTTCTGCGGCTTTTCGATCGAGGCCAGCCCCGCCAGGCGCGGGTCGGGCACCTCGATGATGCCGACGTTGGGCTCGATGGTGCAGAACGGGTAGTTCTCCGCCGCGATGCCCGACTTGGTGAGGGCATTGAACAGCGTGGACTTGCCCACGTTCGGCAGGCCCAAGATGCCGCAGCGCAGGCTCATTTTTTCTTGCCGAACAGCGAACCGAAAAAACCCTGCTTCGCTTGCGCGGGCTTCGGCTCAGGCCTCGCCCCGGCCCCGGGTTCGGCCTTCGGCTCCGGTTTCGGATCCGGCCTCGCCTCGGCCTTCGGCGCCGGCTCGGGCCTGGGCTCGGCGCTGGGCTTCGGATCGGTATGCAGCTTGAGCATCGCCGCCTGCATGTCCCCGGCCATGATCTGCGGCATCACCTCCAGCGCGCGGCCGATGGCCTGGTCGATCGCCACGCGCGCCTCGGGCAACGGCCGGCCGAGCACGTAATCGGCCACAGCGCCCATGGCGCCGGGGTGGCCCACGCCCAGTCGCAGGCGCCAGTAGTCGTGCGTGGCGATGCGCTGCGAGATGTCCCTGAGGCCGTTGTGCCCGGCAATGCCGCCGCCCTGCTTCAGGCGCGCGACACCCGGCGGGAACTCGATCTCGTCGTGCACCACCAGGATCTCGGCGGCCGGTATCTTGAAGAAACCGGCCAGCATCTGCACCGGCCGGCCGCTCGCGTTCATGAAACTCTGCGGCAGCATGAGCCAGGGGCCGGACTGCCCAAGGCGCCCCACCAGCGCCTGGAACTTGCCGTCCTTGCGCAGGCTGAGGCCGCTTTGCGCGGCCAGGCGCTCCACGAGCCAGAAACCAGAGTTGTGGCGGGTGCGCTCGTAGTCCTTGCCCGGGTTGCCCAGGCCGACGATGAGGCGGATGGCGGCCAGTTACTTCTTCTCTTTCTTGTCGGCTGCCTTCTCCGCGGGCTTGCCGCCCTTGGCCTCGCCGGCGCCTTCGGCGGTCTTCTCCGGCGCGGCCTGCTCGGTGGTCGGGACATCCGCGGCTGCCGGCACCTCTGCGGCAGCGACCTCCTCCTCGACGATCAGCGCCGGGACGATCATGGTCGCCACCACCGGGTTGGCGCCGCGGTGCACCGCCGCCTCGACGCCCTTGGGCAGCTTGAGGTCGCTGACGTGCACCGAGTCGCCCACCGTGAGCGCGCCCAGGTCGACCTCGATGAACTCCGGCAGGTCGTCCGGAAAGCAGGTGAGGTCGAGCTCGTTGAGCACGTGGTTGGCCACCGCCCCCATGGTCTTCACCGCCGGGGAAATCTGGGCGTTGATGAAATGCAGCGGCACCTTCATGTGGATCTTCTTGTCGCGCGTGACGCGCTGGAAGTCGATGTGCTGCACGCGGCCATTGTAGGGGTGCATGTTGAACGCGCGCAGCAGCACCTGATCCTTGGCGCCCTCGACATCCAGGCTCAGGATGGAGGCATGGAACGCCTCCAGCGTCAGCTTGTGCAGCAGGTCCTTGTGGTCGAGCTCGATGTTGACCGGCCCGCTGTTGCCGCCATAGACGATGCCGGGCACCTTGCCGGCATTGCGCAGACGGCGGCTCGCACCCGTTCCCTGCGCCGAGCGCTTTTGCGCGCTGATTTCGATTTTCATCGCATTACTCCTTCGGTATCCGCCGGTTCCGCGACCAGACCCCGGCGGGGTTGGGAAAACTGCATTGCTGGTACCTGTCCCGCACTACTCGGTGAACAACGAGCTCACCGAGTCCTCGGTCGAAATCCTGAGAATCGTCTCCGCCAGCAGGCCGGCGACCGACAGTTGCCGGATCTTGCGGCAGGCGCGCGCCTCCTCGGTCAGGGGAATGGTATCGGTCACCACCAGCTCGTCCAGGTCCGAGGCCGCGATGCGCGCCACCGCCCCCCCGGACAACACCGGGTGGGTGCAATAGGCCACCACCCTGATGGCGCCCTCCTTCTTCAGCACTTGGGCCGCCTTGCACAGGGTTCCCGCGGTATCCACCATGTCGTCCATGATGACGCAGGTGCGGCCCTGAACCTCGCCGATCACGTTCATCACCTCGGAGAGGTTGGCGCGCGGCCGGCGCTTGTCGATGATCGCGAGGTCCGAATCCAGGCGCTTGGCGAGCGCGCGCGCGCGCACCACGCCGCCGACGTCGGGCGAGACCACGATCAGGTCATCGTAGTTCTGCTTCCAGACGTCGCCCAGCAGCACCGGCGCGGCATAGATGTTGTCCACCGGCACGTCGAAGAAGCCCTGGATCTGGTCGGCGTGCAGGTCCATGGTCAGCACGCGCGCCACGCCCACCGAGGTAAGCATGTTCGCCACCACCTTGGCGCTGATGCCGACCCGCGCCGAGCGCGGGCGGCGGTCTTGGCGCGAATAGCCGAAGTACGGGATCGCCGCCGAGACGCGCGCCGCCGAGGATCGCTTGAGCGCGTCCACCATCACCATCAGCTCCATCAGGTTGTCGTTGGTCGGCTGGCAGGTCGACTGCAGCACGAACACGTCCTTGCCGCGCACGTTCTCCATGATCTCGACCATCACCTCGCCGTCGGAGAACTTGCCCACCAGCGCGCGGCCGAGCGACAGGTTCAGGTGCCGCGCCACCTCCTGCGCCAGGCGCGCGTTGGCGTTGCCCGCGAACACCATCAGGCGCTCGAGCGCATCTTGGCCGTCGCGGGGATTGTTCGGTTTCATGAGCGGTGTGTAATGGCTGGGGCGCTAGGATTCGAACCTAGGAATGCCGGAATCAAAATCCGGTGCCTTAGACCAGCTTGGCGACGCCCCATCTGAAGCTTTCCGTTAACGGTCAGGTACTGCGACCCAGTCGCGCAGCGGGTGCTGCTCCAGCCCGCGCGCCACAAAACCGCGCATTGCCTTCGGCAGCTGCCGCAGCAGCGCCTCCGCCTCGTCCCGGCTGCCGAACTGGGCGAACACGCAGGCCCCGGACCCGGTCATCCGCGGCGGGAAGCAGCTCCCCGGGCTGCGTTGCCGCAACCACGCCAAGTGCTCCGCGATCACCGGATAACGGCGCGCCGCAACCGGCTCCAGATCATTGCGGCCCTGCCCCGACAAAAGGGGCGGTATTTTGAGTGGTTTCGTATCCCGTGTCAACGCGGGATCGGTGAAGATTTCTTTCGTCGAAACCGGGACTTGTGGCACCAGGACGAGGTACCACGCCGGCCCCAGTTCGAGCCCGCGCAGGCGTTCGCCGATGCCCTCGCCCAGCGCGTTGCCGCCGAACAGGAAGAAGGGCACGTCCGCGCCCAGTTCCAGCCCGAGCCGCAGCAGGGCGCCCCGGTCCAGCCCGCAGCGCCACAGCCGGTTCAGCGCCAGCAGCGTGGTCGCGGCGTCCGAGGAGCCGCCGCCCAGCCCCCCTCCCACCGGCAGGCGCTTGTCCAGCGCGAGCTCGGCACCCAGGCGCGACCCGCTCGCCTGCTGCAGCAGCCGAGCGGCACGCAGGCACAGGTTGTCCTCGCCGAACTCGCCGGCGAAGCGGATCTCGCCGTCGGCGCGCAGCGCGACCCCCACGCGATCGCAGCGATCGATCAGGCGGAACGCCGTCTGCAGGTCGTGAAAGCCCGCGTGCGGGCCGCTCGTACGGCGGCCGAGGACGTGCAGGAACAGGTTGAGCTTGCCCGGCGCCGGCAGCCAGGTTAGGTCGGCGCCTACTTCCATGCCGTGATCGCCAGGCGCAGGTCCACGCCCGGGTAGTGCAGGCGCATCCGCGACGGCCGCTTGCCCTCGTACTCCAGGTACCGGACCTTCCAGCCGGCCTGCTCCAGTTCCGCGAGGCGGCCCTCTGCGTCATAGCGCGTCTGCGCCGCGCCCGGCGCGGGCCGCGCCCGCACCCAATCGGACAGCCCGGCGAGCGGCAGCCGGAAGCCCAGCACCCTTTCGGTGAGCAATTCGGCGTCGGCGGCGCGGTACTCGCGCGGCTCCGGCGTGGTCAGCACCACTTCGCCGCCCGCGCGCGCAATGCGCGCCAGGCCCTGCCCGAGGGGGGAGGTGATCAGGAGTTCCTCGGCGCCGGCGCCGTAGCGCCAGGTCAGGTTGCCGCTGTTCGCCTCGCCGCGATGGCTGACCGCGAAGCGGCCGGAAAGTTCGAACTCCACCTCCGGCGGCGCGACAAGGAACGCCGGTTCGGCGCAGCCCGCCAGGAAAAGCGCCGCCGCGAAGCCAAGCAGGCGCGGCATCGGTATCAGGGCGCGAATCGCTTCAGGGTCTTGAGCAGCGTCTCGTTCTCGGGCGCCAACTTGTGCGCCTCCTGCCAGATGCGCCGCGCCTCCTGGCGCTCGCCCAGCACCCACAGCACTTCGCCATAGTGCGCGCCGATTTCGCCGTCGGGCCTGCCGTTCCAGGCGCGCCGCAGTTGCTCGGCCGCGCCCTTGAGGTCGCCCATGCGGTAAAGCACCCAGCCCATGGAATCGATGATGTAGTAGTCCTCGGGGGCCAGCTCGAGCGCCTTCTCGATCAGCTTTTTCGCCTCCGGCAGGCGGACATTGCGGTCGGCGAACGAGTAGCCGAGCGCGTTGTAGGCATGGGCAAGCTCCGGCTTGACCCGGATCAGCCGCAGCAGGTTGCCTTCCATCACGTCGTAGCGCTCGAGCTTCTCCGCGGTGAGCGCCTGGTCGTAGAGCAGATCGGGCTGGTCGGGCGTGAGCTTCAGCGCGTCCCCCAGCAGGTCGAACGACTCCCGGTGCTGCTGCGCCTCGCGCAGCAGCTGCGATTCGGCGATCAGCAGCTGCACCTTCTGCTCCGGATCGGCATGGACGCTGCGCAGGAACGAGCGCGCCTCCTCCAGCCGGCCCTGGCGCGCGATCGCGTTGGCGGTGCGCATGCGCGCCGGCATGACGAGCTCGCCGCGCTGGACGGTCTTGTACCACTGCATCGCGCCCGGCCAGTCCTTGCGCTCCTCCGCGATCTGGCCCAGCGTGTAGCGCACGCTGTCGGGATCGCGGTGGCCCAGCTCGAGCAGACGCTTCATGTTCGACTCCGCGACCGGGTAATCCTTGACCTGCAGCGCGAGCAGGCCGAGGGCGTTGATGGCGTCGGTGTCCTCCGGGTTGCGGGCGATGATCTTTTCGAACTCGGCGCGCGCCTCCGGCATGCGCTTGTCGCTGGCGAGCACGCGCGCGTAGGTCATGCGCGCCTCGCGCGCCGCCGGGTTCTTCTCCAGGAAGTCCGCCAGCCGCCTCGCCGCCTCGGCCGGCGCCCGCGGCTGCAGCAGTTGCGCCTCGAAGATCGCCGGCAGTTCCCAATCCGGGCGCAGCGCCGCTGCCGCGCGCACCTCGGCCATGGCGGTGTTGTCCTCCCCGGCCGTGGCGGCCGCCTGCGCCACCGCGAAGCGCGCCTGCGCCAGCTTCGGGTGCCGCGCCGCGAGGCGCTGCACCAGGCGCAGGCTGGCGGCGGGATTCGGGTTGCCCGACAGCAGCCGCCCGAGCTGCATGAACAGGTTGGGCGTGAGCGCCGGGTTTGCGCCCATCAGCCTGGCGATGATCGCTTCGGCCTCGTCGGCGCGCTTCTGCGACACCAGCAGCTGGACCAGCGTCTGCATGGCCTGCGCCGAGTCCGGCTCGACCTGGTGCCAGACCTGCGCCGCCTGCAGCGCCAGGTGCGGGGTACGCGCGAAGTTCGCTACCTGCACCGCGCGTTGCGCGACCCGTGGGTCGCGGGTCTTCTTCGCCAGGTCGACGTAGGTCTGCGCAGCCTGCGCCGGACTGCCGCGCTGTGCCGCGATCTCGGCCAGCAGAAACTCGTACAGCAACGAGGCGGTGAGGTCCTGCCGCGGCAGGTTCCGGGGCGCCGGTTTTGGCGCTGCCGGCGCGCTCTCGGCCGCCGGCGCGACCTCGTCGTCGTCCTCCGGGTCGGGAATCTGCTGCGCCTTTGCCGAGCCGGCTGCCAGCAGCAGGGCGGCAACCAGGCAAACAAGGCGGCAGATCGGGGACATGGCGCAGGCAGTGTAGGTATATTTGGTGCCCCGCACAAGGACGCCCAGGCGCGCCTCAATCCATGCCCGAACTGCCCGAGGTCGAAGTCACGCGACGCGGCATCGCGCCGCAACTGGTGGGGCGCACGATCACCGCGGTCACGGTGCGCGAGCCGCGCCTGCGCTGGCGCGTGCCGGCGTTCGTGCGCCGTCTCGCCGGGCGGGAGGTGCGCGCCGTGAAACGGCGCGGCAAGTACCTTCTGCTCGACTGCGGTGACGGCCACCTGATCCTGCACCTGGGCATGTCGGGCAGCCTGCGGCTGGTGGCGGCCGGCGCCGCGCCCGGAAAGCACGATCACGTGGATATCGCGCTCGGCCCCCGCGTCCTGCGGCTGCGCGACCCGCGCCGCTTCGGCGCGGTGCTCTGGACCAGCACCGCGCCCGAGGCGCACCCGCTCATCCGGCACCTGGGCGTCGAGCCGCTGTCGGCCGCGTTCGACGGCAGGCATCTGCACGCGCTCACCCGCGGCCGTCGCACCTCGATCAAGCAGCTGCTGATGGACGGGCGCCTGCTGGTCGGCGTGGGGAACATCTACGCCTCGGAAAGCCTGTTCCTGTCCGGGATCAGCCCCCGCAGGCGCGCCGGCACCCTGTCGCCGGCGCGCTGTGCGCGGCTGGTGGCATCGGTGAAGGAGGTGCTGCGCGCGGCGATCAGGGCCGGGGGCTCGACGCTGCGCGATTTCGTCGGCGGCGACGGCGCCTCGGGCTATTTCCAGGTGCAGCACCTGGTCTACGACCGCGCCGGCGGGCCCTGCCGGCGCTGCGGCACGCCGATACGACGGCTGGTCCAGGGCCAGCGCGCGACCTACTACTGCCCGCGCTGCCAGCGCTAGCCGCCCAGCGACTTCACCTTCGCGATCAGCCGCTCGCGCACCACCGGGTGCACGAATTTGGAGACGTCGCCACCCAGGGTCGCGATCTCCCGCACCAGGGTGGCCGAGATGAACATGTGCTGCTCGCCCGGGGTGAGGAACACCGTCTCCATGTCAGGGTTGAGGTCGCGGTTCATGCCCGCGAGCTGGAACTCGTACTCAAAGTCCGATACCGCGCGCAGCCCGCGCAGCACCACGCTCGCCTTCTGCGTCTGCACGAAGTCGGTCAGCAGGCCGGTGAAACCGGTAATGGTCAGGTTCTTGACATCGCCCAGGGCCTGCTGCGCCATGTCGATGCGCTCGCCGAGGCTGAAGAACGGCCGCTTGGCGCGGCTGTCGGCGATGGCGAGGACCAGGTTGTCGAACAGCCGGCTTGCGCGCCGCACAAGGTCCTCGTGCCCGCGCGTCAACGGGTCGAACGTTCCCGGGTACACCGCTCGGATCATGTCTTACTCCCCTGCGGCGCCTGCGCGGCGCCGAACTCAAGCAACTGGCAGCTTACCTTTCCCGCCCGCGCGCGCCTCAGTTCCCGCCACGGCGCCTGCACTTCGACCGGCGCCGCGGACTCCGCGTAGACCCGGGCGCGAGCTTCCAGCCGCGGCGCGAGTTTCTGCAGCAAGGCCGGCACGGCATTCTGCCTGAAGGGCGGGTCGAGGAAAACCACGTCGAAGACCTCGCCGCTGCGCGCGAACCAGGCTTCGGCGTCGCCGCGCACGATCTCCACCTGTGCAGCGCCGAGGGCCGCGCGGCTGCGTTTTAGGGCGGCGAGCGCCACGCGGTCATTCTCCACCATCACCACGCGCGCCGCGCCCCTGGAGGCGGCCTCGAAGCCCAGTGCGCCGCTGCCGGCATAGAGGTCAAGGCAGCGCAGCCCGCCCAGTTCCTGGCCCAGCCAGTTGAACAGCGTTTCGCGCACGCGGTCCGGCGTCGGGCGCAAGTCCGGGCGCGCCGCCACTTCGAGCAAGCGCCTGCGATAATTGCCGCCGA
>VGIA01000070.1 GCA_016868105.1 Betaproteobacteria bacterium | reverse complement strand
CTCACCTTCTTCTCGCCCCGCGCCGGCTCCATGGAGCACCACGTCGGCGACGCCGCCATCAGCCAGGCCTGGTCGCGCGAGTGCAACGAGCTCATCCACCGCGTCTGCAGCCTGTACCCGGCGAACTTCGCCGCGGTGTGCCAGCTGCCGCAATCGCCCGGGGTGCCGCCCGCAAACTGCATCCCGGAACTGGAGCGCTGCGTGAAGGAACTGGGCTTCATCGGCTGCAACCTCAACCCGGACCCTTCAGGCGGCTGGTGGAAGGAACCGCCGCTCACCGACCGGTGGTGGTACCCGCTGTACGAGAAGATGGTCGAGCTGGAGGTGCCGGCGATGGTGCACGTGAGTTCTTCCTGCAACCCGGCGTTCCACTTCACCGGCGCGCACTACATCAACGCCGACACCACGGCCTTCATGCAGTTCCTGGGCTCGGATCTGTTCCGCGATTTCCCGTCGCTGCGCTTCGTCATCCCTCACGGCGGCGGCGCGGTGCCGTACCACTGGGGCCGCTACCGCGGCATCGCGCAGGACCTGAGGCGCCCGCCGCTCGCGGAGCTGCTGCTGAAGAACGTCTTCTTCGACACCTGCGTGTACCACCGGCCCGGCATCGAGCTGCTGCTCAAGGTGATCCCGGCGGACAACATCCTGTTCGCCTCGGAGATGGTGGGCGCGGTGCGCGGCATCGACCCGGACACCGGGCACTACTTCGACGACACCAAGCGCTACATCGACGCCATCGACTGGGTGAGCGCGGCGGACAAGAAGAAAATCTTCGAGGACAACGTCAGGCGCGTCTATCCGCGCTTCGCGCCGCGCGCCGCTTGAGGGCTCGGGGGCCCCGCACATGCCATGACCTTCACCGTGAAGCTGGGCCCGGTGACCACAGGCCACCAGAGTGGATCCACTACAATCCCCTGTCATGATCACCAACGCGCGCAACGACAGGCCCGTCGTGGTCGCCGGCGGCGGCCTGGGCGGCCTTGCCGCCGCGCTTGCGCTGTCGCTCAAGCGCTTCAGGGTCCTCGTCCTCGAGCAGGCGAGCGAGTTTGGCGAGCTGGGCGCCGGCATCCAGCTCGCGCCCAACGCCTGGCACGCCATCGACGCCCTCGGCGTGGGCGGCCTGGTGAAGAAGGAGGCGGTGTTCATCGAGCGCCTGCAGATGATGGACGGCATCTCCGGCGAGCGCATCATCGACATCCCCCTGGATGCGCGGTTTCAGGAGCGCTACGGCAACCCCTACGCGGTGACGCACCGCGCCGACATCCACAAGGCCTTCCTGGACGGCTGCCGCGCGCGGCCGGACCGGATCGAGCTGCGCACCCGCAGCCGCGTCACCGGCTACGACCTGGAGTCCGGCGGCGTCTCGGTGCGGCTGGCCGAAGGCAACCGCATCGCGGGCGCCGCGCTGGTGGGCGCCGATGGCTGGCGCTCGGCGGTGCGGCAGAAGATCGTCGGCGACGGCGATCCGGCGCCGACCGAGCACATCTGCTATCGCGCGGTTCTGGCCGCCGCGGACATGCCCGTGCAGCTGCGCTGGGCGGCGGCCACCCTGTGGGCCGGGCACGACACCCACATCGTCCACTACCCGCTGCGGGGCTGGGAGCTCTACAACCTGGTCGCCACCGTGATCGGCAGCGGCGTGCAGAGCGGGCACAACGAGGAAGCCCCCCCGGAGGAAGTGCTGCCCCTGTTCGCGCACAACTGCGAGCTGCCGATGCGCCTGATGAGGAAGCCGAAGTCCTACAAGCGCTGGATGCTGCGCTTCCGCGAACCGGTCGAGAACTGGTGCGACGGGCCGGTGGCGCTGCTGGGCGACGCGGCGCACCTGATGCTGCAATACCTCGCGCAGGGCGCGGCCATGGCCTACGAGGACGCGGTGTGCCTGGCGGCCTGCGCCGAGCAGGCCAACGGCGACTTCGCCAAGGCCTTCCGCGCCTACCAGGACCTGCGCCTGGTGCGCGCATCGCGCGTGCAGCTCTCGGCGCGCCTGGTGGGCCAGATCTTCCACGTTGCCGACGGCATCCAGCGCCGGGTGCGCAACGATATGTACCAGCACCGCACGCCGGAGCAGAACTACCAGGCCATCGACTGGATGTTCACCGCGCCGCAGTACGTGCGCGGGTTCCGCGCCGCAGGCTGAGCCCCCGGGGCTAGACCCAGACCTGCAGCACGTAATCGTAGGCCGCCTGCGCGTTGGTCATGTCCACGCGCTGCAGCCGGATGGCATAGCCCTTCTTCACCTTCACCAGGTGGTGCGTGTACTGCCCGGCGAAATGCCGCACGTCGTCGCGCCTCAGCTCCATCATGTGGAAGCGCGAGGTGACTTCCACCTCGCCGTTCTTCGCCACCTTGCGGATGACCACGTTCGACACTACGTGGTTGGTGCCCCATAGCGGCCGCTGCGACCAGGCGTCCGGGTGCAGCACCCGGCCCATGCGCACCGCCATCAGGTTCCTGTCCTCGGCGAAGATCGCCGGCTGGCCGTCCCAGGTCTTGTAGGAGGCATCGGGCGGCATCCAGTAGATGCCGTCGGCCGTGAACAGCTCGGTCCAGGCCTGCCACTGCTTGCCGTCCAGCAGCTCGGCCTGGCGGTAGAGGAACTGCTCGAGCTCGTGCTGCAGCCGCAGGCCGCTCATCGCGAGCCTGCCTGCGCGGCGCCGCTCATGTACTTCGCCCAGGCCTTCATCTGGTTGCGCATCGGCGCTTCCGAGGTTCCCATGTTCGGGCCGGAGGACACCACGCCCTTGTTCTCGATGTCGCGGCCGTGGTGGCGCGCGAAGCTGACCCACTCGCCGCCGTCGGAGGCGAGCCCCTGGTGGCACTTCCAGAAGTTCTCCAGGTCGTCGGCGTTGATCAGCGTCGCTGGCGAATTCACCAGGTTGTAGTAGGCAAGCGAGCGGCGGTAGATCGCCTCGGGCGCGCCCTTCAGGCGGAAGTGCCAGATCTCGGTGAGCGTGCGGTCCACGCCCAGCGGCCGCACCGCGCGCAGCTGCTGCAGCGGCGACTGCACCGACAGCCCCGGGTAGACCAGCACGTGGTGGATGTTCACCCCGACGATCTGCTCGAAGCGCTTCCTGCCGTAGGCCCTGATCATGATCCTGTCGTAGGCGAGCGTATCCGGATCCTGCGGCCGCAGCCCCATGTAGCCGGTGAGGATGCAGTGGCCGTAGGGGAAATTGATGGTCTGGAAGTTGTCCCACTTGTCGATGCTCACCGTCGCGAAGGCCGACAGCATGTGGTAGGAGAGCGGCGCCTCGCCTGACTTGGCCTTCTTCGCCAGCTGCTTCTCCACCTCGTGCGCCGCGCGCCCGGTGGACTGGTGCGTCACCGAGGGGTGCAGGGCGTCGATCTGGTTCTCCATGAAGAGTTTCCAGTTCGAGTGCTGGATGACGCGGAAGCAGTTGGGCACGATCTCGACCTCGCCCTCGGGGGCGCGGTCGCACATGTCGTCGAAGGCGACGATGGCCTCGCCGAGGAACTCCTGCAGCGTCGGCCCGTCCTTGGCGAGGCTGGCGAACACGAAACCGCGGTAGGACTCGAGCCGCGCGGCGCGCTTCATGCACAGCTCCGGGCTGTCCTTGGTGAGGCGCGTGCCCTTGTAGCCCGAGTCCATCATCGGGATGTTCTTGAGCCTGCCGTCGTGGTGGAAGGTCCAGGCGTGATAGGAGCAGCGGAACTGCTCGCCGGTGTTGCCCTTCACGTCGCCGCAGATCATGTTGCCGCGGTGCGGGCAGCGGTTGTAGAGCACGTTGATCCTGCGGTCCTTGCCGCGCACCATGATCATCGGCTGGCGGCCGATCTGCACCGTGACGTAGTCGCCGGCGTTCTTCACCTGGCTCTCGTGGCCGCAGTAGATCCACACCGTCTCGTGGATGCGCGCCATCTCCTGCTGGAAGATCTCCTCGTCGGTGTAGACCTCCTTGCGCACGCGGTCGGGCTCGACCATGTTCCGGAAATTCAGCTTGTGGTTCGTCTTCATTGCGGCCTCCTGCTGTTCTATGCGGCGTCCTGCCACGCCGCTTATGCGGCGTCCTGCTTCTCGGGCGCCTCGCGCTCCAGGTTGTCCTTCATCCGCCCCAGCGTCCAGGCGAGCATCGGCACCGAGCCGGGCGGCAACCCTTCCACGGCGGCGCGGTTCAGTCGCTCCATGGTCGGCCAGATGCGCGCAAACAGGCGCTCGCCCGAAGCGCTCAGGGACAGGCGCCTGACACGCAGGTCGCGGCTATCGGCGAGGCGCGTCACCCAATCGGACTCCTGCATCCGGTCCACGGTGCGGCTGAGCGTGGTGCGGTCGATCGAAGACAGGTCGGCGAGTTCGCGCATCGACAAGCGCTTGCGGGCATAGAGCGCGGCCAGTACGCGCCACTCCGGCACCCGCAGCCCGTGCACCTTCAGTTCCCCGGCGAGCACGGCATCGCGCGCCGCGATGGCCTGGGTCATCCAGAAAAACGGATGGTGCTCGAGGTCGAATTCCGGCCGGGTCTCGCGCGACATGCGCTTATCTTACGACGAATTAGGTGCGATCGCAATATTTACTGGGGGCGGCCAAGCTACTTTCTTCTTGCGTCTCCCCAATCCGGTCGATCCATATGCGTGTAGTCGCACCTAAACCGCGCCGGGGGCTATGATGCACGCATGCACCTCATCGTCGCCATCACCGGCTCCAGCGGGGCCATCTACGGCATCCGCCTGCTGGAGGCGCTGCGCGCCCTGCCCAAGGTGCAAACCCACCTCATCATCAGCAACAGCGGCAAGCTCACCATCGGCCTTGAAACCGGCCGCAGGCTGAAGGACATCGAGGCGCTCGCGGAGGTGGTGCACAGCGACCAGGACCTTGCCGCCAGCGTCTCCAGCGGTTCGTTCCGCACCGCCGGGATGATCATCGCACCCTGCTCCATGAAGACGCTCTCGGGGATTGTCCACTCCTACGCCGACACCCTCATCGTCCGCGCCGCGGACGTGGTGCTCAAGGAGCAGCGCCGGCTGGTGCTGATGCCGCGCGAGACGCCGCTGCACCTGGGGCACTGCCGCCTGCTGCTTCAGGCGGCGGAGATGGGCGCGGTGATCGCCCCGCCGATGCCCGCGTTCTACAACGCGCCGCGCAGCATCGACGACATGGTCGAGCACGCCGTCGGCCGGGTGCTGGACCTGTTCGGCCTGGACAGCGGCCTGGTGAGGCGCTGGACCGGGCCGAAGTCCGCGCGGCCGCGAGGGCGGTGAGCGAGCCGTTGCGCGCGCGCATCGAGCAGATGCTGCGGGCGCACGGCGTGGCCACGCTCGCCACCAGCGGGCCCGAGGGCCCTTGGGCCGCGGCCGTGTTCTACGCCAGCGACCAGGACCTGAACCTGGTTTTCGTCACCGATCCCGGCACCCGGCACGGCCGCGACCTCGCCGCGGGCGGCCGCGCCGCGGCCGCGATCCACGCCCAGGCCTCGGGCTGGAGCGAGATCCGCGGCCTGCAGATCGAGGGTGCGGTGCGGCAAGTGGCCGCGGCGGGCCGGCCCGCCGCGCTGGCGATCTACCTGGAGAAGTTTCCCGAGATCCGCCGCGTGTCCGAGGCGCCGCGCGACGACGCCGAGCGCGGCCTGCAACGGCGCCTGGCCTCGATCGCGCTCTGGCGCCTGGCGCCGGCGATGATCCGGGTGATCGACAACCGCGAGCGCTTCGGCTGGAAGCAGGAACTGCGCCTGACGGCGCCCGGCTAGGCGCGCCTCAGCAGTCCATCGAGCCGCGCGTCCCACGCGGCGCCGGGGAACAAGTCGGCAAGGCGGCTTTCCGGCAGGCCGAAGTTGCGCGCCAGCGCCTGGGCGATCACGGCGCGGAAATCGTGCAGCACCGGCAGGTCGCGCCCTTCGTTCAGGTTGCCCTGTGCCAGCCCTTCCCAGCGGCCGTGCATGCGCCCGCCGGCGACGCGCTCGCCGATCAGCCACAGCGCGTTGCCGCGGCCATGGTCGGTGCCGCGCGAGCCGTTCTCGGCCGCGGTGCGGCCGAATTCACTCAGGACCAGGATCAGGTCGCCCGGTCGCGACAGGCCGGCGCGCAACTCCACCAGCGCGCGGGCGAGGCCGCCCAGCTGGTTGGCCAGCTGGCCCTGCACGCCGCCCTGGTTGGCGTGCGTGTCCCAGCCGCCGGCCGAGAGAAAGCCCAGGCGCAATTGCCCCCCGGAGCGCATCAGGGCGGCCAGCTGGCGCGAAGCCTGCACCAGCCCGGCCGCCGGCCCGGCGCCGTTGTCCGCTCGCGTCATCTCGGCGGCCAGGTCGCGCGCGGTCTCCATGCGGCTGTCGGTGCCCGCGCGAAACGCCGCCGCCAGCCTGCCGTCCGCCGCGTAGATGTCCGCCAATGCAAGCCGCATGCGCTCATTGCCGATCGCGCCCTGGTTCGCCGCCTGCGGCCCGCGCGGCACCAGCCGCGCGCGCAGCTCGCCCGCCAGGATGCGCGGATTGGCCTCACCCACCCCGACCAGACGCTGCTCGCGCAAGCCGGCCGGCTCCATCGAGGCGAGCCGGTTCATCCAGCCCGGCGCCTCGCTGTTGCGGCCCGGTATGCCGGTTTCCCAGTGGTGCTGGGCCTCGAAGTGTGAGCGCGTCGGATCGGGCGATCCGGCCGCGGGCACCACCGCCAGGATGCCGTCGCGCCACATCGGCAGCACCGGCGCGAGCGCCGGATGCAGGGCGAAGCGCCCGTCGAGCCGGATCGCCGCGCCCTCGCTGCCATCGGGCGCCGGAATGCGCGTGGCCTGGCGCAGCCGCTCGTAGTCCGGGTCCGCGCAGGGAACGAAGGCCGAAAGCCCGTCGTAGGCGCCGCGCAGGAACACCACCACCAGCCGGCCGCCCTCGAGCATCGGCGCCGCCTGCGCGACCACCCGCGGCGCGAAGGCGAGCGCGCCGGCCGCAGCCGCCGCCCGCAGGAGCGCGCGCCGCGCGAGGTTCATTTGTGCATGAACTCCGGGCTGGCGAGCACCAGCATGCCCTGCAGGGCCGCCGGTTCCTGCGCGATGCGCTCGCGCGTGAGCGGGCTGAGGAACCGCCGGTAGTGATCGGGCGGCGCCGCGTCGCGGCTGAAGGCAAGCGCGAAGTCCGCGCGCCGCGTCAGCGCCTCGGGCGCGAGCCAGGTGCGCGCATCCGTCTTGTAGCCGTCGGGGGTCTGCCAGCCGTGCACCGGCTGCCCGGCGCCGGCGAGGAAACGAAGCGTCTGGGCGAGACGCTCGGGCTCCGACTGGCCGGTCGCCGCGAGCACCGAGCAGGCGAACTCGTAGGGTGTCTTGAACAGCTGCTGGCGCTCGTCCCAGAACGCCTCCGCGGCCACCAGCTTGCGCAATACGGCACGCAGGTCGCCGCCGCTCGAGCGAAACTCCGCCGCAAGTCCGTCGACCAGCGCCGCGGGCGGCGCGTCCGCCACGAACCACTGCGAGAGGCGCAGCGCCACGCGCCGAGCCGTCGCCGGGTGTCCGGCCAGCAGGGCGATGGCCTGCTGCCCCTCGCGTTCGCCGTCGGCGCTGAAGGTCTGCCCCAGCAGCGTTTTTCCGCCTTGGTCGTGCAGCCGCGGCACGAAGCGGAACCCGGACTCGGCAGACGGGTCCACCGTCCAGCCGGTGAGGATGCGCGCCAGCTCGCGTACGTCGCCCTGCGCGTAGCCGCCTTCGGCCCCCAGCGTGTGCAGTTCCATCAGCTCGCGGGCGTAGTTCTCGTTCAGGCCGCGCGCCAAGCCGAACGGCCCGGTCATGCCCTCGGCCACGCTCTGCGCCTGGTCGAGGTAGAACAGCATCGCCGGATGCCGCGCCGTGGCGAGCACCAGGTCTTCGAAGCGCCCCAGCACATTGGGCCGTATGGCGTGCAGCACGTAGTGCCCGAGGAAGGGCCGCACCGGACCCTTGCCGGCGAACACGTTGAAGTGGTTGAACCAGAACTCGGTGAGGCGCGCCGCAAGCGGGTTCTCCAGCTCCGGGTTCGAGCAGGCGAGGAGCCTCCAGGACGCGGCTTCCAGCGCCGAGCGCCGGGTGGGCAGGTCCTGCGGCGAGGGGCGCATTTCCGAGTCGGCGCGCACGCGGCGCAGCGCCTCGCGCTCGGCGCGGAACTCGGCGAACGCGGCGGGAATCGATCCCTGCAGCGTGGCCAGGTGCGCGGGGGTCTTCGCCGCTTCGCGGCTGGCGGCGAAGGCGCGTTCCACCTCGTCGGCGGCCCAGCCGCGCGCACCGCGGGGATGGGCCGCGATCGCCTGCATCAGCGCCGGGGTCGGCGCATAGCCCAGGCGCGAGGCGGCGCGCCAGGCGGCGGCATCCTCCGGGGCTTGCGCGTGCGCGCTTGCGGCGAGGGCGAGGAGCGCCGAACCGAGCAACCGGATCACGGGCAATCGAGCCTGGAGCATGCGCCCATCTTGCCACCAGCCGCGGCGGCAGGGGTTGCCAATTGTTTTTCACTAGGAGAACTCCGCCTTGTAGCCCGGCGGCGGCGAGTAGCCGAAGCGGTCGTCAGGACGCGACCAGGTCGGGCGTCACCTCGGCCATGGTGCGTACCCCGCAGAGCTGCATCGCGCGCTCCAGCTCGGTGGTGAGGATCGCGAGTGCGCGCTCGGCGCCCGCGGCACCGCCAGCGCCGCCCCCGTAGAGCACGGCGCGGCCCACGCATACCGCCTGCGCGCCCAGGGCGCGCGCCTTCAGCGCATCGACGCCGCGGCGCACGCCGCCGTCCATCAGAACCGCCATGCGGCCGCCCACCGCGCGCGCAATGGGCGCCATGGCCTCGAGCGAGGCCACCGCGCCGTCGAGCTGGCGCCCGCCATGGTTGGACACCCAGACCCCGTCCACGCCGAGCGCGGCCAAGCGCTCGGCGTCCTCCACCCGGCTCACGCCCTTCACCACGAGCTTGCGTTTCCAGCGCTCGCGCAGGCGCGCGAGGTCGTCCCAGTCGAAGGCCGGGTCGGTGTCGCGCCCCACCGAGGAGGCAAGCGCCAGGCCGCGCGCGCGCGTGCCGCGGTAGCCGCGCACGCTGGCGAAATCCGGCAGCCCGCCGTGCAGCGCGATGCGCCAGGCCCAGGCCGGGTGCAGCGCGCCGTCCAGCAGCAGGCGCGCATTGAGCCGGGGCGGGATCGAGAAGCCGTTGCGCGTGTCGCGCTCGCGCTTGCCGCCGGTGGCGAGGTCCACCGTGGGCACCAGCGCCTCGTAGCCCGCGGCCTCGGCGCGCGCGACGAGCTTCTCCACGAAGCCGCGCTCGCGCAGCACGTAGAGCTGGAACCAGAGCCGGCCCTGCACCTGGTCGGCGATCTGCTCGATGGAGGCGGTGGCGTTGGTGGACAGCGTGTACGGGATGCCGGCGGCGGCGGCGGCCCGCGCGATGCCGACGTCCACCCCGGGCCAGGCGATGCCCGCGCCGCCGGTGGGCGCGACCACGAACGGCTGGCGCGACGCAAGGCCGAGGATCTCGCAGGCGGGATCGACCCTGGACACATCGCGCAGCACCCGCGGCAGCAGGCGCACGCCCTCGAATGCCGCGCGGTTGCCGCGCAGCGTGAGCTCGTCCTCGGCGCCGCCGTCGAAGAAGTCGAAGATGGCGCGCGGCAGGCGGACCCTGGCCAGGGCGCGCAGGTCGGCGATGGAAACGGCGCGGTCGATCGCAGGCATGGGCGAAGAGTGTACCGGAGCAACCTATAATCCGGGCCCTGTCCCGCGAAACCCAGCAAACCCGACCCGGCCACCCCATGAAACCAGCCACCGCACACAAGCGCATCGAAGGCGTGCTCTCGCCCGTCGTCACCCCGTTCCAGCGCGATCTCTCCCCCGACGCCGGGCGCTTCGTGAAGCACTGCCGGTGGCTGCTGCGCAGCGGCTGCGCGGGCCTGGCGGTATTCGGCACCAACAGCGAAGCGAACTCGATGTCGGTGGAGGAAAAGCTGGAACTGCTGGAGGCGCTGGTGAAGGGCGGCGTGCCGGCGGCGACACTCATGCCCGGCACCGGCCATTGCGCGCTCACCGATTCGGTGAGGATGACGCGCGAGGCCGTGCGGAAGGGCTGCGGCGGGGTGCTGATGCTGCCGCCCTTCTATTACAAGGGCGTGTCCGACGAGGGCCTGTTCCGCAACTTCTCCGAGGTCATCGAGCGGGTCGGCGACGAGCGCCTGCGCCTATACCTGTACCACATCCCCCCGGTGTCGCAGGTCGGCATCAGCCTCGGCCTCATCGAGCGCCTGCTCAAGCGCTACCCCGGCATCGTCGCCGGCGCCAAGGACTCCTCGGGGGACTGGGCCAACACCAAGGCCATGCTGGACAACTTCAAGGAGGCGGGTTTCGACGTCTTCCCGGGCAGCGAAGTGTTCCTGCTCGATGGCCTGCGCGCCGGCGGCAAGGGCTGCATCACCGCCACCGGCAACGTCAACCCGGGGCCGATCTCGGAGGTGTTCAGGAACTGGCGCGGCGCCAACGCGGACAAGCTGCAGGCCGGCATCAACGTCACGCGCAAGATCATGCAGAAGGTGCCCATGATCCCGGCGCTCAAGGCCGTCACCGCGCATTTCGCCAACGACCCGGCGTGGAAGACCGTGCGCCCGCCGCTGACCGAGCTCGATCCGGCGCAGGAAGCGCAGGTCCTCGCCGAGCTCAAGGCCTCCGGCTTCTCGATGTCCGGCCTTTGAACCCAGACCCGAAGCCCCGCGTCCACGACCTTCTGGCGCAGGCCTTCCTGCAGGAGGGCGTGAGGACCTGCTTCGCGCTGCTGGGGGACGCGAACATGAACTGGGCCTCGCGCCTCGCCCGGGGCGGCTGCCGCATGATCTACGTGCGGCACGAGCATTGCGCGGTGGCCGCGGCGATGGCTTATGCGCGCAAGGCCTCGGACGTGGCCGTGGCCACGGTCACCTGCGGGCCGGGCCTGACGCAGATCATCACCGCGCTGCCCGCCGCGGTGCGCGCGCGCCTGCCCATGGTCATCTTCGCGGGCGAATCACCGCTGAAGAGCGGCTGGTACAACCAGGAACTCGACCAGGCGCCGCTCATCGCCGCGACCGGCGCCGCCTATCACCGCCTGCACCTGGTGCAGCGCATGCCGGTGGCGGTGCGCGACGCCTTCCTGCAGGCGCGGCGCGAGCGCCGGCCGGTGGTGATCGGCGTGCCCTTCGACCTGCAGGACCGCCCCTGGACCGGGCCGAATACGCTGCCCAGGCCCTCGCGTGAACTGCTGCCGCAGCTCTCGCCGATCCCGCCGCATCCCGATGACGTGGCGCGCGCGGCGAAGTTGATCGGCAATGCCAGGCGGGTGGTCGTCCTCGCCGGCCTGGGCGCGGTCGAATCCGGCGCCGCACCCGCCTGCCGTGCGCTGGCCGCGAAGGTCGGCGGCCTGCTGGCGACGACGCTGCCCGCGCGCGGCCTGTTCCATGACGATCCGTATTGCATCGGCATCTCGGGCAGCTACACCCCGGAAGCGGGCCTGGAATACCTGAAGCAGGCCGACTTCGTGATCGTGGTCGGCGGCTCGCTCGCCTATTACGCGGGCGGCGGCGGCCAGCTGTGGCCGCAGGCGCAGATGCTGCAGGTGGACATCGATCCGGTGGCGGTGGCCCAGGGCCAGGAAGTGGCGCGCCACCACCTGCGCGCCGACGCCCGCCTGGGCGTGGAGGCGTTGACGGCCGCGCTGCCGTCCCGCAACGACACCTGGCGCAGCGAGTCCATCGCCGCGCGCATCCGTGATTCGAAACCCGACAGCCTGGCATACGACGTTGCGCCAGGACTCCTCGACCCGCGCGACGTGGTCGAGGCGCTGGAGAAGCACCTGCCGCGCGACTGGGAACTGGTGAACTCGGGCGGCCACTGCTCCTGGTTCTTCGCGCAGATGCCCTCGCGCCCGCAGGCGAGGTTCCTCACCATCCGCGAGTTCGGCGCCATCGGCAACGGCCTTTCGTTCGCCATCGGCGTGGCGGCGGCGCGCCCGGGTGACACGGTGGTGCTGTTCGACGGCGACGGCAGCGTGATGATGCATGTGCAGGAACTGGAGACCATCGGGCGCCACGGCCTGCGGATCCTCGTCGTGGTCGCGAACGACGGCGCCTATGGGTCGGAAGTCCACAAGCTGCGCGCCGAGGGCTTCCCCGAGGCGGGCTCGGTGTTCGGCCATTGCGACTTCGCCGGCATCGCCCGGGGCTTCGGCCTGCCGGGCCGGACCTTCAAGAGCCTGGACGGACTGCCGCAGGCCGTGGCGGAATTCGCCGCCGGCGGCGGCGGCGCGGTCTGGGACTTCCACATCTCGGACCAGGTGCTCTCGCCGAGCATGCGGCGCGCGCATCCGCAGCCGGCGAAG
>VGIA01000069.1 GCA_016868105.1 Betaproteobacteria bacterium | reverse complement strand
CCTGCTCCGGCCCCATCAGGGTCCCGGTGTTGAACGCCGTGTCCATGTCGGCTTCGGAGAGGTCGTAGTACCCCGGCTCCAGTTCCGCGATGTGCGGCTTCTGCTGGCGCTTGAGGGGGTCCAGGTCGGCGAGCAGGCAGCCGCGGAAGCGGTATTCCGCGACCAGTTGGATCACCGACACCTGCTTGCGGTCGAGCGCGGAGGCCGCCGCGAGCGGCCGCGCGCTCCCCGCCCTGGCCCGCTGCGCGAAGGATTGCACGATCGGCGCGTGCGCCACGTCCTTGCCGCTGCCGCCGGCGACGGCGGGCAGCAGCTGCATGCGCTCGAAGTAGGCGCGCCAGCTCTCAGGCACCGAGGCCGCCTCCGCCAGCCAGGCCTCGTACAGCTGCTCGACGAAGGGGGCGTTGCCGCCGAACAGGTAGGAGTTGTCCAGGAACTGCTTCATCATGGGGCGCCTCCTTTCTTGCTCAGCGCTGTCCGATCGGCACGACCTCGCGTCGCGCGGCGCCCCGGTACAGCTGGCGCGGGCGGCCGATCTTGTACTCCCGGTCGGAGATCATCTCCTGCCACTGCGCGATCCAGCCCACGGTGCGGGCAAGCGCGAAGATGCAGGTGAACATGGAAACCGGGATGCCCAGCGCGCGCTGCACGATGCCGGAGTAAAAGTCCACGTTCGGGTAGAGCTTGCGACTGACGAAGTAGTCGTCCTCCAGCGCGATCTTCTCCAGCGCGATCGCCAGCTTGAACAGGCGGTCGTTGGCCAGGCCCAGCTCGTCCAGCACCTCGTGGCAGGTCTCGCGCATCAGCTTGGCGCGCGGATCATGGTTCTTGTAGACGCGATGGCCGAAGCCCATCAGGCGCACGCCGGAATTCTTATCCTTCGCCTTCCTGATGAACTCCCCCACCTTGGAGACATCGCCGATCTCCTCCAGCATCTGCAGGCAGGCCTCGTTGGCGCCGCCGTGCGCCGGACCCCACAGGCAGGCGATGCCGGCCGAGATGCAGGCATAGGGATTGGCGCCCGAGGAGCCCGCCAGGCGGACGGTGGAAGTGGAGGCATTCTGCTCGTGGTCGGCGTGCAGGATGAAGATCCGGTCGAGCGCCCGCACCAGGACGTCGTTCGGCTTGTAATCCTCGGCCGGCACCGCAAACATCATGCGCATGAAGTTGGCGGTGTAGGACAGGCCGTTCCTAGGGTACATGAACGGCTGCCCGACCGAGTACTTGTAGGCCATCGAGGTGATGGTCGGCAGCTTGGCGATCAGGCGGAAGGCCGAGATCTTGCGGTGCTCGGCGCTGTTGATGTCGAGTGCGTCGTGATAGAAGGCCGACAGCGCGCCCACCACGCCAACCATGGTGGCCATCGGGTGCGCGTCGCGCCGGAAGCCGGTGAAGAAGCGGCTGATCTGCTCGTGCACCATGGTGTGGCGGATCACGGTGTTGACGAATTCCGCCTTCTCCGCGGCGTCCGGCAGGTCCCCGTTCAGCAGCAGGTAGCAGACCTCGAGGAAATCGCACTGCTGGGCCAGCTGCTCGATCGGATAGCCGCGGTACAGCAGCACGCCGGCATCGCCGTCGATGTAGGTGATGGTCGAATTGCAGCTCGCGGTGGAAAGGAACCCGGGGTCGTAGGTGAAGTAGCCGGACTTGCCGTACAGGGTCCGGATGTCCACCACTTCGGGGCCGATGGTCCCGGACATCACCGGGAACTCCAGGGTCTTGCCGTCGGGCAGGGTCAGGCTGGCCTTCTTGTCCATCGCGCGTTCCTTTCCAGATAGCTAGGTGGCGCGCAACCGCGCCACGATCCCGGCGAACCGTTGTTCATAGTCATCGCGCCGGCCGCTGACGAAATCCCAGATCTCGTTGTCGGGCAGGTCGAGCAGTTCGACCAGTTCGCCATCGTAACGCGTGCGCTGCAGGTACGTCTCCAGCACCAGGTCCAGCTCGAGCAGGCCGCGCCGGCACTTCCATCGCAGGCGCATTTCCTTGGACCGCGAATCGGCGGCGGCGTCCACGGCCGGCTCGCTCACACGCTGCGCTTGACCAGCAGGTCCTTGATCTTGCCAATGGCGCGCGTCGGGTTGAGTCCCTTGGGGCAGACGTCGACGCAATTCATGATGCTGTGGCAGCGGAACAGGCGGTAGGGGTCCTCGAGATTGTCTAGGCGCGCCGCGGTGTCCTGGTCGCGCGAGTCGGCGATGAAGCGGTAGGCCTGCAGCAGGCCCGCCGGGCCGACGAACTTGTCCGGGTTCCACCAGAACGACGGGCAGGCGGTGGAGCAGCAGGCGCACAGGATGCACTCGTACAGGCCGTTGAGCTCCTCGCGCTGCGCCGGCGACTGCAGGCGCTCGCGCTCCGGCGGCGCCTCGTGGTTCACCACGTAGGGCTGGATCGAGTGGTACTGCTTGAAGAACTGGGTCATGTCCACGATCAGGTCGCGGACCACCGGCTGCCCGGGCAGCGGCCGCAACGTGACATGCTGCGGCAGGTCGGCCAGCTTGGTGATGCAGGGGAGGCCGTTCTTGCCGTTGATGTTCATGGCGTCGGAGCCGCACACGCCCTCGCGGCAGGAGCGGCGGAACGACAGCGAGTCGTCCTGCGCCTTGGCCTTGATCAGGGCGTCGAGCAGCATGCGGTCGGAATGCTCGAGCTGGACCTCGTAATCCTGCATGTAAGGCCTGGCGTCCTTCTCCGGGTTGTAGCGGTAGATCGAGAGTTTCATTCGCGTTTTCTTCTCAGTAAGTCCGGGCTTTCGGTTCGAAAGCCTCGACGGTGAAGGGCTTGAGCTGCACCGGCTTGTAAGCGAGGCGGTTGCCTTCCTTGTACCAGAGCGTGTGCTTCATCCAGTTCTTGTCGTCGCGCTCCGGGAAGTCAGCTCGCGCCTGGGCGCCGCGCGATTCCTTGCGCGCCTCGGCCGAAACGATGGTCGACATCGCGGTCTCCACCAGGTTGTCCAGCTCCAGCGCCTCGACGCGCGCGGTGTTGAAGGTGCGCGCCTTGTCCTGGATGTAGACGCGCGCCGCGCGCTCGGCTACCGCCTTCATGCGCTCCACGCCCTTGGCGAGGTCGTCGGGGAAACGGAACACGCCGCAGTGCGCCTGCATCGTGCGGCGCAGCTCGGCGAACACGTCGGCGACACGCTCGCCAGATCCGGCAGCCTCCAGGCGCGCCAGGCGCGCGCGCGTCTGCTCGCCGGCATCCTTGGGCAGGTTGCGGTGTGGCTTCGGCGAAGTCTGCAGGTCTTTCACCACCTGCTCGCCGGAGGCCTTGCCGAAAACCAGCAGGTCCAGCAGCGAATTGGTGCCGAGACGGTTGGCGCCGTGCACCGAGACGCAGGCACACTCGCCCGCGGCGTAGAAACCCGGCACGATGCTTTCGTGGTTACTGCCCTCATGCACCACCACGCGGCCGAGGTAGTTGGTGGGGATCCCGCCCATCTGGTAATGCACCGTGGGCACCACCGGCACCGGCTCGCGGACCGGGTCGGCGTTGGCGAACTTGATCGCGATTTCGCGGATCCCGGGCAGGCGCTGGTTGATCACCTCGGGCCCCAGGTGGTCCAGCTTCAGCAGCACGTGGTCGGCCTCTGGGCCGCAGCCGCGGCCTTCCTTGATCTCGGTGGTCATGGCACGCGACACCACGTCGCGGCTGGCGAGGTCCTTGGCGTTGGGCGCGTAGCGCTCCATGAAGCGCTCGCCGTCCTTGTTGATCAGGTACCCGCCCTCGCCGCGCACGCCCTCGGTGATCAGCACCCCGGCGCCGTAGACGCCGGTGGGGTGGAACTGCCAGAACTCCATGTCCTGCAGCGGGACGCCGGCGCGGGCGGCAATGCCCAGGCCGTCGCCGGTGTTGATGAAGGCGTTGGTGCTGGCCGCGTAGATGCGCCCGGCCCCGCCGGTGGCGAACAGCACGGCCTTCGCCTGCAGGATCGAGACTTCGCCCGTTTCCATCTCCAGCGCCGTGACCCCGACCACTGCGCCGTCCTGCGGGTCGCGGATCAGGTCCAGCGCCATCCACTCCACCAGGAACTGGGTGTTGGCGCGCAGGTTCTGCTGGTACAGGGTGTGCAGCATGGCGTGCCCGGTGCGGTCGGCCGCGGCGCAGGCACGCATCGCCATCTTCGCGCTGCCGTAGTCCTGGGTGTGGCCGCCGAAGGGACGCTGGTAGATCTTGCCGTTCTCCAGCCGGTCGAAGGGCATGCCCATGTGCTCTAGCTCGACCACCACCTCGTTGGCGCGGCGGCACATGTACTCGATGGCGTCCTGGTCGCCCAGGTAGTCCGACCCCTTCACGGTGTCGTACATGTGCCAGTGCCAGTTGTCCTCGGTGGAGTTGGCCAGGGGCGCGGCGATCCCGCCCTGCGCCGCCACGGTGTGCGAGCGCGTCGGGAACACCTTGGTGAGCACCGCCGTCTTCAGGCCGGCTCGCGCCAGCTCCAGCGAGGCCCGCATCCCGGAGCCCCCGGCCCCCACGACGATCGCGTCGTACTTGCGTACCGGCAGCGCCAAGCTCATCTCCAGAGTATGTGAAGGGTCCAGCCAAGGTAGGCGGCGATCGTGAGCAAGGTCATCACCTGCAGCGCAAGGCGCAGCCCTTCGGGCTTTGCGTAGTCCATGAGGATGTTGCGCACGCCCACCCACATGTGCCAGCACAGGCTGGCGGCGAACAGCAGCGTCGCCACCCGCATCCAGCCCTGCGTGAACAGGTCCTTCCAGACTGCGTAGCTGATCGGCGGCCCGCCCAGCAGCACGATGAGCACGATCACGGTATAGACCGCCATGATGGCGGCGGTGACGCGCTGCGCCAGCCAGTCGGTCAGGCCGTTGCGGGATCCGGTGACGACGCGGTGGACGCTCATCGCCGCTTCACCACAGCTTCGCGCCCAGCCAGGCGGTCAGCGCCAGGCCGGCGCCGATGCTCAGGGCCGCGGTCAGGCGTGCGCTCGCCAGCTCGGTGCCCTTGTCCAGGTCCAGAAAAAGGTGGCGGATGCCGGCGCACAAATGGTGACAGTAGGCCCAGATCAGGACCAGCAGCGCGAGCTTCACCGGCCAGAGGCGGGCGTACTGGCGGATGGTCTCGAACGCGGCCTCGCTGGACAGGCTGCGGTCCAGCATCCACAGCAGCCACACCATGGCCAAGAACAGCAGCGCGCCGCTGATACGGTGCAGGATGGAAACCCAGCCCGGCAGCGGCAACCGGATCTCGAACAGCAGGGCTTGGAGGTTGAGGTACTTCGGTCTGTTCTTCTTGGCTGCCACGGATGACATACAACGAATTATATGCGTTGCGGCACTGCGGTAAAATGCATGTTCAGCGGCACTTCCTAGAGGTTTTTTTAATGTCCAAAGCCCCCGTCCGAGTCGCGGTTACCGGCGCCGCCGGCCAGATCGGTTACGCCCTGCTGTTTCGCATCGCGAGCGGCGAAATGCTGGGCAAGGACCAGCCGGTGATCCTGCAGCTGCTGGAGATCCCGGAGGAGAGGGCGCAGAAGGCGCTCAAGGGGGTGATGATGGAACTGGAGGACTGCGCCTTCCCGCTGCTGCACGGCATGGTGCCCGCCTCCGACCCCATGGTCGCGTTCAAGGACGCCGAGGTGGCGCTGCTGGTGGGCGCGCGCCCGCGCGGTCCCGGCATGGAGCGCAAGGACCTGCTGGAGGCCAACGGCAAGATCTTCGCGCCCCAGGGCCAGGCGCTCGACAAGGTCGCCAGCCGCAGCGTCAAGGTGCTGGTGGTCGGCAATCCGGCCAACACCAACGCCCTGATCGCGATGAAGAACGCCCCCGGCCTGAGGCCGACGCAGTTCAGCGCCATGATGCGGCTGGACCACAACCGCGCCACTTCCCAGATCGCGCAGAAAATCGGCAAGCCGATCGCCGCGGTCAAGAAGGTTACCGTCTGGGGCAACCATTCGGCGACCCAGTACCCGGACCTGTTCCAGGCCGAGGTGGAGGGCAAGAAAGTCTGGCCCATGATCAACGACCAGGCCTGGCTGGAGACCAACTTCATCCCGACGGTGCAGAAGCGCGGCGCCGCCATCATCGAGGCGCGCGGCCTGTCCTCGGCGGCGAGCGCCGCAAACGCCGCGGTGGACCACATCCGCGACTGGACCCTGGGCACCGCGCCCGGCACCTGGGTCAGCATGGGCATACCGTCGGATGGCAGCTACGGCATCCCCGGGGGCGTGCTCTACGGCTACCCGGTCACCTGCTCGGGCGGCAGCTGCCAGATCGTCAAGGGCCTGGAGGTGAGCGACTTCGGCCGCAAGCGCTTGGAGGCGACCCTGAAGGAACTGCACGAGGAGCGTGACGGCGTGAAGCACTTGCTGGGGAACTGACTCACATGACCTCCAGGAGCGCGGGCGCCAAGTTCCGCCAGGCGGTGAAAGAGGAGAAGCCCCTCCAGATCGCCGGCACCATCTGCGCCTACCACGCGCTGCTCGCCAAGCGCAGCGGCTTCAAGGCCATCTACCTCTCCGGCGGCGGCGTCGCCGCCGGCTCGCTCGGCTTGCCCGACCTGGGCATCTCCAACCTGGACGATGTCCTGATCGACGTGCGCCGCATCACCGACATCTGCGACCTGCCGCTGCTGGTGGACGTGGACACCGGCTTCGGCCCGAGCGCCATCAATATCGCCCGCACGGCCCGCTCCCTGGAGAAAGCGGGCGCCGGCGCCATGCAGATGGAAGACCAGGTCGGCGCCAAGCGCTGCGGCCACCGGCCCAACAAGGAACTGGTCTCGACCGACGAGATGTGCGACCGCGTCAAGGCGGCGGTGGACGGGCGCGGCGACGCTTCGTTCGTCGTCATGGCGCGCACCGATGCGCTCGCCAACGAGGGCCTCGAGGCCGCCATCGCCCGCGCCGTGAAGTACGTCGAGGCCGGCGCCGACATGATCTTCCCCGAGGCGATCGCCGAGTTGTCGCACTACAGGCAGTTCGCCGCCGCGGTGAAGGTGCCGATCCTCGCCAACATCACCGAGTTCGGCAAGACGCCGCTGTTCACGCTTGACGAACTGCGCTCGGCCGATGTCGCCATGGCCCTCTACCCGCTGACGGCGTTCCGCGCCATGAACAAGGCGGCCCTGAAAGCATACCAGACGGTACGCAGGACCGGCACCCAGAAGGGTGTCATCGCGGACATGCAGACCCGTGAGGAGCTCTACGACTACCTCGACTACCACGCCTACGAGAACAAACTCGATGAGCTTTTCGCAAAGTCCGGCGGCGCCTAAGCCGAAGAAGTCCGTCGCCCTGTCCGGGGTGGCGGCGGGCAATACCGCCCTTTGCACGGTCGGCCGTACCGGCAACGACCTGCACTACCGCGGCTACGACATCCTGGACTTCGCCGACCAGGCGGAGTTCGAGGAGGTCGCCTACCTCCTGGTGCACGAGAAGCTGCCCACCGCGGCCGAACTGGCCGCCTACAAGAACAAGCTGCGCGGCCTGAGGGGGCTGCCCGGGCCGCTAAAGGCCGTGCTGGAACAGTTGCCTAAGACCGCGCACCCGATGGACGTGCTGCGCACCGGCTGCTCGGTGCTGGGGACGCTGGAGCCCGAGGCCGAGGCACATCCGGTCGAAGGCGCACGCCGCATCGCCGACCGCCTGATGGCGAGCTTCGGCTCCATGCTGCTCTACTGGCACCACTTCGCGACCAGTGGAAAGAAAATCGAGACGGTCACTGACGACGATTCCATCGGCGGCCACTACCTGCACCTGCTGCAGGGCAAGCCGCCCCCGGCCAGCTGGGTACGCGCGATGCACACTTCGCTCATCCTGTACGCCGAGCACGAGTACAACGCCAGCACCTTCACCTGCCGCGTCATCGCCGGCACCGGCTCGGACATCTACTCCGCCATCACCGGCGGCATCGGCGCCCTGAGGGGGCCAAAGCACGGCGGCGCCAACGAGGTCTCGGACGAGATCCAGAAGCGCTACCGGAGCGCCGACCAGGCCGAGGCCGACATCCGCCGGCGCATGGCCGCCAAAGAGGTCGTGATCGGCTTCGGCCACCCGGTCTACACCGTCGGTGACCCGCGCAACAAGGTGATCAAGGCAGTCGCCGAGCAACTGTCGAAGCACTCAGGCGACCTGAACCAGTACGCCATCGCCGAGCGCATCGAGTCGGTGATGTGGGCCGAGAAGAAGATGTTCGCGAACCTGGACTGGTTCAGCGCGGTGTCCTACAGCAAGATGGGCGTGCCGACGCTGCACTTCACGCCGCTGTTCGTGCTCTCGCGCACCAGCGGCTGGTCGGCGCACGTCATCGAGCAGCGCATCGACGGCAAGATCATCCGGCCCGGCGCCAACTACACCGGGCCGGAGAACCGTAACTGGGTTGCCATCGAGGACCGGGGCTAGCCGTGGCCGAAGCCTACGAATCCGACCTGACCCAATTCATGCGCCAGTACCTATCGAACCACCCTGAAGAGGTCGAGTCGCAGAAAAAGGGCCGCGCCATCTGGTGGGACAAGGCAGGCGCCGAGCGCACCCCGCCCGCCCCGCCGCGCCACGCGCCGAAGGCCGGCGGCGCCGAGTACACCTTCCAACCGCTCTCCGAAAAAGACCAGGAAAATACCTAGTGTCCTCGCAGATCTCGAACGTACGCCCCAAGCCCGACGCGGTCCTGAAGAAGATCGCGGACTACGCCACCGGCTACACCATCAGCAGCGCCGAAGCCTTCCAAACCGCGCGCTACTGCCTGATCGACACCCTGGGCTGCGGCTTCGAGGCGCAGGATTACCCGGCCTGCAACAAGCTGCTGGGACCCGTCGTGCGCGGCACGGTGGTGCCCAACGGCGCCAAGGTGCCGGGCACCCAGTTCCAGATGGACCCGGTGAAGGCCGCCTTCGACATCGGCGCCATGATCCGCTGGCTCGATTTCAACGACACCTGGCTCGCCGCCGAATGGGGCCATCCGTCGGACAACCTGGGCGGCATCCTCGCCACGGCCGACTGGCTGTCGCGCACAGCGATCGCCGAGGGCAAGCGGCCGCTCACCATGCGGGATGTTCTCGCCGCGATGATCAAGGCGCACGAGATCCAGGGCGTGCTCGCGCTGGAGAACAGCTTCAACAAGGTCGGGCTGGATCACGTCGTGCTGGTGAAGGTCGCCTCCACGGCCGTGGTGGCGCACATGATCGGTTGCAGCTACGACGAGGTGGTCAACGCGGTGTCGCTTGCCTGGGTCGACGGCCAGAGCCTGCGCACCTACCGCCACGCGCCCAACACCGGCTCGAGGAAGAGCTGGGCGGCGGGCGACGCCACCTCGCGCGCGGTGCGCCTCGCGCTCATCGCGAGGACCGGCGAGATGGGCTATCCATCGGCTCTGACCGCCAAGACCTGGGGCTTCTACGATGTCCTCTTCAAAGGCAAGCCGTTCCGCTTCCAGCGCCCCTTCGGCTCGTATGTGATGGAGAACGTCCTGTTCAAGATCTCCTTCCCGGCCGAGTTCCATTCGCAGACCGCGGTGGAGTGCGCGATGCAGATCCACGCAGAGATGAAGAAGCTGAAAAAGACCGCGGAGGAGATCAAGCGCATCACCATCCGCACCCACGAGGCCGCGATCCGCATCATCGACAAGAAGGGCCCGCTCAACAACCCGGCCGACCGCGACCACTGCATCCAGTACATGGTGGCGGTGCCGATTCTCTTCGGCCGGCTCACCGCCGGCGACTACGAGGACGCGGTGGCGAAGGACAAGCGCATCGACGCGCTGCGGGAGAAGATCGTTTGCGTGGAGGACAAGGCGTTCACCAAGGACTACCACGTCCCGGAGAAGCGCTCGATCGCCAACGCCCTGACGGTGGAGTTCAAAGACGGCACGAAGCTGCCCGAGGTCGTCTGCGAGTACCCGATCGGCCACAAGCGCCGGCGCGCGGAAGGGATGCCGATCCTGGTGGAGAAGTTCAAGCGCAACCTGGCACGCCGCTTCCCGGACAAGCAGTGTAAAGCGATACTTTACACTTGCATGGACCAGGGCCGCCTCGAGGCGACGCCGGTGCACGAGTTCGTCGACCGCTTCGTGATCTGAATGCGGCGCGAACTCGAGCGCCAGCTCGAAGCGATCAACGCCGAACTGCGCAGCTACCCCACCCCGATCGCGCGCTGCGACGAGCAGCTCGCCGAACTGCTCGAGCGGCGCGCGCGCCTGCTCGGGCGCCTGCAACGCATGGACGAGGCCGGGCGCCCGGCCTGCACCTGGATGAACGAAGGAGGAGTCGATGCCGCATGACGCGTTCCGCACCCTGCAGCCGCTGAAGGGCGGCAGGTTCCACTCGCTGCCTGCGCTCGCCAAGGCGCTCGGCGCCGAGGTCTCGCGCCTGCCGGTGTCGATCCGCATCGTTCTCGAGTCGGTGCTCAGGAACTGCGACGGCAAGAAGGTCACCGAGCAGCACGTGCGCCAGCTCGCCGGCTGGAAGCCGAACGCCGCGCGCGTGGACGAGATCCCGTTCGTGGTGGCGCGCATCGTGCTGCAGGACTTCACCGGCGTGCCGCTGCTTTGCGACCTGGCGGCGATGCGCGGCGTGGCGCAGAAGATGGGCAAGGACCCCAAGGTGATCGAGCCGCTGGTGCCGGTGGACCTGGTGGTGGACCACTCGGTGCAGATCGACCATTACGGCTCGAAGAACGCGCTCGACCTCAACATGAAGCTCGAGTTCAGGAGGAACGAGGAGCGCTACCAGTTCATGAAGTGGGGCATGCAGGCGTTCGACACCTTCAAGGTGGTGCCGCCGGGCGTGGGCATTGTGCACCAGGTGAACCTGGAGTACCTGGCGCGCGGCGTGCACCGCTCAAAGGACGGCGTCTACTACCCGGACACGCTTGTCGGCACCGATAGCCACACCACCATGATCAACGGCATCGGCGTCGTGGGCTGGGGCGTGGGCGGCATCGAGGCCGAGGCCGGCATGCTCGGCCAGCCGGTCTACTTCCTGACGCCCGACGTGGTCGGCGTTCAACTCACCGGCAAGCTCCACCCAGCGTGCACTGCGACCGACCTCGTGCTCACGGTCACCGAGATGCTGCGCAAGGCGAAGGTGGTGGGCAAGTTCGTGGAGTTCTTCGGCGCCGGCACCGAGTCGCTCGCCCTCCCCGACCGCGCGACCATCGCCAACATGGCGCCCGAATACGGCGCGACCATGGGCTTCTTCCCGGTGGACGACAAGACCGTCGCCTACCTGCGCGGCACCGGGCGTACCGCTGACGAGATCGACGCCTTCGCCGCCTACTTCGAGGCGCAGGGCCTGTACGGCATCCCGAAGAAGGGCGCGATCGACTACTCGCAGACGCTCGAGCTGGACCTCGGCCGCGTCATGCCCTCGCTCGCCGGCCCCAAGCGCCCGCAGGACCGCATCGACCTCGATCGCGTGAAGAGCAGTTTCACCGCGCTGTACTCGAAGCCGGTGGCGGAGAACGGCTTCGCGAAGAAGCCCGATGACCTGCCGAAGAGCTTCCGCGCCGTGGACGGCACGGAGCTGAAGAGCGGCGACGTGCTGATCGCCGCCATCACCTCCTGCACCAACACCTCGAACCCCGGCGTGCTGCTCGCGGCAGGGCTGCTCGCGAAGAAGGCGGTCGAGCTGGGACTCAAGGTGAAGCCGCACATCAAGACTTCGCTCGCGCCGGGCTCGCGCGTGGTCACCGAGTACCTGAGCAAGTCGGGGCTGCTGCCCTACCTGGAGAAGCTCGGCTTCTCGGTCGCCGCCTATGGCTGCACCACCTGCATCGGCAACGCCGGGCCGCTCGCGCAGCCGATCGAGGAAACGGTGGTGAAGAACGACCTGGTGTGCGCCGCGGTGCTCTCGGGCAACCGCAATTTCGAGGCGCGCATCCATCCCAACATCCGCGCCAACTTCCTCGCCTCGCCGCCGCTGGCGGTCGCCTACGCGATCGCCGGCACGATGCTCAAGGACCTGCGCAGCGAGCCGCTCGGCAAGTCCAGGGACGGCCAGGACGTCTACATCGGCCACATCTGGCCGACGCGCGAGGAGATCGAGTCGCTGATGAAGCTGGCGATGGACGCGCCCACCTTCCGGCGGCTCTACGCCAACCTCGCCGAGGCGAACCCGCTGTGGAAGAAGATTCCCGCCCCCGCCGGGCAGGTGTACAGCTGGCCGAAGTCCACCTACATCGCCGAGCCGCCGTTCTTCGCCGACTTCGGCATGCAGCCCGGCAGCACCGGCAACATCTCGGGCGCCAAGATCCTCGGCGTGTTCGGCGATTCGGTGACCACCGACCACATCAGCCCCGCGGGCTCGATCAAGCCGACTTCGCCCGCCGGCTTCTTCCTGCAGGAGCACGACGTCGCGGTGGCGGACTTCAACTCCTACGGCGCGCGGCGTGGCAACCACGAGGTCATGATGCGAGGGACGTTCGCCAACGTGCGCATCAGGAACCTGATGCTGGGCGGCAAGGAAGGCGGCCTCACCCGATACAAGG
>VGIA01000068.1 GCA_016868105.1 Betaproteobacteria bacterium | reverse complement strand
CCCCCTGCATGCCCTGCGCGCCTTCGAAGCCGTGGCGCGCCATCTCAGTGTGAAGAAGGCTGCTGCCGAGCTGCACGTCACGCCGGCGGCGATCAGCCACCAGGTGAAGCTGCTCGAGGAGTCTTGCGGGCGACCGCTGCTGGTGCGCAGGCCGCGCGCGCTGGCGCTTACCGACGCCTCGCGCCGCGCGCTGCCGCAGCTTTCCGCCGGCTTGGGTCAGTTGCTGGAGGCGTCCGCAACGCTTCGCGAACCTCGCAGCGCTGCCAGGCTCACCGTCAGCGTGGCGCCGTCGTTCGCTACCTGCTGGCTGGTGCCACGGCTGCACCGCTTTCTCACGGCGATGCCCTCGGTGGACGTGCGCGTGACTGCGCGCACCCGCCAGTCGACCAAGTTCGGCGAGGAGGCCCGGCGCGAAGCCACCGCGTGGCTCGCCGACGCGGACATCGCCGTGCTGCTGTCGCAGGGCGAGTTTCCCGATCACCACGTAGAGAAACTCGTCTCGCTCTCGGTGACGCCGCTCGCCAGCCCGGCGATGCTGCGCGACGGCCGGCTGACGCTGGAAGACTTGCGCAGGCACGTGCTGCTGCACGACGACACCGGAGTCCTGTACGACGGCCGCGACTACTGGGAGCTCTGGCTCTCCGCGGCCGGAATCAAGTCCATGAAGCTGCGGCATGGCGCGCACCTGTCACACTCCGTGCTCGCCCTCGAGGCGGCGGCCGAAGGCGCCGGGATCGTCGCCTCGCTGCCGGAGTTCGCGCGCCCGCAGTTGGATGCGGGAAGGCTGGTGGCGCCGTTCGACCTGAAGGTGGAGCTGCCCTACGCCTACTACCTGGTAGCGACCCCGGAAGCGCTGTCGCACGCGCCAGTGCGCGCGTTTGCCGACTGGCTGCGCGCCCAGGCTGGCACCGGTTGAGCCGCCGGGCGCGCTCCGTTCACGCCTTGCGCAGGTAGCCCAGCACCAGCTCGATCATGTAGCGCAGCCGCGAGGCTTTCTCGCGTGGCGCCAGCAGGTCGCGCCCGAATATCGCCGACAGCGTGTAATGGTTGCCGAGGTAGAAGTGGCCCAGCGCTGCGATCGAAATGTAGAGCTGCTCCGGGTCGACGTCGGAACGGAACTCCCCGGCCACGGATAGGAAAATCTATCCGCCCCAGGCCGCGGGGCGCTGCACGATTTGGCCATTCTCCTGCTCCCTGGTCCCGGTTTGACGGCGCGCAATGCAGCTTATGTTGCCCCACGAGCCGCTATTGGTAAAGAGCAGCTCGCCCAATGTCGTGCTGGAACGCATGGGCCTGGGGGAGGTGCCGGAGATCGGCTCGGTCATCGCTGCCTTCCAGGAAGCCGCTGGCGTGCTTGGCTTGGTGCAAACCGATCCCGCGCAATGGCTGCAGGGTGGTGGTGATGACGGCGCTGCGATTGAAGCCGCCATCGCCGCCCGGCTTGCCGGGCGCAAGGCGAAGAATTGGGCGGAGGCCGACCGTATTCACGATGCTTTGAAGGCTAACGGCATCATCCTCGAAGATGGTGCCGGCGGCACTACCTGGAAACGCGCTTGACCTTCCCACTATGTCAGGCCGCAACCTTCCCCGGTTGAACGTCAAACCGGGAGCCCAATCATGAAGCGCATTGCCCTTTGCCTCACCCTCGCTGCCCTTGCCCTGCCTACCGTGGCGCAGCAGGGCCATCAGGGACATGGAGCGCGCCCCAACGCTAATGAACCGGCCTCCACACGTGAATTTCGTGCGGCCAATGACCGGATGCATCGCGATATGAATATCCGCTTCACCGGCGATGCGGATCGTGATTTCGCCGCCGGCATGATCCCGCATCACCAAGGCGCGATAGACATGGCGCGCGTGGTGCTGCGCCACGGCAAGGACCACGAAATGAAGCGCCTGGCCGAGAGCATCATCGCCGCTCAGGAAGCGGAGATTGCCCAACTAAAAGCCTTTCTCACGCGATGACAGGCGGGCGCGGGGAAGGCGGGGCGCCGCTCGCGCCGCCACCGGGTGAAAGCCCGATCATTGTGCTGGTGGGCCCGCAAATGGCGCGCAATATCGGCAGCACGGCCCGCGCCATGGCCAATGGTGGCCTGTTTCATTTGCGTATCGTGGCACCGCGCGATGGCTGGCCCCAGCCCGATGCACTGCCGGCGGCTTCCGGCGCTGATCCCATCATTCATGCGGCGCACGGATAGGAAAATCTATCCGCCCCAGGCCGCGGGGCGCTGCACGATTTGGCCATTCTCGCGCTCTTCGGTTCCAGTTTGGCGGCGCACAATGTAGCTTATGTTGCTCCACGAGCCGCTATGGGTAAAGAGCGCGCCCGCTGGCCCTGTTTCAGGCGGCCTGATCCCCCGAGGGTAAGAACGACTCTGCAACGGGGCCGAGCATCCCGCACGGCCTGGGCTCCTGCGGCGGGGGGGCAGCGTGCGTCGAAGGGCGGAAACTCGGGTCGCTTCAAGCAAGCCTCCTCGGGCGGTAGACTTATTAAGTTACTTAACAAGGGTCAAGCGTGCTCAAGACCAGCGCCGAATACCTGGAAAGCATCCGCGACGGGCGGACCCTGTACCTGGCCGACGAGCGGGTCGAGGACGCGACGCGCCACCCCGCCTTCCGCGGCATGGCGCGCACCTGGGGCGCCCTGTACGACCTCAAGCGCTCGGGCGAGCTCAGGGACGTCATGAGCTACGAGGAGGCCGGCGAGCGCTACAGCATGCACTTCCTGCGGCCGCGCAGCCGCGAGGACCTGATCCGGCGCACCCGAGCGCACGAGGTGATCGCCGATTTCGGCTGCGGCGTGCTCGGCCGCTCGCCCGACGCCGGCGCAGGGTCGGTCACCGGTATGACCATGAAGCCGGAGGTCCTCGACCAGAAGGGCGGGCACAAGGATCATCTGCTCAAGATATGGCAGCAGCTCCGGCATGAGGACGAGTTCCTCGTCTACGCCATCCTGCCGCCGCAGGGCGGGCGCGACCCGAAGTTCTACGAGGGTTCGGGCCGACAGGTTCCTGCGCTGCGGGTGACGAAGGAGACCGACGCCGGCGTGGTGCTGAACGGCATGAAGATGCTGGCGACCAACGCGGCGTTCGCCAGCCAGATCATGATCGGCAACATCCTGCCGCTCGCGCCCGACCAGCTCAAGGAATCGGTGACGGCGATCATCCCGCCGAACCTGAAGGGCATGTCGCTGTGGGCGCGCGAATCGTTCGAGCGCCGCGGCGACAGCGAATTCGACCATCCCTTCACCGCGCGCTACGACGAGTCGGACTGCATGCTCGTATTCAAGGATGTGTTCGTGCCGTGGGAGCGCGTCTTCGTGCACGACAACCCGGAGCTCGCGCGCGCGGTGCTGACGCAGACGCCGGCCCATGTAATGGCGAACCACCAATCCGGCGTGCGATTTCGCTCCAAGCTGCGCTTCCTGCTCGGGCTCGCCAGCCTGGTCACGCAGTCGACCGGCGCGCGCGACGTGCCGGTGGTGCGCGAGACGCTTGGCCGCTTCGCTGCCGCGGAAGCCGCCTTCAGCGCCATGATTGACGGCCAGCACATGGCCTGCCACGAGATCGAGCACGGCTATATGCTCTACAACCGGCGCTACATGTACGCCGCGCTGCACTGGGCGATGGAGAACCATTCGGTGCTGCTCGACCAGATCCGCGAGCTGATGGGCGGTGGCATGTTCCAGATGCCGGCGAGCGTGTCGGTGACCAACAACGCCGAGCTGAAGGCGCTGTTCGAGCAGTACTGGACCACGCCGAAGGAAAGCGCCATCGATCGCATGAAGCTGTTCAAACTGGCGTGGGACCTGATCGGCTCCGAGTGGGCGAGCCGCGCCACCTCGTACGAGAAATTCTTCGTCGGCCCGGCATTCTCGGTCCGCAACTACAACTTCCTGCACTGCCCCTGGGACCGCTACCAGGAATCGGTGCGCGACTTCATGAATAGGTACTAAGTACATTAATGGCGAAGCGCGCAGTCCTCCTTATTCCCGGCCTCGGCGGCAAGGGATCTTTCTGGAATCTGCAGGTGGCCGCTCTTTCCGGCCGATTCGATCCGATTGCGGTCGATCTTCCCGGCCTGAACACGATCGAGAAGATGGCTTCACATATCGTGGGGGTTCTGGATGAAAAGAAAATCGCGCGCTGCCACGTCGTCGGCCAGTCCACCGGTGGCGCGATCGCGCAGGTCATCGCGCAGGATCACCCGCAACGCGTCCAGCGCCTGGTGTTGAGCGGCACCTGGAGCGCGCCGAGTGTACCTTTCAAGGCCCAATTCGAGTTACGCACCGAGCTGCTGCAAAAGCTCGGGCCGGCGCCCTATTCGAAGCTCGCCGCGCTGCTCGCGTGGCCGAACGACTGGCTCGAAGCGCATCCCGAGCTTCTCAATGCGCCGGCGGATCCGGCGGAAGCGCCGGCGCTGCTCGCCCGCATGGAAGCGATCCTCGCCTTCGATCGATCGAGGCGGCTCGGATCCATCAAGGCGCCGACGCTGGTGATCTGCGCCGCCGACGACAATCTCGTGCCCCTCGCGCACTCGCGGCGGCTCGTCGCCGGCATCCTTGGCGCGACGCTGCGCGTGCTGCCGACCGGCGGCCATTTCCCGCAGGCGGCCCTCACCGATACCTACAATTCCGTACTGCTCGATTTCCTGGAGAAAACCGATGACAAATAAGGGCGTCGCCCTCGCGGTGGGGCCGGAAGAAGGCCAGTCCTTCTGGCAGCCGCAGCCTTCGACCGGCTACGTCACGGTCAAGATCAGCCCGTACAACACGCCGAACGACCTCATCTCCGCCGGCGTGCAGGTCCTCGAGCCGGGCGCCTCGGTACGCCGTCACGCGCACGAGCGCGCCAACGAGATTCTGTTCGTGTTCGAGGGCGAGGGAAAGGCGGAGATCGACGGCGAGTGGCACCGCGTGAGCCAGGGCTCGACCTTCATGGTCGGGCGCTACGTGCAGCATTACGTCGAGAACGACGGAAGCGTGCCGCTCAAGCTCTTCTGGGCCATCATGCCTTCCGGCCTCGAAGATTGGTTCCGCGCCATCGGCCGCCCGCGCACCCCCGGCGAGCCGCGGCCTGCGCCCTTCGAGCGCCCCTCCGACGTCGCCGAGATCCAGCGCCAGCAGCGCTTCGTAAACCCTAAGTAAGGGTTTTTCGCAGCCCGGTCTTGGGCACCTTGCCGTAGTTGTTTTTCGGCAAGGAATCGACAAAGTGATATTCACGCGGCCGCTTGAATCGTGCGATGTTGTCGAGGCAGAGGCGGTCGAGCTCCTCGGTTGGCACCTTCTACTTCAGGACCAGAAAAGCGACGACTTCCTCGCCCCACTCGTCATGCGGCCGGCCGACGACCGAGCACTCGGCGACGGCGGGATGGCGCAGCGGCACTTCCTCGATCTCGCGCGGGTAGAAGTTGGAACCGCCGGAGATGATCATGTCCTTCGAGCGGTCGCCGATGCTGAGGAAGCCCTCGGCGTCCATCGAGCCCACGTCGCCGGTATGCAGTCAGCCGCCGCGCAGCGTCTTCGCCGTCGCCTCGGGGTTCTCCCAATAGCGTTTCATGATGCAGTCCGAGCGGGTGACGATCTCGCCGACCTCGCTAGGCGGAAGCTCGCGGTCGTCGGCGTCGAAGATTTTGACCTCGCACCCGGTGCGCGGCACCCCGCAGGTCTCCAGATGGGCCTTCCTTGCGTGCTCGGACTGCGGCAGGCCGGTGATCGTCTTCGGCGCCTCGCCCTGCCCGAAACGGATAGGAAAATCTATCCGTCCCAGGCTGTGTTGCACCGCACGATTTGGCCATTCTCGCGCTCCTCGGTTCCAGTTTTGCGGCGCACAATGCAGCTTAAGCTGCCCCACGAGCCGCTATTGGTAAAGATCCAACGATTTTCAGGCCTCAGGGCGCGTTCTTCTCGAACGTGCGCCGCAGCTTGCTCGCCTGGTGCTCGCCCGAAGTGACCGGGGCGTACTTCGGCGGCGAGTCGACGCAGCACGAGGGCAGGCACTCGATCAGCGCGTCGTCGTTCGGCTGGTGGAAAAAGACGAGCGCTATGCGATCGGTACCGGCGGCGGCGCGTGGCGGGTTGACCACGCGGTGCATGGTGGAGACCCAGCGGTCGTTGGTCCATTGCGCCATCAGATCGCCGAGGTTGACCACGAATGCGCCCGGCAGCGGCGCGACGTCGTGCCACGTGCCGGCCGTGTCCTGCACCTGCAGGCCGGCGGGTGCGTCGGTGGGCGCGAGGATGGTGAGGCTGCCGTAGTCGGTGTGCGCTCCGGCGCGAAGCTGCCCCGGCCGCGGCGGCGAGGGCTGCGCCGGGTAGTAGTTGACGTACATGTTGGAGATGTGCCGGTCGATCTTGCCGCCGAAGAAGCCCGGCGGCAGCTCGAGCGCGAGCGCGAAGAGGCGCATCAGGCGGCCGGACAGCGCCTCCATTGCCGAGAAGTAGCGCTTCAGCGCATCGGCGAAGCCCGGTGGGCTGCCTGGCCAGATGTTCGGCACGAACCACCTCGCCGCGCGTTCCCGGTGATAAGCGTCATCCGGCACGTCGAAGCGGCCCATGCGGAAGCGCTCGAGGAGATCGGGCGGCGACTCGTCGCCGCGGCTGCGCGCAAGCGCCTGTCCTCCGGGCGCCAGGTAGCCCCGGATGCGGCCATCGGGCGCGCACGAGCGCAGCTTCTCTTCGAGCGGCAGGCGGAAGAACCCGCGGCCGGCATCGAACGCCGCGTCGATGGTCGCTTGCGGTACGCCGTGGTTGCCGACGACCAGGAAGCCGATTTCGCGGCACGCGCGGTCGATGGCCTTCGCGACCTGCGCGGCCTCGCCGCCGAGGTCGATAGACGGTACGGAGCGCTCACGCAACGATGACATCGCCGCCTCCGGCGTAGAGCTTCTTGACCAGGATGGCGCGGCGCTCGAGGTCCGCGCGCTGGTTCATGTAGCCCTTGTCGGTGATCTCGTTGGCATCGATCGACCGCGGCTCGGTCATGACGAGCAGCCGGGTTGGGTGCGTGGAAGACCCTCCCTCCTGCGCCAGCGCTGCCAAGGCCTTTTTCAAGCACTCGCGGAGCGCATCCGCCGACCGATAGGAAAATCTATCCGCCCCAGGCTGCGTTGTACCGCACGATTTGGCCATTCTCGCGCTCTTCGGTTCTAGTTTAGCGGCGCACAATGCCGCTTATGTCGCGTCACGAGCCGCTATTGGTAAAGATCCATAGCTTTTGCAGGCGCTTACCAGTCCTTTTTTTCGCCTGTGTGCTGTTTGCGTTCGATGAAACCGCGCTTTAGAGGGGGAATAGCAACTCAAACTTTCCCTTTCGGTAGCCTCTTGCACTAGCCTTTGATGCCAACGGCTAGGAGCCATGTGTGCGACTCTCATTCGCTCCTTACTGCGCTGACAGGGCAGCATATCTTCGGATTCAATCTCAGTGGGGTGCCCAACTCAACGGCTTGGCGAAAAAGCTAACAGCGAAACCCCAAGTGCCCAAAAAAGGGTTGACATATTTGATGTCTCTCTGTGCTGGTTGATTTGCTCTATCGCCTAAGCGTTGCTGCAACTCGGGCAAAAAGCGTTCGTAGTCAAAACCGTTCTGGTAAAAGCCCAGCGCTTTGGGCACTTGTTTGTCCAGCCAGGCGTTTAAGCTGCTTCGCTCTCTGTCGTGATTCAATGGGTTGTGCGTATTGCCTGGCACGATCACTACGGTGAGCTGTTCTGGCTGGTCTGTGAATTTGCGCTCAAAGGTGACGTCTTGCACCTTAGCACCAAGCGGGAAGTTCACCCAAGGGTCAAACATTTCGAGGGACTGCCACATGGGTATTTTGGTGTTCCAGCGCCAAGTGTGCTCGAACGTGCTTTGCAGGCCTTGCTTAACGCAAATGCCGCTCACGATTTGCGGATCGTTCAAATGCAAAGAATAGGTGGTGCGGCAGCCCTAACTGTGTGCCCGCCGATCAAAATCAGCAATTTGGTGCGAGCTTTCAGCCAATTAACGACTACCAACCCGTCTGCGGCTCGCGAGGCCAATCATGCCGGGTTCTTGGCGGTGTAGATGCCCTCCCGTCCGCGCTCAGTCGAACTCCGCAAAGCCTCTTTCATCTTTTTCGCCTGGTTGGCCTTCAGACCCCCCGTACTCCGTGCGCCAGCGGTAGTAGGTGACAGCGGTGATTCCAGCCTCCTTGCTGGCTAGCGCCTTGCCAGCCGCGGTGAGCACCTCGATCTGCCGCAGCTTCGCCACCACCTGCTCCGGGCCAAATCTCTTCTTTGCCATCTTCCGACTCCTTCTTCCAGGTTAAACACTACATTCAACCTGGTATAGAAAAAGCTGGTTAGTTCATTATTTGAGCGAAAGATTAGCAAAATCTCTCACTAGAAGTGGTATTTGAAACAACGCAGGTCACCGCAGCCCGAAAGCCCGAGAATGGCGGTGAATTCGTGCGGCGTCACCGACAGTTCGACGTCCTGCAGCTCGAATAGGCATCCCAGAGCACGTAGCCGAGGCCCGACTTGACGGCGATCATTTCGGAGACGGTCAGATTCCCTGCTGCCGGGATTCTCCTGTAAAATCTTCGCCCTTCTCTGGGGTGGTAGCTCAGCTGGGAGAGCGCCGCGTTCGCAATGCGGAGGTCGAGGGTTCGATCCCCTTCCACTCCACCAATTCTGGTGTCCCCCGGATCACGACAGGTCAAGGGCGTGGCGCTTGAGCGCCTCCAGCGGCACCACCGCCAACGTTTCCTCGTGCGTTGCCGCCAGCACCACTGGCGGCGCCATGCCGGCCTCCAGCGCCTCGCGCCAGCGGCCGGCGCACAGGCACCACTGGTCGCCGGGTTTCAGGCCGGCGAAGCCGTACTCCGGCGCCGGCGTGCCGAGGTCGTTGCCGCGCGCTTTCGAGAACGCGAGGAACTCGCGGCTGACGCGCACGCACACCGTGTGGATGCCGGTGTCGTCATAGCCGGTGTTGCAGCAGCCGTCCCGGTAGAACCCGGTGAGCGGGTCCAGGCTGCAGGGCGCCAGCGGTTCGCCCAGGACATTAAGCGCCTGCTGCGGCTTGCGGCGTTCCCTCATGCCGGCCGCTTCTTCTCGATGCGGCGCGCGAACACGGTCATCTCCTTCTCGGCCTGCTTGTCGCCCCTGGCCCGCGCCGCCGCGATGCCCTTGCGCCAGGCCTCCAGGGCCTGCGCTTGGTCTCCCGTGGCCGCGAGCGCTCGCCCCAGCAGCCTCCAGGCCGCGGAGTAGGCCGGGTCGCGAATCACCGCTTCGCGCAGCTGCGCGGCCGCGGCGGCGGCGTCGCCCGCCTTGAGCCATTCGTTGCCTAGCGAGTAGCGCAGCAGGGCGCCGTCGCGCGGCGTGCCGATCAGCTTCTCCAGGCTCTCGATCGTCGGGCTGGTCACGGCGGGGTGGGCATTTCAGCTAAGATTCTAAGCGTGAAAACCACCGTGCACACGAAAGCCGCGCCGGCGGCCATCGGCGCCTACTCGCAGGCCGTTCGCGCCGGGGACACCGTGTACCTGTCGGGCCAGATCGGACTGGATCCCGCAACCGGGCAGATGGTGCAGGGGATCGAGGCGCAGATCGAGCGCGTGTTCCTGAACCTCGCCGCGGTTGCGCAGGCGGCCGGTAGCGGCCTGGCGCACGCGGTGCGTATGACGGTCTACCTCACTGACCTGACGCATTTCGCGAAGGTGAACGAGAGCATGGCGCGGCACCTCCGGGAGCCGTTTCCGGCGCGCGCCGCGGTCGGCGTCGCTAGCCTGCCGCGCGGCGCCCTGGTCGAAATCGACTGCATCCTGCACCTGGGCTAGAGGCGCGCCAGTGGCGGGTAACAAGCCCGGCCCGGCGCCTGGAATCGAGGGCAAGCTGGCCAGGCTCGGCATGCGTTCGCGTGCCGAGCTGGCGTTGCACCTGCCGCTGCGCTACGAGGACGAGACCGCGGTGTTCGCGCCTGAGGCGGCACCACTGGACCGTCCGGTGCTGGTCGAGGCGCGTGTGCTCAAGCCCGAAGTCGCCTATCGTCCGCGGCGCCAGCTGGTGGTGCGCGCCGAGGGCCTCGCGCTGCGGTTCCTGAACTTCTACGGCAGCCAGTTGAAAGCATTTCAACGCGCGGCGGACGAAGGCCTGCTGGTGCGAGCCTACGGCGAAGTGCGGCGCGGCTTGTTCGGCGCCGAGATGATCCATCCCCGCTACCGCCTGGTGCCCGAGGGTGAACCCCTGGCGAGCGCGTTGACGCCGATCTATCCGAGCACCGCGGGGCTTGCGCAGCCGCTGCTGCGCAGGCTGGTGCTGGAAGCGCTGGCGGGAGCGGAACTGGCCGAGACGCTGCCCCAGTCGCTGCTGCGGCGCCATTCGCTGCAGGGGATCGCCGAAAGCGTTCGCCTGCTGCACCAGCCGCCGCCGCAGGCCGATGCCGCGGCCCTGGCGCAACGCACCCACCCGGCCTGGCGGCGGGTGAAGTTCGACGAGCTGCTCGCGCAGCAGTTGTCCATGCGCATGGCGTACCGGGCGCGCCGCGGGCGCGACGCGCCGGCCTTGCCGGCCAACGGGGCGCTGCTCAAGCGCTTGCTGGCGAAGCTGCCCTTTCGCCTCACCCGCGCGCAGCGCCGCGCCATGGCGGAGATCCTGAAGGACCTGGCGCAACCGCATCCGATGCAGCGCCTGCTGCAGGGCGACGTCGGCAGCGGCAAGACCATTGTCGCCGCGATCGCGTGCCTTGCCGCCGTCGACGCCGGGCTGCAGGCCGCGGTGATGGCGCCCACCGAGATCCTCGCCGAACAGCACTATCGCAAGTTCACCGGATGGCTCGCGCCGCTGGGGGTGCGCATCGCCTGGCTGCACGGCGGATTGACCAGGGCGCAGAAGAAGACGGCGCTGGCGGCGCTGGCGGGCGGCGAGGCGCAGATCGGCCTCGGCACCCATGCGCTGTTCCAGGACGCCTCGGTGTTCGCGCGCCTCGCGCTGGCGGTCGTCGACGAGCAGCACCGCTTCGGGGTCAGGCAGCGCCTTGCGCTGAGAAAGAAGGCCCAGGCGCGGAGCGCTCCGCACCAGTTGATGATGAGCGCGACGCCGATCCCGCGCACGCTGTCGATGAGCTATTACGCCGACCTCGACCTGTCGGTGATCGACGAGCTGCCCCCGGGCCGCCGGCCGGTATCGACGAAGCTGGTGTCGGAGGCGCGCCGCGGCGAGGTGCTGGCGCGGATCCGCGACGCCTGCCGGGCCGGGCAACAGGCCTACTGGGTGTGCCCGGTGATTGAAGAATCCAAGCAGGGCGACCTGCAGAGCGCGATCGACGCCCACGCGGCGCTGAGCGCGGATCTGAAAGACCTCAACGTCGGGCTGGTGCACGGCCGCCTGCCGGCGGCAGACAAGGCGGCGGTGATGGCGGCATTCAGCGCCGGCCGCATCCACCTGCTGGTGGCCACCACCGTGATCGAAGTCGGCCTCGACGTGCCCAACGCCTCGCTGATGGTGCTCGAGCATGCCGAGCGCTTCGGCCTGGCGCAGCTGCACCAGCTGCGCGGCCGCATCGGTCGCGGCAGCCTGGACAGTGCCTGCATCCTGCTCTACGCCAGCCCGCTGTCCCAGGCTGCGCGCGCGCGCCTCAAGGTGGTGTACGAGAACGCAGACGGCTTCGAGATCGCGCGCCAGGACCTGGCCCTGCGTGGTCCGGGCGAGGTCCTGGGCGAGGCGCAGAGCGGCACGCCGCTGCTGCGCTTCGCGGACCTGGACAAGGACGAGCCGCTGCTGATCGCGGCGCGCGAGTCGGCCGAGGCGCTGCTGGAGGCCGATCCGGCCGCCGCCGAGCGCCATGTCGAGCGCTGGCTGGGCGCGAGGCGCGATCTGCTGCGTGCTTAGCTGATATCCTCGAATCATGGACGCGGCTTGCCTGCGCAGGCGCATCGATGCCTACGAGCGGTTGATCCGACTCGACAAGCCCGAGGGCGCCCTGCTGCTGCTGTGGCCGACGCTCTGGGCGCTCTGGCTCGCCGGCCGCGGCCGGCCGCCGCTCGAGGTGGTGATGATTTTCGTCGTCGGCGTATTCCTGATGCGCAGCGCCGGCTGCGCGTTGAACGACTTCGCCGACCGGCGCTTCGACCCGATGGTCGAGCGCACGCGCCTCCGCCCGCTGGCGGCCGGGGAGATCACGCCAAGGGAGGCGCTCGCGGTGGCGGCGGCGCTGGCGGCGGTGGCCTTCGGCCTCGCCCTGTTGCTCAACCGCTTCGCCATCCTGCTGTCGTTGGTCGCGCTCGCCGTTGCGGCCAGCTACCCCTACACCAAGCGCTGGTTCGCGCTGCCGCAACTGCACCTCGGGGTGGCGTTCGGCTTCGGCATTCCGATGGCCTACGCCGCGCTGCGCGACGGCCTGCCCTGGGAGTGCTGGGCGCTGCTGGCCGCCAACGTCTGCTACTCGTTCGCCTACGATACCGAGTACGCCATGGTGGACCGGGACGACGACCGCAGGATCGGCATCCGCAGCTCCGCGATCACGCTCGGTCGCTGGGACGTCGCGGGCGTGATGGCGGCCTACGCCGGCATGCTCGCGATTCTCGCCGGCATCGGCGCCGGGCTGCGCCTCGCCTGGCCGTTCTACGTCGGGCTCGCCGCCGCCGCCGCGCTGATGCTGTACCACCATCGGCTGATCCGCAACCGCACGCGCGAGGGTTGCTTCCGCGCCTTCCGCCACAACAACTGGGTCGGCGCCGCGATCTTCGCCGGCCTG
>VGIA01000067.1 GCA_016868105.1 Betaproteobacteria bacterium | reverse complement strand
TGCTGCGCGAGGCGAGGAAGTGCACTTCCGTCCCCCGCTTCTCGGTGGTCCCGGTGACGCGCAGCGGCGCGGTCGGTGCGCCGTCCGCGAACTCGATCTGGTGCGCCTTGCCGTCGCGCCAGATCGTGAGGCGCAACCAGCTGGAGAGCGCATTCACCACCGAGACGCCGACGCCATGCAGGCCGCCCGAGACCTTGTAGGTGTTGGAATCGAACTTGCCGCCAGCGTGCAGCTCGGTCATGACGATCTCGGCCGCCGAGCGCTTCTCCTCGTCGTCTTCCTTGGTCCCGGTCGGAATGCCGCGGCCGTTGTCCAGCACCGACACCGAGTTGTCGGTGTGGATGGTGACCAGGATCTCATCGCAGAAGCCGCCGAGCGCCTCGTCGACGGCGTTGTCCAAAACCTCGAACACCATGTGGTGCAGGCCCGTGCCGTCGGAGGTGTCGCCGATGTACATCCCCGGGCGCTTGCGCACCGCCTCCAGGCCCTTCAGGATCTTGATCGAATCCGAGTCGTAGCCGTCTGATTCAAGCTGCTGCTGCTCCGGCTTGTCCACTGCGTCAGATCCTCATCGGCATGACGACGTACCGGAAATCGGGCTCCGTCGGGAACTGCAGCAGCGCGCTGGAGGCCGAATCGCCAAAGCTGCAGTGCACCTCGGCGCCGGCGACGTTGTTCAGCGCGTCGAGCAGGTAGTTGACGTTGAAGCCGATGTCCAGGGCATCGCCCTTGTAATCCACCTCCAGCGTCTCCTCGGCTTCCTCCTGCTCGGTGTTGGAGGACACGATCTTGAGCGTGCCATCGGTGAGCACCCAGCGCACGCCGCGGAACTTCTCGTTGGACAGGATCGCGGCGCGCTGCAGCGCCTGGCGAAGGGCTTCGCGCTTGATCGAGAGCTTGTTTTTGTTGCCTGCAGGAATCACCCGGGTGTAGTCCGGGAACTTGCCGTCGATCAGCTTGGACACCAGGTCGACGCTGCCGAAGGAGAATGCGGCTTGCGAGGCGGCGAGTTCGACGCGGATCTCGTCATCGACCTCGCCCAGCAGCTTGGCCAGCTCGAGCACGGTCTTGCGCGGCACGATGACCTCCTGGCGCGGCGCCTTCACCGTCAGCGCCGTGGCGGCGTAGGCGAGGCGATGACCGTCGGTGGCCACCAGCCGCAGCTGGCCCTCGTCCACGACCATCAGCAGGCCATTGAGGTAATAGCGAATGTCCTGCTGCGCCATGGCGTACTGCACCAGGCCGATGAGCCGGCGCAGCGCCTTCTGTGGCAGCGCGAAGCGCGCCACCTCGCCCGCCGGCTTGGCGAGCCTGGGAAAATCCGCCGCCGCCAGGGTCTGCAGCGAGAAGCGGCTCTTGCCGGCCTTCAGCTGCAGGCGCTTGTCCTGCTGCTGCAGCGTGACTTCGGCGCCCTCAGGCAGGGCGCGCAGGATGTCTACCAGCTTGCGCGCGCCTACGGTGACCGCACGGGCCTCGCCGGAAGGTTCCACCGCGCTGCGGGTGGTGATCTGGATCTCGATGTCCGTGGCGAGAAACGACAGCACGCCCGCGCCGCGTTCGATCAGCACGTTGGACAGGATCGGCAGCGTGTGCCGGCGTTCGATGATGCCGCTCACCGCGGAGAGCGGTAGCAGCAGCTCGTCCCGTTTGGCTTTTACCAGAATCATTCTTGTTTCCTTAACTATAGTAATCGCTAGTAGGGCCTTGCCGGATCTTGGATAAGTCCGGTTCCCTCAGCGCCGCAATGGTTTGGCGGCTTTCCGGCGCTCTCGTACCCTGTTGATGACTTGCCCGGGGTTTGTGGATGTTCTCGCGCACCGCACCGGGAACAGGCCTTATCCACAATTGATCCCGCGCTTGCGCACAGCTTTTGCATTCATCTCTTCAGCACCTGCTCGAGCAGATGGTAGTCGCGGTTCAGGCCCTGGTCTGTCTTGCGCAGCGAGGCGATGGTGCGGCAGGCATGCAGCACGGTGGTGTGGTCGCGGTTGCCGAAGGCCTCTCCGATCTCCGGCAGGCTCATCTGGGTCAGGTCCTTGGCAAGCGCCATGGCGATCTGCCGCGGTCGGGCGACATTGCGCGTGCGGCGCTTGGAGTGCATGTCCGACATCTTGATCTTGAAGTACTCCGCCACCGTTTTCTGGATGCCCTCGACGCCGATCTGCTGGTTGGCGACCTGCAGGATGTCGCGCAGCGCCTCGCGTGCCAGTTCCAGCGACAGCTCGCGGCCGGTAAACCGGGCGTAGGCGAGCACCTTCTTCAGCGCTCCCTCGAGCTCGCGCACGTTGGAGCGGATGTGCTTGGCGATAAAGAAAGCGATGTCCTCGGTGATAGGCGCCGCCTCGGCCCCCGCCTTCTTCAGCAGGATCGCGACCCGCATCTCCAACTCCGGCGGCTCGATCGCCACCGTGAGTCCCCAGCCGAAGCGCGAGATCAGCCGCTCCTGCATGCCGGCGATCTCCTTCGGGTAGGTGTCGCAGGTGATGACGATCTGCTTGTGCGCCTCCACCAGCGCGTTGAAGGCGTAGAAGAACTCCTCCTGGGTGCGGTCCTTGTTGGAGAAGAACTGGATGTCGTCGATTAGTAGCAGGTCGAGGGAATGGTAGAAGCGCTTGAATTCCTCAAACGACTTCTGCTGGTAGGCGCGCACCACGTCGGTCACGTACTGCTCGGCGTGGGAGTAGCGGATCTTGGCCTGCGGCCGGGCCGCGGCGAGGCAGTTGCCGATGGCGAGCAGCAGATGGGTCTTGCCTAGGCCGACGCCGCCATAGATAAACAGCGGGTTGTACGACATGCCAGGGTTCTCGGCAACCTGCACCGCGGCGGCGCGCGCGAGCTGATTGGCCTTCCCGGTGACCAGGCTCTCGAAGCTGAACTGGCTGCTGAAGCGGGCGCGCTCCGGCGCCGTTGCGGGCGGCGCGGCATGGCCGCGGAGCGGAGATTGCGCCGGGCGGGCGAGCACCAGCTTCACCAGGGTCTCGCGGCCGCAGGTTTCCTCCGCCAGCCGCCCGATGCGGGCGACGAAGCGCTCGCGCACCATCTGCAGCACGAATTTGTTGGGGGCGGAGAGCACCAGCGCCGCAGGGTCCGCCGCGTCGGCTTGCGGCGCAAGCGGCCGGATCCAGGTGTTGAACTGTTGCGCGGGCAGCTCCTGCTCGAGTCGTCGCAGGCAGGCGTGCCAGAGGGTCTGCATCTTGGTCGCGGGGTCCGGTCTGGCGCTGTGTGTCGGCGTGTTCTGGGTGACTTTTCGGGGGAGGATTCCACAGGTGCGAAGGCGACGCCCCGGAGAGGCTGAAGTTTACCCGTTCCGTGGCGGGTTATCCACAGGCGGTAAGGGATAGTGGCTGGCGTTCTCCGCAGCCGCGCCCGGGCAAGGATCATTTGACAAGGCTTTGATGCGCGGGCTCTAATACCGCCCTTTTTCGATCGAACACGCCGATGAAGCGAACTTACCAGCCCTCCAAGACCCGGCGCGCGCGCCGCCACGGCTTTCTTGTGCGCAAGCGCACGCGGGGCGGGCGCGCCGTGCTCGCCTCCCGCAGGGCCAAGGGGCGCAAGCGCCTCGCGGTCTAGGCCGGCCCAGCAGCGTGCTCGGCGAGCCGCAGCGGGCGCGCTTGGGACTGGGACCGGCGCGGCGGATACGCGGCAAGGCGGCCTTCGAACCGCTGCTGCGGGGCGGCAAACGCAGTTCCAGCCGGGGGTTCGTTTTCTTCCTGGCGCGGCGGGAGGCCGGACCGCCTCGCCTCGGTATCCTGATATCACGCAAGCATTCGGCAAAGGCGACGGTGCGCAATCACATCAAGCGCTGCATCCGCGAGGCATTCCGGCTGGAGCGGTCGGCGCTGGCCCAGCTCGGTGCCGTCGACCTGCTGGTGCGTCCGCCATTTGGGGCGGATCCCGGACCCGACATGATCGTCTTGCTGCGCGGACTGCTGCAGGCCATCAGGGCATGATCGGCGCCTTGATGCGCACCCTGGTGCGCGGCTACCGGCTGTGCGTCAGCCCTTTGCTGGCGCCGTCGTGCCGCTTCCATCCGAGCTGCTCGGCCTACGCCGAGCAGGCCCTGGGCCGCTACGGCGCACTACGCGGGGGCTGGCTCACTGCGCGGCGGCTGTGCCGCTGCGGTCCCTGGCATCGCGGTGGTTTCGACCCGGTGCCGGAAGAAAGACCAGTTACGGCGCCCTCGGCGCATTCTTGATCGGGACATCAAATTGGATACGCAGCGTCTGATCCTGTTGTTTGTTTTCAGCTTCTCGCTCCTGCTGCTCTGGGACGCTTGGGAGCGGGAGAAGCGCCCCAAGCCCCCGCCGGTACAGGCGCAGCCCGGCGCAGCGGTGCCAGCCCCGGCCGCGCCGGCGCAGTCCCCCGCGCCGGCAGCGCCCGCAGCCGGCGCCGCGCCCGGACCGCCGGCCGCGGCTCCCGCCGCGGTCGCGCCGCAGGGGGCCACGGACACCAAGGGCGAGACAGTGCAGGTGCGCACCGACCTGCTGTTGGCCGAGATCGACACCCTGGGCGGGACGCTGAAGCGCGTCGAACTCATTGCCCACCGGGACGGCACCGACCCGAAGAAGAATTACACCTTGCTTGGGCCGGAGTTCGCCTACGAGGCACAAAGCGGCGTGGCGGGCGAGGGCGGTCCCAATCACCGCAGTCTGTGGCGCCTGCAGCCCGGCGCACGCAGCCTGGAGCCCGGCAGCAAGAGCCTGGAGTTGCGCCTGAGCGCCGAGGGCCGCGACGGCCTCGCGGTGGACAAGGTCTACCGTTTCAGCCGCGACAGCTACCTGGTCGAGGTGGCGCTCGAGCTGCGCAACACTGGCGCCGCGCCGCTGTCGCCATTTGGCTACTTCCAGCTCACGCATAATGGCAAGTCCCCTGCCGGCGGCAGTTCCATCGCGCAGTCCTTCGGCGCGCAGAGCTTCTTCGGCTTCTCGGTGTACACCGAGGAGAAGAAGTTCCAGAAGGTCGCGCTCTCGGACATCGACAGCGGCAAGCCCGACCATGTGCGCCAGGCGAAGGACGGCTGGCTCGCCTTCGTGCAGCATTATTTCGTCGCCGGCTGGCTGCCGGTGGCGGGGGCGCCGCGCGACTACGTGATGGAGAAGCGCCAGGACGGCACCTATGCCGGGCGGCTCCTGATGCCGGCGCCGGCGATCGCGCCCGGCGGCAGCGCGCAGCTGGTGGCGCCGCTGTACGTCGGGCCGCAGGAGCAGCGCCGCCTGCAGGCGGCGGCGACCGGTTTCGAGCTGGTGGTGGACTACGGCTGGCTTACCATCATCGCCTGGCCGCTGTTCGCCGTTCTGGAGTTCTTCCACCAACTCACGGGCAACTGGGGCGTTGCCATCATCCTGCTCACGGTGACCATCAAGCTCTTGTTCTTCCCGCTCTCGGCGGCGAGCTACAAGTCGATGGCGAAGATGAAGCTGATCACCCCGCGCCTGACCAAGATCCGCGAGATGTACGAGCACGACCGCAACAAGATGAACCAGGCGATGATGGAGCTGTACCGCACCGAGAAGATCAATCCGCTCGGGGGCTGCTTCCCGATCCTGGTTCAGATCCCGGTGTTCATCGCCCTGTACTGGGTGCTGCTGGCGGCGATCGAGCTGCGCCACGCGCCGTTCATGCTCTGGATCCAGGACCTGTCGGCGCTCGACCCCTATTACGTGCTGCCGGTGCTGATGACCATCACGATGGTGATCCAGACCAAGCTCAACCCGGTGCCGCCCGACCCGGTGCAGGCGAAGGTGATGCTGTTCATGCCCTACGTCTTTAGCGTGTTCTTCTTCTTCTTCCCGGCCGGGCTGGTGCTGTACTGGCTGATCAACAACATCCTTTCCATCCTCCAGCAGTGGCAGATCCAGCGCATGTTCGAGCGCGACAAGCCTGCCCATGCCAAGCGGTGAGCTGAGGCCGGATCCCGCCCCCGACACCATCGCCGCCATCGCCACGCCACCCGGACGCGGCGGCATCGGCGTGGTGCGGGTGTCGGGCACCAGGGTGCCGGACATCGCCCGCGCTCTGCTCGGTGCGTTGCCCGCACCCCGGCGGGCGACCCTGGCCAGCGCGCGCGGCGCCGGCGGCGGCAAGCTGGACCAGGGCATCGCCCTTTACTTTCCCGCGCCGCATTCCTACACCGGGGAGCCGGTGCTCGAGTTCCAGGGGCACGGCGGGCCGGTGGTGATACAGGCAGTCCTTGGCGCCGTGCTGGATGCCGGCGCGCGCCTCGCCGAACCGGGCGAGTACACGCGCCGCGCCTTCCTCAACGGCCGCCTCGACCTCGCGCAGGCCGAAGCCGTGGCCGACCTGATCGATGCCGCGAGTTCGGCCGCGGCGCGCTCCGCGCTGCGGTCCCTGGAGGGCGAATTCTCCGCGGCGGTACGCCAGCTGGTGTCGGAGCTCACCGAGCTGCGCGCGCTCACCGAGGCGATGCTGGATTTTCCGGAAGAGGAGGTGGACGAACTGCACCGCGACGACGCGCACAGGCGATTGGCTTCGACGCAGGCTGCGCTGGAGACTGTGCTTGCCCGGAGCCGTCAAGGCAGCCTGCTCCGGGAGGGACTCCACGTGGTGATCGCCGGCCGGCCCAACGTTGGCAAATCCAGTCTGCTCAACCGGCTGGCGGGTGCCGAGCGCGCCATCGTGACGCCGGTGGCGGGGACCACGCGCGACCTGGTGCGGGAGGACATCCGCATCGAGGGCGTGCCGCTTCATGTCGTGGACACCGCCGGCCTGCGTGAATCGGCCGACGAGGCCGAGCGCATCGGCATCGAGCGCGCCTGGCAGGAAATCCGGCGCGCCGACGTCGTCCTTGCGGTGCTCGAGGCGGGCGGCGGAGGCGACGGGGACATCCTTTGCGGCTTCGAAACGGCGTTGCCGGCGGGCGCGGTGCGGATCCGCGTCCTCAACAAGATCGACCTCGCCGGAATGGCGCCGGCGCGGACGGCGGGTGAAGTGCGGCTCTCGGCGAAGACCGGCGAGGGCCTGGATCTGCTGCGGGCGGCGCTGCTCGAAGCCGCCGGCTGGGAGCGGGGCGGGGAGGCGGTGTTCCTCGCCCGCGAGCGCCATTTGCGCGCGTTGGAACGCGCGCGGGCGCAGCTTGGCCTGGCCGCGGCGCAGGGGGGCCGCTGGGAGCTGTTTGCCGAAGACCTGCGCTTGGCGCAGCAGGCGCTGTCCGAGATCACGGGCGAAGTCACCTCGGAGGACCTGTTGGGCCGGATTTTCGCCCGGTTCTGCATCGGAAAGTAGGGTCGGCCTGGGGCGCGGGAGCGGTCGAATGTAACCGATCGATTACCTTTTGGGCTGTCACCTGCCGCCGGCGGGCGCCCGATCCTGCCCCGGCGCGGTAAAATGCGCCCCCACATCAAACCCGACCGGCCCGGGGCCTCCTAGGGCCGTTTTGTTTTCAGGAGCCGCCTGGATGCCCCCGTTGCCCGCCCGACCCGACTGGGTACATCACCGGAAACTGGTGGAATGGGTCGCAGGGGTCGCGGCGCTGGTCAAGCCTGAGCGGGTGCTCTGGTGCGACGGATCGCAGGTGGAATACGACCGGCTGTGCGCCGAACTGGTGCAGGCCGGGACCTTCCTCAAGCTGAACGAGAAGCTGCGCCCGGGAAGCTATCTGGCACGCTCGCATCCGGCGGACGTCGCGCGCATGGAGGAGCGCACGTTCATCTGCTCGGCGAGGAAGGAGGATGCCGGGCCGACCAACAACTGGATCGAGCCCGGCGAGATGCGCGCCACGCTCCGGCGCCTGTTCGACGGTTGCATGCGCGGCCGCACCCTGTACGTGGTGCCCTTCTCGATGGGACCGATCGGCTCGCCCATCGCGCAGGTGGGCGTGGAACTCACCGATTCGGCCTACGTGGCGGTGAACATGAAGCTGATGACGCGCATGGGCCGCGCGGTGCTGGAGCACCTGGGGCAGGAGGGCGCCTTCGTGCCCTGCGTGCATTCGGTCGGTGCGCCGCTGGCGCCCGGGGCGAAGGACGTGCCCTGGCCCTGCAACGATGCCGAGAAGTGGATCGTGCATTTCCCCGAGACGCGCGAGATCTGGTCCTTCGGTTCGGGCTACGGCGGCAACGCGCTGCTGGGCAAGAAGTGCCTCGCGCTGCGCATCGCCTCGGTGATGGCGCGCGACGAGGGCTGGCTGGCCGAGCACATGCTGATCCTCGGGGTGGAATCGCCCGCGGGTGAAAAACACTACGTCACCGCGGCCTTCCCGAGCGCCTGCGGCAAGACCAACTTCGCCATGGTCATCCCGCCGGCGTCCTTCGCCGGCTGGAAGGTGACCACGGTGGGCGAGGACATCGCCTGGATCAAGCCCGGCAGGGACGGCCGCTTCTACGCCATCAACCCGGAGGCCGGGTTCTTCGGCGTCGCGCCGGGGACCTCGGAGAAGACCAACTCGAACGCCATGAAGATGCTGCGGGCGAACGTGATCTTCACCAATGTCGCGCTGACGCCCGAAGGGGACGTATGGTGGGAGGAGATGACCCAGACCCCGCCGGCCCGGCTGATCGACTGGCAGGGCAGGGAATGGACCCCGGGCTGCGGCCGCCCGGCCGCGCATCCCAATTCGCGCTTCACGGTCGCCGCCTCGCAGTGCCCGTCGATCGACCCGGCCTGGGAGGACCCGCAGGGCGTGCCGGTCGCGGCGTTCATTTTCGGCGGCCGGCGTTCCTCCACGGTGCCGCTGGTGGTGGAGGCCTCGAACTGGGAGGAAGGCGTGTACATGGGTGCCACGCTGGGTTCGGAGACGACCGCAGCGATCACGGGCAAGGTGGGCGTGGTACGGCGCGACCCCATGGCCATGATCGCGTTTTGCGGTTACCACATGGCCGATTACTTCTCGCATTGGCTCCAGATGGGCAAGGCGGTGGCGAAGCCGCCGCGCATCTTCCTCGTCAACTGGTTCCGCAAAGACGCGAACGGCAAGTTCGTCTGGCCGGGTTTCTCCGAGAACATGCGCGTGCTGAAGTGGATCCTGGACCGGTGCGCCGAGCGCGCCTCGGGGGCGGAGACGCCGCTGGGGATCATTCCGCGCTACGAGGACCTGCAATGGTCCGGGTTGGCTGGTTTCGGTCGCGAGCAGTTCGAGGATATTTGCCGCGTCGCGGAGCCGGCCTGGGCGGCAGAACTGAAGTCGCACGACGAGTTGTTCGGCAAGCTCGGCAGCCGCATGCCGGCGGCGCTCGAGACGCGTCGCAGCACCCTGCACCGGAGGCTCGCCGCCTAGCTCAGGCTCTCGGCCGGATCATCGGCAACGCCAGCACGGCGGCGAGCACCGCAATCGCCGCCGCCGCCGCAAACACCGTCGGCGAGCGGGTGAATTCCAGCAGCAGCCCCCCCAGTGTCAGCCCGAGGCCAACACCGGCGAGCAGTCCCGTCGCCGACCAGGTGAACGCCTCCGCGGAGTGCTCCGGCTGCGAGGTTTTCGCGACCAGCATCGCCTGCATGATCAGCGCCGGTGCCATCGCCACGCCGGCAACGACGCAGTACGGCGCGAACAGCCACTCCGGGAGGCCGATCGCGAGCGGCGCGACCCCCAACCCCATCAGCGCCAATGTGAGCGGGAACTGGCGGCTGAGCGGCATGCGCCAAGTCCGGCTGCCATAGAACAGCCCGCCCGCGGCGCTGCCCACGCTCATGATTCCCAGCAGCACGCCGGCATAAGCAGGCATTCCAGCCTCGGCCGCATGCGCGGTGGCGCCGATCTCGATCAGGCCGAAGGCGCTCGCGTAGCACAGGATCACGATCAGCAGATGGCAGAAGGCGGGCCGCGTCAGCGGCCCGAACAGGCTTGCGCCCCTGCGGGGCTCGATGCGCCACTGCGCGAGGGCGCGCGCACGCAGGAACAGGAGCGGGCCGAGGAAGCCGCAGCCGGCCGCGAACAGCACGGCCATCGAGGGCGAGGCGAAGGCGACCAACAGCGCCACCAGCATCGGGCCGGTGATGAAGATCAGCTCGATCAGCACCGACTCCAGCGAATAGGCGGTGGTGAGCAGGGCGTCCTCCTTCAACTGTCGCTTGAAGAAGGTCCGCATGCAGGCTGTGATCGGCGGAAAGCTCGCGCCGGAGGCGGCCGCGCAAGCCAGCGCGACCCAGAGCGGCGCCTGCAGCGAGTAGGCGAGCACGGTTCCGATCAGGGCCGAGGGGAAGGCGACGGCACAGGCCAATAGCGTCGGCCGCGGCCCGAAGCGGTCGATCGCTCGCCCCAGCAGCGGCGCGACCGCTGCCAAGCCGATAACGTAACTGGCGCTCGCGATGCCGCCTTGCGCAAACGACCCTTTGACCGACTGCGCGAGCAGCAGGATCGCCAGGCCCAGGATGCCCACCGGCAGGCGGCCGAGGATCGAGGCGAGGATGAGCGAGCGCAAATGGGGGCGCTCCAGCAGCGTTGCATAGCGGGCTAGCGAAAGCATCAGGTGCGAACCCGTTGGGCGGGGTTGCGGCGTGAAAGGGCAGCGATTGTCTCACGGGTGCTGCCTGTGGATAAGTATTGCTGCGTCGCAGCATAGCGTTCCGTCCTCAACGTTTCACGTGGAACATCAAGCCTCGCCGGAACCCCCGCGAATCAGGGTGGTTCCACGTGGAACGCTCACGTATGATTGCCCCTTCCCTGGGCCTTCCGATGCGATTTCCGGACACCTTTGACGTCATCGTGATCGGCGGCGGCCACGCCGGCACCGAAGCCGCGCTCGCCGCTGCGCGTGCCGGCTCGAGGACGCTCCTGCTCACGCATAGCATCGAGACGCTGGGTCAAATGTCCTGCAACCCTTCCATTGGCGGCATCGGCAAGGGGCATCTGGTCAGGGAAGTGGATGCCCTGGGTGGTGCCATGGCCCTTGCCACGGACGAGGCCGGAATCCAGTTCCGGATCCTGAATCGGTCCAAGGGCCATGCCGTCCGCGCCACGCGGGCCCAGGCCGACCGGATGCTGTACCGCCGGGCGATCCGGCGGCGCCTGGAGAACCAGCCCAACCTGACCTTGTTCCAGCAGGCCGTGGACGACATCCTGGTCCAAGGCGGGCGGGCCACCGGCGTGGTGACCCAGCTCGGGATCCGCTTCAGCGGCCGGACCGTGGTCCTGACGGCCGGGACGTTCCTGGCAGGGAAAGTCCACGTCGGCCTGGAGAACGCGGTCGCGGGCCGGGCGGGCGACCCGGCGGCGGTCACGCTGGCTGCCCGGTTGCGGGAGTTGAAGCTGCCCGTGGGTCGGCTGAAGACCGGCACGCCGCCGCGCCTGGATGGCAAGACCATCGATTGGGGCTTGCTGGAGGAACAGCCGGGAGACACGCCCGCACCGGTGTTCTCCTTCCTGGGCCGGCGGGAGATGCACCCGAGGCAGTTGCCTTGCTGGGTGACTCACACCAATGCCCGCACCCACGAGATCATCCGGGAGGGACTGGATCGCTCGCCGATGTTCACGGGCCTCATCAAAGGGGTGGGTCCGCGCTATTGCCCCTCCATCGAGGACAAGATCCATCGCTTCGCCGGCAAGGACAGCCACCAGATCTTCCTCGAGCCCGAGGGCCTGGAGACCAGCGAGATCTACCCCAACGGCATATCCACCAGCCTGCCGTTCGACGTGCAGTTGGCGCTGGTGCGCTCCATCCGGGGCCTGGAGCAGGCGCACATCCTGCGTCCGGGCTATGCCATCGAATATGACTACTTTGACCCCCGCGAACTGAAGTCTTCGCTGGAAACCAAGTCCATCCCGGGGTTGTTCTTCGCCGGGCAAATCAACGGTACGACCGGCTACGAGGAGGCGGCAGCGCAGGGGCTGCTGGCCGGAATTAACGCGGCGCTGCAGGCAAAGGGACGCGATGCCTGGTGCCCGGGCCGCGACGAGGCCTATCTGGGGGTCCTGGTGAGCGACCTGGTGACACGCGGCGTGTCCGAGCCGTACCGCATGTTCACCAGCCGGGCCGAGTACCGGCTCATGCTGCGCGAAGACAATGCCGACCTCCGGCTCACCGAGACTGGGCGCAATCTGGGCCTGGTGGACGATGCCCGCTGGGCGGCGTTCAACCGCAAGCGGGATGCGATCGCGCAGGAGCGCGAGCGCCTGCGCAGCACTTGGGTCAATCCGCAAAGCGTGCCAGCCCAAGCTGCCCAGCGCCTGCTGGGCCAGCCCATCGAACGCGAGTACCGGCTCGCGGACCTGCTGCGACGGCCTAATGTTAGTTATCATTCACTTTTTGAATTAACAACGTCTTACAAGGCTGTGGACGATCCCATGGTGGCTGAGCAGGTGGAAATCCAGGCCAAGTACGAGGGCTATATCGCACGGCAGCGCGACGAGGTGGAGCGCCGTGCCGCACAGGATTCGTTGCGCCTGCCGCTGGATTTCGACTACGCCGCGGTGCGCGGGCTTGCGGTGGAAGCGCGCCAGCAGTTGGCGCGCCTCCGGCCCGAGACCATCGGCCAGGCGGCGCGTATCTCCGGGATCACGCCGGCCGCAATTTCGCTCCTGCTGGTACACCTGAAGCGCATCGGCGCGAGCGGACCGCGCCGCGCCGCGCCCGAGCAGACCACCGCATGACGCCGCAGGCCGCGCTGTCCCGCGGGCTGTCGATGCTTGCGCCGAGACTCGACGCGCCGCTGCCCGAGGGCGCGACGGCGAAACTGATGGCGTACCTCGAACTGCTCGCGAAGTGGAACCGCACGCATAACCTCACCGCGATCCGCGACCCGCTGCGCTCGGTCAGTCATCACCTGCTCGACAGCCTTGCGGTCCTGCCAGAACTGCCTCCGGGGGCGCTCGCCGATGTCGGCG
>VGIA01000066.1 GCA_016868105.1 Betaproteobacteria bacterium | reverse complement strand
ACCGGATTGAGGCGCGCCGCCTTGCGCGCCGGGTAGAAGCCGAAGAACACGCCGATGGCGAAGGCGAAGGCGACCGCCAGCATCACCGACTCGGGGGCGAGCACGATGCGCCAGCCGGCCAGCTCCGCGATGCCCACGGCGGCGCCGACGCCGATCAGGATGCCGACGATGCCGCCGATCAGCGACAGCGTCACCGCCTCGACCAGGAACTGGCCCAGGATGTCGCGGGTGCGCGCGCCCACCGCCATGCGCAGGCCGATCTCCCGCGTGCGCTCGGTCACCGACACCAGCATGATGTTCATGATGCCGATGCCGCCGACCACGAGCGACACCGACGCCACCGCCGCCAGCAGCAGCGCCAGCACGCGGCTGGAGGCCTCCTGCGTCGCCGCCACCTCCTCCAGGTTGCGCAGCGAGAAGTCGTCGTCGGCGCCCGGCTGCAGGCGGTGGCGCTGGCGCAGCAGCGCGCGCACCTGCTCCTCGGCCGCCTTCATGTCGTAGCCCTCCTGGACCTTGACCCAGATGGTGCCGACGCTGCGCTGCTTTGCGCGCGCCGAGGCCCCGAGCACGCGGCTCCGCGCGGTGGTGATGGGCATCAGGATCAAGTCGTCCTGGTCGGTGCCCATCATGCTCTGGCCCTTGCCCTCGAGCACGCCGATGACGGTGAACGGCACACGGCGCACGCGGATCACCTGGCCCACCGGATCCACGCCGCCGAACAGCTGCCGCGCCACGGTCTGGCCGACGAGGCAGACCTTGGTGGCGCCGGCGGTGTCGGTGGGATCGAACATGCGGCCGCTGGCCAGTTCCCACTGCCGTACCTCGACGTACTCCGGCGTGATGCCGAAGATCACGGTGGACCAGTTCTGGTTGCCCCAGATCACCTGGGCGGCGCCGCGCAGCGCGGGGGCCGCCGTGGTCTCGGGGATCTCGCGCGAGATGGCGGCGGCATCCTCCTCAGACAGCGTCAGGTTGGAGCCGAAACCCATGCGCACGCCGCCGGAGGTGGTGGCACCCGACAGGATCAGCAGCAGGTTGGAGCCGAGGGACCGGATCTGCTCCTCGACCCGCGCCTGCGCCCCGGCGCCGACCGCGATCATCACGATCACCGCGGCGACGCCGATGATGATGCCCAGCATGGTGAGTGCGCTGCGCAGCTTGTTCACCGCCAGCGCGCGCATGGCGACGCGGAGCAGACCGAGCAGGTTCATGCCGCCTTGCGCTCCGCGGCCAGCAGGCAGGCGGCATCCTCCGGCCGGTGGTTGGCCTCGTCCTGCACCACGCGGCCGTCGCGGAAGCGCAGGATGCGGCGCGCGAACCGCGCCACGTCGGGCTCGTGGGTCACCAGCACCACGGTCATGCCGCCCCGGTTGAGCTCCTGCAGCAGCGCCATGATCTCCAGGCTGGTGCGCGAATCCAGCGCCCCGGTGGGCTCATCGGCGAGGATCAGCAGCGGCCGGGTCACCAGCGCGCGTGCGATCGCGACGCGCTGCTGCTGGCCGCCGGAGAGCTGGGCCGGATGGTGCTCGCTGCGCTCGCCCAGTCCAACCTTCTCCAGCATTTCCATGGCGCGGCCGCGGCGCTCGCGTGACGGCACCCCGGCGTAGACCAGCGGCAGCTCGACGTTCTCCACCGCCGCGGTGCGCGCGAGCAGGTTGAAGTTCTGGAACACGAAGCCGATGCTGCGGTTGCGCGTCGCCGCCAGTTCGTCGCGCGGGAGCGCCGCGACGTCCCGGCCCTCGAGCCGGTACACCCCCGAGCTGGGCAGATCGAGGCAGCCGATCAGGTTCATGAAGGTCGACTTGCCCGAGCCCGAGGGGCCCATCACCGCGGTCATCTCGCCGCTAGCGATGTCGAGGCCGACTCCGTCGAGTGCCTTGATGAGGTTGTCCCCGATCCGGTAGACCTTGGCGAGGTCCCGGGTGTGAATCAGGGGGGCGGTCATCAGAACATCCGGGGTCCCGACGGCCCAGATTTCTTCGCCGCGACGGGCGGCTCGCCCGCGCCGAGGATTACCTCGTCGCCTTCCTTGAGCGGCCCGGGCATCAGCTCAGTGGTGGCGCCGTCGGTGAGGCCGGTGCTTACCTCCACCGCCCTGGGCTGTCGCTTCTCGTCCAGCACCCATACGCGTCCGGCCGCAGGCGCCCCGCCCGCCCTGGCGCCGCCCAGTTCGGCCAGCAGGCGCTCGTAGAGGGGCTTCTGCGCCTCGGTCAGGACCTCCATCACGCGGGCGCGGGACTCGGAACGCAAGCGCTCGCCGAGGTTCTTGCGCTCGCCGTCCTTGGGCAGGTCGCGCAACTGCAGCATCTTCTGCCGGATGTCGTCGAAGATCTGCTCTAGCTTCGCCTTCTGCGATTGGTCTGGCTTGAGCTCGGCGAACACGCGCTCGCGAAACTGCTGCGCCGCGCCGGCGCCGGCGGGCGATGCAGCGGCTGGCTTGGCCTCGGCCGCGCCCGCCGGACGGAAGCGCAGCGCGGCGTTGGAGACCTTGAGCGCCTGGTCGCGGCTGTCCACCACGACGCGCACGTTGGCCGTCATGCCCGGCAGCAGCGACTGGTCGGGGTTCGCCGCCGAGATCACGACGGTGTAGCTGATCACGTTCTGGACGTTCACCGCCGACTTGCGGATCTGCATGATCTGGCCGGTGAAGTTGCGCCGCGGGAAGGCGTCCACGGTGAAGGTCGCCGCCTGGGCGACGCGCAGCCGGCCGACGTCGGCCTCGTCGATCGCCGTCTCCACCTGCATGTCGCGCAGGTCGCGCGCGATGGTGAACAGCACCGGCGCCTGCAGGCTGGCGGCGACCGTCTGGCCGGCATCGACGTTCCTCAGGATCACGGTGCCGTCCACCGGCGCGCGGATGATGGTGCGCTCCAGGTCAACCTGCGCCTGCTTGAGCAGTGATTCGCGCTGCTTGACCGCGGCCTCGGCGCTGCCCACCTGCGACTCGGCGACCTTGATCTGCGCCTCCACGGCCCGCTGCTGCTCGCGGGTGGCGTCGTAGAGCGTCCTCGCCCTGTCCAGTTCGGCAGGGGAGATGAACCCCTTTTCGACCAGGGTCTTCTTGCGGTTGATGTCGCGCTCGGCGTCGGCCAGGTTGACCCCGACGCGATTCAGCTCCGCGCGTTGCGCGGCGAGGGTGGACTGGGCGACGCCCACCGCGCTCCTGGCGGCGTCGACGTCGGCGCGCGTCTGGTTGACGCGCAGCTCGAAGCTCTGCGGGTCGATGCGCGCGATGACCTGGTCCTTCTTAACCTGGGTGTTGAAGTCGGCGAGGATCTCCAGGATCTGGCCGGAAATCTGCGAGCCCACCTGGACCGTGGTGACCGCGTTCAGCGTGCCGCTCGCCACCACCACGGCCTGCAGCGGCCCGCGCTCCACCTTGCCCAGGCGGTACTTGGTCTCGGCGGCGGCGCCGCGGTGGCCGTGCCAGTACCAGCCGCCGCCGGCGAGCGCGGCGACGACGAGCGCGGCGAGGATTCTACCGGTGCCGATTCTCATGGGATGGTGCGCCGATCATAGCAGCCCGGCGCGAGGCGCCGGGGGGCATTGCGTAACAGGGTGTTTCCGGTCCTAGCGCGACCGGCGGGGACGGCGCGCGTCCTTGCGCAGATAGGCGCCGGAGGCGCCGCCGCGCTTCTCCTCGAGGCGCAGCTCGCCCACCACCATGCCGCGGTCGGTGGCCTTCACCATGTCGTAGACGGTGAGCAGCCCGATGGCGGCGGCGGTGAGCGCCTCCATTTCCACTCCGGTGCGGCCGCGGCACTCGACCGTGGCGAACAGCCTCACCGCACTTGCCGCCGCGTCGAGGTCGAACTCGACCGACACCTTGGTGAGCGGAATCGGATGCGCGAGCGGCACCAGTTCGGCGGTGCGCTTGGCGGCCTGGATCGCGGCCACGCGCGCGACGCCGAGCACGTCGCCTTTCTTGGCGCCGCCCTCGGCGATCAAGCGGAAGCTCGCCGGGTGCATCGTGATGCGCCCGGCCGCGACCGCGACGCGGTGGGTCTGGGCCTTGGCGCCCACGTCCACCATGCGCGCGCGCCCGACGCGGTCGAAATGGGTGAGCTGGGCCGAAAGCTTGCGCGGCAAGGCGGTCTCCTGCGGCAGGAACCAAAGAAAGCGAACGGTATCATAGGAAGATGCGCTTTCTCGTCACGCTCGCGGCCGTGCTGGCCATGCTGCCGGTGGCGTCGGTTCCGGCAGCCGCCCAGTTGCTGCCGGACCTGGGCGACGCCTCCTCCGCAGACCTGCCGCCGCAGCTCGAGCGGCGCATCGGCGAGAGCATCGTGCGCGACATCAGGCAGCGCGAACCGAACTACCTGGACGACCCGGAGCTCGCCGAGTACCTTGCTGCGATGGGCGCGCGGCTGCTGGCGGTGGCTGCCGGCGCCCGCTATGACTTCGAGTTCTTCGTCATCCGCGACCCCTCCATCAACGCCTTCGCCCTGCCGGGCGGCTATATCGGTGTGCATACCGGACTGATCACGGCCTCGGACAGCGAGTCCGAAGTGGCCTCGGTGATCGCGCACGAGATCGCGCACGTCACCCAGCGCCACATCGCCCGCATGCTGGGTTTCCAGAAGCAGGCACAACTGCCGACGCTGGTGGCGCTGGCCGCGGCGGTGCTGCTGGGGCGCTCGCGGCCGGACCTGGCAGGCGGCCTGGCCACCGCCGCGCAGGCGGGCACGGTCCAGGCCCAGCTCGGCTATTCGCGCGAATTCGAGCGCGAAGCCGACCGCGTCGGATTCCAGACCCTGAGCGCGGCCGGCTTCGACGTGCGCGCCATGCCGGGCTTCTTCGAGAAGATGCAGCGCTACACGCGGATCATGGACGACGGCCGGGTGCCGGGCTACCTGCGCAGCCACCCGGTCACCACCGAGCGCATCGCCGACAGCCAGAACCGCGCCGCCACCGAGCCCTACCGCCAGCACCTGGACAGCCTGGACTATCACCTGGTGCGCGCCAAGCTGCGCGCGGAGGCCGGGGTGGCGCGCGAGGACGCGGCTTACTTCGGCTCCCTGCTGCGCGATGGCCGCTACGCCAGCGAGCCTGCGGCGCGCTACGGCCTGGCGGTGGCGTTGCTGCGTGCGGGAGACGCAGCGGGCGCGGAGGCGCAGGTCGCGCGCCTGCGCGCAGCGGGTGTCGCCAATCCCATGGTGGAGACGCTGGCGGCGCGGGTGCGCCTGGCGCTGAAGGACGTCCCGGGCGCCCTGGCGGGCCTCGAGGCCGCACTTGCGCGCCATCCCCATCGCCGAGCCTTGCTCTACGCCTATGTCGAGACGCTGCAGCGACTGGGCCGGCATGAGCAGGCGCAGGCGGCGCTCGCCGAGCCGGTGCGCCTGTACCCGCGCGACGCCAAGCTGCACCAAGCCCGCGCCCGGTCCTATGCCGCGCAGGGCAAGCGCCTGCTCCAGCACCAGGCGCAGGCCGAGTTGTACGTGCTGCAGGGCAGCCTGCCGGCCGCCATCGAGCAGCTGCAGCTCGCGCAGACCGCGGGCGACGGCGATTTCTACGACCTCTCGGTGGTCGAGGCGCGCCTGAAGGCCCTGCGCGCCGAGCATGCCGAGGAATTGAAGGCGGCGCGCAGGGCCGGACCCTAGCCGGGGCACGCCCGCGGTCTATGTCGCCGCGTTCCGGCGATCGCGGAGGCGCTGCCCGAGGCGGTGCTGCCGCGCTGAGGGCGCGGCGCAGGCAGCGGGCAACAAGACCGGCCGCTACCAGGCCTTGGCCAGCTTCTGCAGTTGCGGGCGCAGCGTGGCGACGGTGGCCTCGAAGCCCGCGAGCCGCTCGCGTTCCTGCTCCACCACCTTGGCCGGCGCGCGCGCGACAAACGACTCGTTCGCCAGCTTGGCCCTGGCCTTTGCGATCTCGGCCTCCAGCCGCGCCACTTCCTTGCCGATGCGCTCGCGCTCGGCCTTCGGGTCGAACTCGATGTGCGGCATCAGCCGGTGCGGGCCGGCGACCGCGACCGGCGAGTCGGAGGCCGGCAGTTCCGTGACCACCCGGAGCTCGGAGGCCCGCGCCAGGCTCGCCAGCCCGATGGCGGTCGATGTCGAGGGTTCCCCGGTGACGAAGAACGCGATCCGGTCCTTGGGCGGGACCTTCATTTCGCTCCTCAGGTTGCGCGCCGCGTTGACCACTTCCTTGGCCAGCGCGATCTCCCGCTCCGCGGCCTCGTCGATCCGCTCCGGCTGCGCCCTGGGGTAGGGCGCCCGCATGATGGTTTGGCCTTTCCTGCCCGCGAGCGGCGCCACCGTCTGCCAGAGCTCCTCCGTGATGAACGGGATGACGGGGTGCGCGAGGCGCAGCGCGGTCTCCAGCACCCGCACCAGCGTGCGGCGGGTGCCGCGCTGCCGGGCCTCGCTGCCCTTCGCCAGCTGGTCCTTGGCGATCTCCAGGTACCAGTCGCAGTACTCGTCCCACACTAAGCGGTAGATCGCGGCGGCGACGTTGTCGAAGCGGTACTCGGCGAAGCCCTTCTCCACCTCGGCCTCGGTGCGCTGCAGGGTGCTGATGATCCACTTGTCCCACTGCGACAGCTCGACCGCAAGCGACTCGTCGGCGCCGCAATCCTTGCCCTCGGTGTTCATGAGCACGAAGCGGGTCGCGTTCCACAGCTTGTTGCAGAAATTGCGGTAACCCTCGCAGCGGCCGAGGTCGAAGTTGAGCGTGCGCGCGAAGCCGGCCAGTGCGGCGAAGGTGAAGCGCAGCGCGTCGGCGCCGAAGGCCGGGATGCCGCCGGCGAAGTTGCGCCGGATGGACTTCTCGATCTTCGCCTTGTGCTCGGCGCGCAGCAGGCCCACGGTGGACTTGGCAAGCAGCTCATCGAGCGTGATGCCGTCGATCAGGTCCAGGGGATCCAGGGTGTTGCCCTGGGACTTGGACATCTTCTGGCCCTCGGCGTCGCGCACGATGGCGTTGATGTAGACGTCGCGAAACGGCACCTTGCCGGTGAAGTGCAGGCTCGCCATCACCATGCGGGCGACCCAGAAGAAGATGATGTCGAAGCCGGTGACCAGCACGGAGGAGGGCAGGAACAGCTCCAGGTCCCGGGTCTTCTCCGGCCAGCCCAGAGACGAGAACGGCACCAGCTGCGAGGAGAACCAGGTGTCCAGCACGTCCTGGTCGCGGCGCAGCGCCTTGCCGCCGGCCATGGCGCGCGCCTCTTGCTCCGTGCGCGCGACGTAGATGTTGCCTTCGCCGTCGTACCAGGCGGGTATCTGGTGGCCCCACCACAGCTGGCGCGAGATGCACCAGTCCTGGATGTTCTCCAGCCAATGGTTGTAGGTGGAGGTCCAGTGCTCGGGATGGAACTTGACCTCGCCCTTCGCCACCGCCGCGAGGCCCGCCTTCGCCCAGCCGTCCATCTTCACGAACCACTGGTCGGTGAGCATCGGCTCGACCACCGCGTTGGTGCGCCCGGAGCGGGGCACGCGCAGCTTGTACGGCTTGTCCGAGACCAGCAGGCCCTGCGCCTTCAGGTCCGCGAGCACCTTCTTGCGCGCCTCGAAACGGTCCAGGCCGTCGTAGGCGGTGCCTCCGGTGAGCTTCGCCTCCAGCGTCAGGATCTGGACCAGCGGCAGCTGGTGGCGCTGGCCGACGGCGTAGTCGTTGAAGTCGTGCGCCGGGGTGATCTTGACGCAGCCGGTGCCGAAGGCGGGGTCAACGTAGTCGTCCGCGATCACCGGGATCCGGCGTCCGGCGAGCGGCAATTCGACCGTCTTGCCGATGAGCGCGGTGTAGCGCGCATCCTGCGGGTTCACCGCCACCGCGGCGTCGCCCAGCAGCGTTTCCGGACGCGTCGTGGCGACCGTCAAGCTGAAGCCCTCGCCGGGATAGCGGATCTCCCAGATCCTGGCGTCCTCCTCCTCGCTGTCCACCTCCAGGTCCGACACCGCGGTGCCCAGCACCGGGTCCCAGTTCACCAGCCGCTTGCCGCGGTAGATCAGCCCTTCCTCGTGCAGGCGCACAAACACTTCCACCACCGCGCGCGACATCTTCGCGTCCATGGTGAAGTAGCCCGCTTTCTGCCGCTCTGTGTCCGCATACTCCCAGTTGCCCGAGGCGCCCAGGCGCCGCATCTGGCGCGTGATGGTGGAACCGGATTGCTGCTTCCACTGCCAGACGCGCTCGATGAACTGCTCGCGCCCGAGGTCGTGCCGGGTCTTGCCTTCCTCCTGCAGCTGGCGCTCGACCACGATCTGGGTGGCGATGCCGGCATGGTCGGTGCCCATCACCCAGTTGGCGTTGAAGCCTCGCATGCGGTGGTAGCGGATGAGCGCGTCCATCAGCGTCTGCTGAAAGGCGTGGCCCATGTGCAGCGTGCCGGTGACGTTGGGTGGCGGCAGCTGGATGCAATAGCCCGGGCCCGGGGCGGCGGCGTCGGCCCGGAAGTGGCCCGCCGCTTCCCATTTCGCGTACCAGCGCTGCTCGATCGCGCGCGGATCGAAGCTCTTGGCGAGCGCCATGGTCAGTCCTTGGGCGGTTGGGCAAGCCGCGCGGCGAGGGCGTGGGCGATGGCATCGCGAACGGCGCGGCGCAGTTCCTGTTCCAGGTCCGCGCGCAGCGTCGCCAGCCGGCGGTCGATCTCCGGCGCCAGGCGCGCCACCAGCGCGCGTTCCAGGTCGGCGGCCAGCGCCTCCTCGTTCAGCCCCGGCGCGGCGGCCGCCGCCCCGGGATCCGCGATCTCGGTAAGCAGCGGGACTTCCTCGTGCGCGGCTTCGTGGCTCCTGCGCGAGAACTCCTGCACGCGCCGGAACAGCGCGTTGGGCTCCCGCGCCGGCTTCGGCGGAACTTCGCCCCCGCTCATGTCGCGGCCCTGGCGAGGTCGTGGCTGCGGATCTGGTAGCCCCGGTCCCGGTACCAGAGGTAGCGCGCGCGCCCGGCGCGGCGGTCCGCCTCCTGGGCCGTCACGACCTCCAGCAGGCGCTCGTAGCGCTCGAACAGGGGCGGGCAATCGGCGGCAAGGTTGAGCAGGATCTCGCAGCTGGGCGCGGTCTGCGGTTCGCGGGCGATCAGCACCGGCGTCTCGGCCGCGAGCGGGTCGTCGGCGGCGCAGTGCGGCACGAAGCCGGTCGCGGGCCAGGTCCAGAGCAGGCGGTCCAGGCGCTGCGCAAGCTCGGTATCGGGCGCGAACAGCAAGGTGCGCTTGCCCTGCGCGAGCGCCTTGCCGGCAAGCCGGCAGGCGACCTGCAGCCGGTCGGCGGCGTTGAAGTAAAAATCGATGCTGGTCAAGCCTTGCCCGTCCGTCCGCTGGCCAAACGCAGAGCGAGCCGCACCAGCAGCGGCACCGGCCTGCCGGTGGAGCCCTTCTCGCGCCCGCTCTTCCAGGCCGTGCCGGCGATGTCCAGATGCGCCCAGCGCAGCTTGGGCGTGAAACGGGCCAGGAAGCAGGCAGCGGTAATGCTGCCGCCAGGCCGGCCGCCGATGTTCGCCATGTCGGCAAAGTTCGAGCGCAGCTGTTCCTGATAGTCCTCCCACACCGGCATCGGCCAGACGCGGTCCCAGGCCTCCTCGCCGGCGGCGCGGATCTGGTCCGAGAGGCGCTCGTCGTTGGCAAACAGGCCCGAAGCGACGTGGCCCAGCGCGATGACGCAGGCGCCGGTAAGGGTGGCGATGTCCACTACCGCCGCCGGGTCGAAACGCGCGCTGTAGGTTAGCGCGTCGCACAGGATCAGGCGACCCTCGGCATCGGTGTTCAGGATCTCCACGGTCTGGCCCGACATGGTGGTGACGATGTCCCCCGGCCGCGTCGCCTGGCCGTCTGGCATGTTCTCGCAGGCCGCGACGATGCCGACCACGTTGACCGGGGCGCGCATGCCGGCCAGGGCGCGTAGCGCCCCCAGCACGCTGCCCGCGCCCGACATGTCGAACTTCATCTCGTCCATCTCGGCCCCGGGCTTGAGCGAGATGCCGCCGGTGTCGAAGGTGATGCCCTTGCCCACGAGGACGAGCGGCCTTTGCTTCGCTGGGCCGCCCCTGTAGCGCAGCACCACCAGCTTGGGCGGCTGGCGCGAACCCTGCGCCACCGACAGCAGCGAGCCCATGCCGAGCTTCTCCATGTCCTTGCGCTCCAGGACCTGGAGGCCGAGGCTGAACTGGCGCGCCAGCTTCCGCGCCTCCTCGGCAAGGTAAGCGGGGCTGCAGATGTTGGGCGGCAGGTTGCCGAGCGTGCGCGCGAGATCGACGCCATCGGCGGTTGCGGCGGCCTCCTTCAGCGCGGCCTGCGCCTGCAGCGTCACCGGACCGGAGGCGAGTGCCAGGGTCAGCGTGGCGAGCGCGGGGGGCGGCGCCTTCTTCTGCGTCTTGAGCTGGTCGAAGCGGTAGAAGACATCGCGAATCCCGAGTACCGCATGGCGCAAGACCGCCGGCAGTCCCAGGCCCGGCGGCGCCAGGTCGGCGACGTAGAAAGCGGCGTCCCGCGCGCCGATCTCCCTCAGCGCCTGGGCGGCGCCGCGCAGCGCGTCGCGCAGCGCGCCAAGGCCGAATTCCTTGCGTTCCCCCAGTCCGACCAGCAGCACGCGCTCGGCGGCAAGTCCGGGCAGGCGTTGCAGCAGCAGGGTCGCGCCCGCCTTGGCGGCGAGGTCGCCCTGGGCGAGTACCCGGCGCAGCGCGCCCTGGGCGGCCTTGTCGGCCTGCCGGCCCGCCTTGCCGAGCTCGGCAACATGGACGCCGAGCACCAGGCAGCCGGCCTTCGCCTTCTGCGGCGCGAGGCTGCGTATGCTAAATTCCACAAAGACTCTCCCCCCGCGAGTTCGGACAAGGCGAATGATGGCATGATCTTCCAGCGCGCGCTGCTGCGCGAGTTCGCCAACCTCGCCGTGGCGGTGTTCCTCGCGCTGTTCCTGATCGCACTGACGATGCGGCTGGTGCGGTTGCTGGGCCAGGCCGCCGGCGGCAAGATCCCGTCCGAGGCGGTGGTCGGGTTCCTGGGCTTCTTTGCGCTGCACGCGCTGCCGATCCTGTTGTCCCTCACGCTGTTCTCCGCGGTGCTGCTGACGCTGCACCGCGCCTACCGCGATTCCGAAATGGTGATCTGGTTCAGCTGCGGGCTGGCGCCGGGCGCCTGGATCCGGCCGGTGCTGACCTTCGCCGCGCCGCTGGTGGTGGTGATCGGGGCGCTGTCGTTCTTCATTTCTCCGTGGGCGGCGATGAAGAGCGAGCAGTACCGCAGCCGCATCGACGCCCGCGACGACATCGCCCGCGTCGAGCCCGGCGCTTTCGGCGAATCGCGCGGCAGCAAGCGCGTGTTCTTCGTCGAATCGATCGCCGGCGACAACAGTTCGGTGCAGAACGTGTTCATCAACACCCTGCAGCACCAGCGCACCGGCGTCATGCTGAGCTCGCGCGGCTATACCGAGACCGCCTCGAGTGGCGACCGCTTCCTGGTGCTGATGGAGGGCAGGCGCTACGAGGGCGCCCCGGGCGAGGCTGACTTCCGCGTCATGGAGTTCGACCGCTACGCCACGCGGGTGGAGACCAGGGAGGGCGACCAGCCCCAGGCGAGCAGCAAGAGCCTGTCCATGCTGGCGCTGCTGGAGCGTCCGGGACCGCAGAACCTGGGCGAGCTGGTCTGGCGGGTGGGTGTCCCGGTGTCGGCGCTGGTGCTGTCGCTGCTGGCGATCCCGCTCAGCTTCGTCAACCCGCGTGCCGGGCGCTCGGTCAACCTGCTGTTCGCGCTGTTCGCGTACATGCTGTACTCGAACCTGATCTCGATCAGCCAGGCGCGCGTGGCGCAGGGCAAGCTTGCCTTCGGCACCGGGCTGTGGCTGGTGCACGCGGTGATGCTGCTGGTGCTGGTGGCGCTGTTCGCCCACCGCCAGCGGCTGTTGCGCCTGCCCTGGCGCCGCTGAGCCGTGGCGGCGCAAGCGGCATGACGCGCATCCGCACCCTGGAGCGTTACCTCGCGCGGCAGATCTACGCCGCGGTCGGCTTCGTGCTGACGGGCTTCCTCGCCCTGTTCGCATTCTTCGATCTGATCGGCGAACTCAAGGACCTGGGCGATGGCGCCTACCACCTGCGGCAGATCTTTACGGTGGTCGCGCTGTGGCTGCCGGCGCACGCCTACGAGCTGTTCCCGGTCGCGGTGCTGATCGGCACCCTCTACGTGCTGGCGAACCTGTCGAGCAATTCCGAGTACACGGTGATGCGCGCCGCCGGCCTGTCGCCCGGGCGCGCCGGCCTGGCGCTGGCGAAAGTCGGCATCGCCTTTGTCGCCATCACCTTTGCCGTCGGCGAATGGATCGCGCCGCACACCGAGCAGCTGGCGCAGCAGACCCGGATGCGGGCCATGAGCTCCCTGATCGGCCAGGACCTGCGCTCCGGGCTGTGGTTCAAGGACGAGCGCACGTTCATCAACGTCGCGCAGGCGCCCGAGGTCGACGCCCTGCAGGGCGTGCGCATCTACGAATTCGATTCGAGCTATCGCCTGCGCGTGGTCAGCGAGGCGAAGCGGGCCGAGTATGCCGGCTCCGGGCGTTGGCGCCTGTTCCAGGTCGCGCAGACGCGCTTCGAGGGCCGCGGCGGCGCCGAGGGCGCGGGCCCGGTCACCGCGCGCTTCGACGAGGCCGAGTGGCGCTCCGCGGTCGGTCCGGACCTGCTCAGCGTCCTGATCGTGAGGCCGGACCGGATGTCCGCCTGGAAGCTGTACCGCTACACCCAGCACCTCGCGGGCAACCAGCAGAAGACCGAGCGCTACCAGATCGCGCTGTGGAAGAAGCTGTTCTATCCGCTGGCGACGCTGGTGATGATGGCGCTTGCGCTGCCCTTCGCCTACCTGCAGTCGCGCTCGGGGATGGTCGGCGTCAAGGTGTTCTTCGGCATC
>VGIA01000065.1 GCA_016868105.1 Betaproteobacteria bacterium | reverse complement strand
GTGGAGATGCTGAACCTGAGGCTGCGCCGCCGCCCGAGCTAGAACAACCCGACCACCTTGCCCTCCACCAGGTCGATCTTCTCGGCCGAGGGGACCTTGGGCAGGCCGGGCATGGTCATGATGTCGCCGCAGACCATGACCACGAACTCTGCGCCCGCCGCCAGGCGCACCTCGCGCACGTTCACCACGTGGTCGCTGGGCGCGCCGCGGGTGGCGGCGTTGGTGCTGAAGGAGGACTGGGTCTTGGCCACGCACACCGGGTAGTGGCCGTAGCCGTCCTCCTGCAGCTTCTGGATCTGCGCCTTCACCTTGGCCTCCGCGGTCACCGAACCGGCGCGGTACACCTTCTTCGCGATCTTGTTGATCTTCTCCCAGAGCGGATCGGCATCGTCGTAGACGAAAGTCGGCTCCGAGGGCTTGTCGCATAGTCCGACCACGACCTTCGCCAACTCCGCGGCGCCCTTGCCGCCCTCGCCCCAGTGCGCGGCCAGCACCACCTCGGCGCCCAGCTTCTTCATGCGCTCGGTGACCAGCCGGATCTCGGCCTCGGTGTCGAAGGTGAACTTGTTGATCGACACCACGCAAGGGATGCCGTAGACCTTGCTCACGTTCTCGACGTGGCGCTCCAGGTTCACCAGCCCCTTTTCCAGCGCCGCGAGGTTCTCCTTGCTCGCCTCCTTCACCTCCACGCCGCCGTGGTACTTGAGCGCGCGCATGGTCGCCACGATCACCGCCGCGGCGGGCTTGAGACCGGTCTTGCGGCACTTGATGTCGAGGAACTTCTCGGCCCCGAGGTCGGCGCCGAAGCCCGCCTCGGTGACCACGTAGTCGGCCAGCTTCAGCGCGCTCTGGGTGGCGAGCACCGAGTTGCAGCCGTGGGCGATGTTGGCGAACGGGCCGCCGTGCACGAAGGCCGGGTTGTTCTCCAGCGTCTGCACCAGGTTGGGCGCGAGCGCGTCCTTCAGCAGCACCGTCATGGCGCCGTGGGCCTTGAGGTCGCGCGCGCGCACCGGCTTCTGGTCGCGCGTGTAGCCCACGACGATGCTGCCCAGGCGCTTCTTCAGGTCCTCCAGCGAACTCGCCAGGCAGAAGATCGCCATCACCTCGGAGGCCACCACGATGTCGAAGCCGTCCTGGCGCGGGTAGCCGTTGGGCGTCCCGCCCAGCGCGATGACGATCTCGCGCAGCGCGCGGTCGTTCATGTCCACCACGCGCTTCCACTGGATGCGGCGCACGTCGATGCCCAGCTCGTTGCCCTGGCTGATGTGGTTGTCGAGCATCGCCGCCAGCAGGTTGTTGGCGAGCGCGATGGCCGAGAAATCGCCCGTGAAGTGCAGGTTGATGTCCTCCATCGGCACCACCTGCGCGTAGCCGCCGCCCGCGGCGCCGCCCTTGACCCCGAACACCGGCCCCAAGGAGGGCTCGCGCAGGCAGATCATCGCCTTCTTGCCGATGTGGTTGAGCGCGTCGCCCAGGCCCACCGTGGTGGTGGTCTTGCCCTCGCCCGCGGGCGTCGGGCTGATGGCGGTCACCAGGATCAGCCTGCCGTCCTTCCTCGACTTCAGCGTCTCCAGGTAGGGCAGCGACACCTTCGCCTTGTAGTGGCCGTAGGGCTCGAGGTGCTCCTCCGCGATCCCAAGCTTTGCCAGCGCGACCTTGGAAATGCGCTGCAGCTTGGCGGCCTGGGCGATATCGATGTCCGACGGCATGGGCGGATTCCTCGTGGGCGGAGAGGCGAAGGGCCGGATTCTGTTCAGGCGGGCCTTGGGGCGGCCTTGACCACGGTCAAGCGGCGCGACTCAACGGCCGATATCGTGCAGGCTCCGGCCTTTGCCGTACCCGGGATCGCCCGGCCGCGCTCCACCCTTGTTGACCTTTACCGCGCAATACTTGAACTCCGGGATCTTGCCGAACGGGTCCAATTTCGGATTGGTGAGCATGTTTGCCGCGGCCTCGTAGAAGGCGAACGGAATGAAGATCGCGCCGCGCGGGGTGCCTTCGTCGGCCCGCGCATAAAGGCAGATCCGGCCGCGGCGCGAGGCGACGCTCACCAGTTCCCCCGGCGTCACGCCCAGTCCGGCCAGGTCCAGCGGGTGCATCGAGCACACCGGTTCGGGCTCGATCGCGTCCAGCACCCCGGCGCGCCGGGTCATGGCGCCGGTGTGCCAGTGTTCCAGTTGCCGCCCGGTGATGAGCACGGTCGGGTACTCGGCGTCCGGACGCTCGTCCGCAGGGATGAGGTCGGCCGGCACGAACTTCGCGCGACCGGTCGCCGTGGGGAAGACCTCGGTGAAAACGACCGCTGTGCCTGGATCGCCTTCGTTCTCGCACGGATACACCACGCACGAATCGCGCTCCAGCCGCTCCCAGGTGATGCCGGCGATGGAGTTCATGCCCTTGCGCATCTCGTCGAACACCTGCTGCGGATGGGTGTAGTTCCAGTCCAGGCCGATCCGCCGCGCGATCTCGTTGATGATCCACAGATCGGGCTTGGCCTCGCCCGGCGCCTCGATCGCCTTGCGGCCCAGCTGGACCATGCGGTCGGTGTTGGTCACGGTGCCGTCCTTTTCCGGCCAAGCGGTCGCAGGCAGCACCACGTCGGCAAGATAGGCGGTCTCGGTGAGGAAGATGTCCTGCACCACGAGGTGCTCGAGCCTGGCCAGCGCCTCCCGCGCGTGCCCCGCATCCGGGTCCGACATCGCCGGGTTCTCGCCCATGATGTACATGCCGCGGATGCGGCCGGCATCGGCCTCCTTCATGATCTCGACCACCGTGAGGCCGGGCTTGGTCTCCAGTTTCGTCCCCCACAGCGCCTGGAAGCGCCTGTTGGCCTCGGGGTTGTCCACGCGCTGGTAGTCCGGGTACATCATCGGGATCAGGCCGGAGTCGCTGGCGCCCTGGACGTTGTTCTGGCCGCGCAGCGGGTGCAGGCCGCAGCCCGGGCGCCCCACCTGCCCGGTCATGAGGCACAGCGCGATCAGGCAGCGCGCGTTGTCGGTGCCGTGCACGTGCTGCGAGATGCCCATTCCCCACAGGATCATCGACCCCTTGGAGGTGGCGAACAGCCGCGCCACCTCGCGGATGGTCTGCGCCGGGATGCCGCAGACGGGGGCCATCTTCTCCGGCGAATAGTCCTTGGCGTTCGCCTTCAGCGCCTCGAAGCCGCTGGTGCGGTCGCGGACGAACGCCTCGTTGACCAGGCCCTCGTCGATGATGGCGTGGATCATCGCGTTCAGCAGCGCGACGTCGGTGTCGGCATTGAACTGCAGCGTGTACGCGGCGTGTCGCGAGAGCTCGGTGCGCCGCGGATCGGCGATGATCAGCTTGGTGCCGTTGTTCGCCGCGTTCTTCATCCAGGTGGCCGCCACCGGATGGTTCGCCGTGGGATTGGCGCCGATCACCAGCACCACCTCCGCGTTCATCACCTCGCTCACCTGGTTGGACACCGCGCCCGAGCCCACGCCCTCCAGCAGCGCCGCCACCGAGGAGGCGTGGCACAGGCGCGTGCAATGGTCGACGTTGTTCTGCCCGAAGCCGGTGCGCACCAGCTTCTGGAACAGGTAGGCCTCCTCGTTGGAACCCTTGGCCGAGCCGAAGCCGGCCAGCGCGAAACGGTCCTGCCCGCGGATCTGCCTCAGGCCGCCTGCTGCAAGGTCCAGCGCCTCCTCCCAGCTCGCCTCGCGAAACGCCTCCGACCAGTCGCCGGGATCCACGGTGAACTTCGCCGACTTGGGTGCGCCCGGCTTGCGGATGAGCGGCCTGGTCAGCCGCTGCGGGTGGTGCGCGTAGTCAAAGCCATAGCGCCCCTTCACGCACAGGCGCCCGTGGTTGGACGGGCCGTCGCGCCCGGTCACGAACTTGATGAGGTTCTGTTTCCGGTCGACGTGGTAGGTGAGCTGGCAGCCGACGCCGCAGAACGGACACACCGAATCGACCTTGGTATCGACCTCCTGCAGTCCGGCCCCCCGGGCCGGCATCAGGGCGCCGGTCGGGCAGGCCTGCACGCACTCGCCGCAGGCGACGCAACTCGAGGCGCCCATCGGGTCGTCCATGTCGAACACGATCTTGGAGTCCTCGCCCCGGAAGGCATAGCCGATGACGTCGTTGACCTGCTCCTCGCGGCAGGCCCGCACGCAGCGGGCGCACTGGATGCAGGCATCGAGGTTGACCGCCATCGCCGGGTGCGACAGGTCCATCTTCGGCTGCAGCCGTGCCGGGAACCGCGGCAAGCCGAGCGCCAGCTTCTGCGCCCAGGCATCCACTTCATTGTGCTTGGTGTGGCGCTGCTCGCCCATGTCCGACAGCAGCAGCTCGAGCACCATTTTCTGCGAGGCGCGCGCCCGCTCGCTGTCAGTGGTGACTTCCATGCCCTGCGCCGGGAAGCGGCAGCAGGAAGGCGCCAGCACCCGTTCGCCCTTGATCTCCACCACGCAGGCGCGGCAGTTGCCGTCCGGGCGCAGGTGCGGCGAGTAGCACAGGTGCGGGATCTCGACGCCGTGGCGGCGCGCGGTCTCGATGATGGGCTCGTCGGGCCGGCCGACCACCGTCCTGCCGTTCAACTTGAACTCGATCGGCAGGGTCGCCAGCTGCTGGTTGCTCGCGCGGTCCATGGCTGTGCCCTTGTCTGCTCTCCTGCTACTGCACTTCGTGCGGGAAGTACTTCAACACCGACAGCACCGGGTTGGGCGCGGCCTGGCCCAAACCGCAGATCGAGGCATCCATCATTGCCTGCGCCAGTTCCTTGAGCAAGGGCTGGTTCCAGCTCGCCTGCTGCATCAGCCCGAGCGCCTTGGCGGTGCCCACCCGGCAGGGGGTGCACTGGCCGCAGGACTCCTCCTTGAAGAACTTCATCAGGTTGCGCGCCGCGGCCGCGGCCTGGTCCCGGTCAGACAGGATCACCACCGCCGCCGAGCCGATGAAGCAGCCGTGGGGCTGCAGGGTGTCGAAATCGAGCGGGATGTCGGCCCTGGCCGCGGGCAGGATGCCGCCGGAAGCGCCGCCGGGCAGGTAGCCGTAGAACGCGTGGCCCTCGAGCATGCCGCCGCAGTACTCGTCGATCAGTTCCTGCGCCGTGATGCCCGCCGGCGCGATGTGCACGCCGGGCTTGTTCACGCGCCCCGAAACCGAGAACGAGCGCAGCCCCTTGCGCCCGTGGCGCCCCTGTGCCGCGAACCACTGCGCGCCCTTCTCGAGGATCTCGCGCACCCAGTACACCGTTTCCATGTTGTGCTCGAGCGTGGGGTAGTCCCACAGCCCCACCTGCGCCACGTAGGGCGGCCGCAGCCGCGGCATGCCGCGCCTGCCCTCGATGGACTCGATCATCGCCGACTCCTCGCCGCAGATGTAGGCGCCGGCGCCGCGGCGCAGTTCCATGGCGGGGAGCGCGCACGGCGGGTTCTTCTTCAGCAGCCTCAGCTCGCGCTCCAGCAGCGCGCGCACCCCGGCGTACTCATCGCGCAGGTAGATCCAGATCGCGCCCACGCCGGCGCACCAGGCCGCCACCAGCATGCCCTCCAGGAAGCGGTGCGGGTCGCGCTCCAGGAAATACCGGTCCTTGAAGGTGCCGGGCTCGCCTTCGTCGATGTTCACCGCCATCACGCGCGGCTCGGGCTCCGCGGCCACCAGCTTCCACTTGCGCCCGGCGGGGAACCCGGCGCCACCCAGGCCGCGCAGCCCGGAGTCCTCCAGCTGCTTGGTCACGTCCTCGCGCGTGCGCCTGCCCTTCAGGCAGTCGGCAAGCAGCTGATAGCCGCCAGCCCTGCGGTAGTCCGCGTAGTTGAGGGCGGGCGGCACCAGGCACCGCGTCTTCCTTGCCGCCACCGCTGCCTTGACTTTCTCCGGCGTCGCCTTCGGGATCGGGTTCTGGTGTACCACCGCCACCGGCGCCTCCTCGCAGCGACCCACGCAGGGCGCATGCTTGACGCGCACCTCGCGGCCCAGCAGGTTCGGCAGCTTCTGCAGCAGTTGCTGCGCGCCCGCCAGTTCGCAGGACAGCGAGTCGCACACCCGCACCGTCAGCGGCGGCGGCGGCAACTCGCCTTCCTTGACGACATCGAAGTGGTGGTAAAAGGTGGCGACCTCGTACACCTCCGCCTGAGAGAGCTTCATGGCCTCGGCGAGCGCGGCCAGGTGCCTGGCCGACAGCTGCGCGTAGCGGTCCTGGATCCGGTGCAGGTGCTCGATGAGCAGGTCGCGGCGCCGAGGCGCATCGCCCAGCAGCGCGCGGATCTCCTCGCGCGCCTGCGGGTCGACGCTGCGGCCCTTCAGGGTCGGGCGGATTCCGGTTTTCTGGTTCACACCGCCATTATGCGTGCTGCGGGAGCCGCAGCTTATTGACTCCGGTCAAGCCTCACCGGGCGCAGAGCCCTATCGCATCCGCCAGCGCCCGCCCTCGTCCAGCGCCCTGCCCGCCGCCGCCAGCGCCTCGAGGTGCTGCTCGATCACGCGGCGCTCCGCGTCATCGTAGAACAGTTCCTCCAGGTGCCTCGGGTAGACGAACCGGTGTTCGACCAGTTCATCCAGCGTTGAGGGCCGCGCCTTCAGGTACTCCGCGATCGCGGCTTCGCGCGCGTCCAGCCGCGAAGCGAATGCCGCGAGCAGCGAAAGGAACGCTTCCCGCTCCGTGACCACGCCCTTGTGGTGCGAAGTGATCCAGATCCTCGCCGGGATGCCCTTGACCGCCTCCAGCGTGTGCCGGAACTGCGCGAGGCTCGAGGTCGCGTCGCCGTAGTAAGGCCCGAACGAGGACAGGTCGATGTCGCCGAGGAAGGCGATGCCGCCGGGCTCGACCAGCAGCACGCAGTGGCCGCTGGTATGGCCCGGCATGTGGAACGCCGTGACGCGCACCCCGCCGCCCAGGTCCCAGTGCGCGCCGTCCGGGTAGGGCTGCGCGTCGGGCCGCGGCGCGTAGCCGAAAGACTTCTCGATCATCCCGCGCATGCCCCGGAGCACTTCAGGGCGATAGCCGTAGTGGCGCGCGAGGCCCTCCCAGCTGCGCGCGGCCGCCACGTCGGCCTCGTGCACCTGCAGGCGTGCGCGCGGCAGCCGGTGCAATCCGGCCATGTGGTCCTCATGGACGTGGCCCAGGATCACCAGATCCGCCGCCAGCAGCTCGTCGCCCATGCGATTGGCCACCAGCGGCGTGTCGAACGCCGCCAGCGTGTCCGCGCCGCGCACCAGCACCTGGTTGCCGTCGGGATACTTCCCGGACTTCTCGCCCAGGTAGACGCTGACCGGTCCGTGCCGCAGGACGGGGATCTCCACGCCCGGCACCCTATCGCCTCCAGAACGCCGGGGTCAGCAGAACGAACACCGTCAGCAGCTCCAGCCGACCCAGCAGCATGGCGAGGGTCAGGATCCAGGTCTGGAAGTCCGACAGCAGCGCATAGGTTTGCGCGGGCCCGACCGCCCCCAGGCCGGGCCCCACGTTGTTGACGCAGGCGGCGGCGGCCGACAGCGCGGTGAGCAGGTCCAACCCGGTCGCCGTGAGCAGCAGCGTGATCGAGGCCAGCGTCACGCCGTAGATCAGCATGTAGGCGAGCACCGCGAAGATGATGCGGTTCTCGACCACCAGGCCGCCGAGTTTCACCGGTATCACCGCGCGAGGGTGGACGAGGCGTTCCAGCTCTCGCGTCGCCTGGCGCACCAACAGCACCGCGCGCATCATCTTGATGCCGCCGCCGGTCGAGCCCGAGCAGGTGGCGAAGGCCGCGATGAACAGCATCCACAGCGGCGCGAACACCGGCCAGGCCGAATAGTCGGCGGTCGCATAGCCGGTGGTGGTCGCCACCGAGACCACGTTGAAAGCGGCCTCGCGAAACGCGCCCGACCAATCGGCATGGGTCCCGGCCATGACCAGCAGGCCGGCAACCACCGCGATGCTTGCGCCGATCAGAAGCAGGTAGTAGCGCAGCTCGGCGTCGCGCCAGTAGGGCATGGCGCTCACCCGGTGCACGGCGGCGAAATGGGTCACGAAACTGATGCCTGCCACCAGCATGAACGCCACTGCGATCGCCTCCAGAAGCGGCGAGTTCCAGTAGCCGAAGCTGGCGTCGTGAGACGAGAAGCCGCCCAGGCCCAGGGTGGAAAACGCGTGCATTACCGCATCCAGCCAGTCCATCCCGCCCCAGCGGTAGGCGAGCGCGCAAGCGACGGTGAGCGCGGCGTAAACCAGCCACAACCCCTTGGCGGTCTCATGGATCCGGGGGGTGAGCTGGGCCTCCTTCATCGGCCCCGGAATCTCGGCCTTCAGCAGCTGGCGGCCGCCGACCCCAAGCAGCGGCAGCACCGCCACCGCCAGCACGATCACGCCGAGGCCCCCCATCCACTGCAGCGCGCAGCGCCAGAAGTTGATCGACGGCGGCAGCTGATCGAGCCCCGAGAGCAGCGTCGCCCCGGTCGCGGTGAGGCCGGACATGGACTCGAAATAGGCATCGGTGAAGCTCAGGCCGGGGACGTGGGCGAGCAGCGGCAGCGCGCCGAACCCGGGCAGCACCGTCCATACCAGGGTCACGAAGACGAAGCCGTCGCGCGCCTGCAACGCCTTGGGCCGGCCCCTCGTCGCCAGGTAGCCGGCCACGCCGGCGAAGGCGGTGGCGAGGATCGCGATGTCGTAGGCGCGCTCCGCGCCGTCGTCCAGGTGGAGCGAAATGCCCAGCGGCACCAGCATCGCGAAGGCGAACGCAATCAGCACCACCGAGAGCAGGTTGACGACGACCGCGAAGTGCATGACTACAGGAACCCGGCGCTGACCTGGAACAGCTTCTCCACGCGCGACAGGTTCCTCTTGTCCGAGACGAAGACGATGACGTGGTCGCCGGCCTCGATGCGGATGTCGTGGTGCGCCATCAGCACCTGGTCGCCGCGCACCACGGCGCCGATCAGGCTGCCGGGGGGCAGTTCGATCTCCTCCACGCGCCGCCCGGTGACCCGGCAGGACTCGCGGTCGCCGTGCACCACCGCCTCCAGCGCCTCGGCCGCGCCGCGGCGCAGGCTGTGCACCGCGACCACGTCGCCGCGGCGCACGTGCGCCAGCAGCTGGCCGATGGTGGCCTGCGCCGGCGACAGCGCGATGTCGATCTGGCCGCTCTGCACCAGGTCGACGTAGCTGCGCCGGTTGATCAGCGACACCACGCGCCGCGCCCCCATGCGCTTGGCGAGCAGCGAGCCCATGATGTTGTTCTCGTCGTCGTTGGTGACGGCGATGAAGAGATCCAGTTCGCCAACGCCTTCCTGCTCCAGCAGTTCCTCGTCGGTGGCGTCCCCCGAGAGCACCAGGGCGCGCTCGAGGCGCTCGGCGAGCAGCTCGCAGCGGCGCTTGTTGTGCTCGATCACCTTGACCGAGTAGTCGCGCTCCAGCGCGCGCGCCAGGCGCTGCCCGATGTTGCCGCCGCCGGCGATCATCACCCGCCTCACCGGGCGGTCCATGCGCCGCAGCTCCTGCATCACCTGGCGGATGTCGCGAGAAGCCGCGAGGCAGAACACCTCGTCCCCGGCCAGGATCACGGTGTCGCCCTCGGGCAGGATGGCCTTGTCCTGGCGGAACACCGCGACGATGCGGGCATCCACGCTGGGCACGTGCGAGCGCAGATCCCGGATCGGGCGCCCCACCATGGGCCCGCCCTGGAAGGCGCGCACCGCCACCAGGCTGACGCGGCCGTCGGCGAAGTCCAGCACCTGCAGCGCCTCCGGGAACTCCACCAGCTTCACCAGGTACTCGGTCAGCACCTGCTCGGGGCAGATGGCGAGATCCACCTCGAAGCCCTCGCGCCCGAGCACCTGCTCGTCCTGGAGGAAGTCGGCGGCGCGCACGCGCGCGACGCGGCGCGGCACGTTGAACATCCGCGTCGCCAGCTTGCAGGCGACCAGGTTGGTCTCGTCGGACTGGGTCACCGCCACCAGCAGGTCGGCATCCTCGATGCCCGCCTCGCGCAGCACCCCTGGATGCGCGGCGTTGCCGGTGACCGTGCGTAGGTCGAGCCGGTCCTGCAGCGCGCGCAGGCGCGGGCCGTCGAGGTCCACCACGGTGATGTCGTTTTGCTCCGAGAGCAGGCTCTCGGCGACCGAGGCGCCCACCTGGCCGGCGCCGAGGATGACGATCTTCATCTGCGGGGCGCCGCCCTGACGAACTCGAGCGAGGCGCGGAACAGGCCCGCGTCGCGCGCGAAACCGGCCGGGTCCTCGCTCCGGATCTGCACCCACTCCCGCGACACCACCGTGCCGCCGGGCTTGAACGGGGCCACGTCGGCGCGCGAGAACTGCAACTCGGTGGCCGTCGCCACCGGCAGGCGCAGCCCGACGCCGATGCCCTCGATGCACGCGAACATCCGGTCGCCGACGAAGTAGGCGTCCAGCCCGTTGAGCTTGCGCGTGGTGACCCCCGGCAAGCCCAGCAGCAGCTCGTCGAGCTTGGCCTTGCGCGCGGCCTCGGTCATCGCGCCACCCGCAGCGGCAGGGCCTTCATGCCGCGGAACACCATCGAGTTGAGCCACTCGATCCGCTCCCCGGGCAGGGCAAGCGAGATGTGCCTCCAGCGGCGCAGGACCGCCGGCAGCGCCACCTGCCCTTCCATGCGCGCCAGCGGAAAGCCCAGGCAGATGTGCATGCCGAAGCCGAAGCTGAGGTGCGCCGGGCCGCCGCGGTCCAGCCACAGCCGGTCTGGCTGCTCATAGACCTCCGGGTCGCGATTGGCGGCGTTGAGCATCAGGAACACGCGCTCGCCGGGCTTCAGCCGCTTGCCGCGCAGTTCCTGCTCGACCCTCACCACCCGCACCTGGGCGCCGCTGGGCCCGTCGTAGCGCAGCAGCTCCTCGACCGCGCGCGGGGCGAGACCGGGTTCGGCGCGCAGCGCCTCGAGCTGGTCCGGAAAGCGCAGCAGCGAGGCGAGGCCGTTGGCGATGTGGTTGGTGGTGGTCTCGTGGCCGGCGAACAGCAGCAGGATGCAGGTGGCGATCAGCTCATCTTCGGTGAGGCGCTCGCCGTCCTCTTCCAGGTGCACCAGCTGTGACAGCAGGTCTTGGCCGGGCGAACGGCGCCGGTCCTCGATCAGCTCGCGAAAGAACGCGGCCATCTGCTTCGTCGCGCGCTCGGCGATGTCGTACTTGTCGCGGGACATGCGCGAGCTGCCGATGAACAGGGCCATTTCGTCGGACAGGCCTTTCACTCTTCCCAGTGCCTGGCGCGGCACGCCCAGCATGGCCATGATCACCAGCGCCGGCAGCGGGCCGGCGAAATCGGCGATGAAGTCGATCTCGTTCCGATCCCCGATGCGCTCGAAAAGCCACTGCGTCAGCTCCTCGGCCGCGGGCCGCATCGCGTTCATGGACTGCAGGTGGAACACCTTGCCGGTGAGCCGGCGCAGCCGGGTGTGCTCCGGCGGGTCGCGGAACACCATCCAGTGCGTCAGGTAGCGGACGATGTCGCCGATGCGCGCCGCCTCGGGTCCGGGCAGCGTGGCGAAGAACGGCCGCAGCCGGTCGGAAGACATCTCCCGGTCCAGGCACACCGCCTTGTTGTCGTCATAGCGCGTGAGCACCCAGGCCTTGAGCCGCGGGCTCCAGTGCACCGGATCGGTCTGCCGCAGCTGGCGGTAGGCCGGGAACGGGTCGCGCAGGAACGCCGGCGCCTCGGGACGGAAGTCGATCGGCGCCGCAACTTCCGAAACTGGGGTCATGCCGCGGATTATCGCCCCGAACGCGCCCGGCCCGCGCGCAGGGCGAGGGCGGTCTCGCGCACGCTGCCCAGGTGCGGGTGCAGGCGCAGGGCGAGGCCGAAGGCCAGCAGCGCGGCCTCGGTGTCGCCGCGGCTGCGCAGGATCTCCCCCAGCCCGCACAGCGCGCCGAAGTGGCGCGGCTCCAGCGCCAGGGTGCGGTGGATCGCCTCGACGCTGTCGTCGTCGCGCTCCATCAGGTAGCACAGCGTCGCGCGCTTGTTCCAGGCCTCGGCCCAGTCCGGGCGCCGCCGCAGCAGGATCGCGAGCCGTGTTTCCGCGAGGTCGAAGCGCCGCGCCGCGATGTCGGCCGAGGCGCGGTCCAGCGCGACCTGCGCCTCCTCGTGGCCGTGGTACATCCAGGCGCTCCAGATCGCTTCCTCGATGGGCTGCGCCTCGCCGGGCGTGGCGCAGGCGATGAGGCGGTCGAAGAACTGCTCCAGGCGGGTCGGGAGGGAGCGCGCCGGCCGCCGCTCCGGGAGCCGGGTGAGGAGCCGCAGCGTGGCGACTGGTTCGGCATGTTGCATGCGCTAACATGAAGCATACCTCAGGAGCCCGCCCTGACCAGCACAGCCGCATTTTCCCCCGTCGACCCGAACGAGGTGATGATGACCGGGGAGAACTCGTTCATCCGCCTCAGCCCCGACGGCGGCAGGACGCAAACCCACCGCTTCAGCCACTGGCGCGTCCTGTGGTGCCCGGCCGGCGCCGGCCACGTCCTCTTGGCCAAGAGCAGCCTGACCGGGGACGCGGTGCGCATCTACTCGGACCACGAGCCGGTGGCGCGCTGGCTGCAGAGGGAAATCGAGTCGCTGCTGTTTCCCGCGTTCGCCGACCCCGCGCTGCCGGTGGCGAAGGCCGAGTTCTCGCGCGCCGGGAGCGCGGACTTCAAGGCGGTCGAGACCATCCGCACCGCCGACACGCTGATCGAGATGGTGTGGCGCGAGTTCCTGCCCCCGTTCGTGCTCAACATGCCCCCGGGCTCGGCCAACCGGCCCATCGGCGTCTTCAGCACCTTCTTCCCCGCGCGCTGGGCGCAGGTGGCGTTCAACAACCTTGTGGCGGGCGGCAAGCCCTGGCCGGAGAAGCGCGGCGAGCGCGAGTCCTCCAGCGCCTGCCTGGCGTGGTCGGAGACCTGGGT
>VGIA01000064.1 GCA_016868105.1 Betaproteobacteria bacterium | reverse complement strand
TCGAAGAAGGTATAGACCGAGGACAGGCCGTCGGGCAGGTAGTCCACGATCGAGACCATCACCAGTTGGCTGTTGTCGCGGAACTCCACCAGGCGCGTGTCGACGCGGCTCTGCAGCAGGAAGTGCGAATACTGGTCGCGGCTGTCGTTGTCCATGCCCCCGCCCGAATGGCGCCGCGACTGGTAGCGCAGGTACAGCGCGTAGTGCTCCAGCCGGAACTTGAGCGGCTGCACCTGAGCGGCGAGGCCGGCGTGCAGGCCCCAGGCGCGCCGCTGCGAGCGCCGTGGCTCGAATTCGGCCACCGGGATGCGTACCGGGACGCAGGCGCGGCAGCTGTCGCAATGCGGGCGGTAGGTGAAGATGCCGCTGCGCCGGAAGCCGGCCTTGACCAGTTCGCCGTACAGCTCGGCGTTGATCAGGTGGCTGGGCGTGGCGACCTGGGAGCGCGCCATGCGCTCGGGCAGGTAGCTGCACGGATAGGGCGCAGTCACGTAGAACTGCAGTACCGCCTGCGGAAGGTCGTTAAGCCGAGACATGATCTGAAAGCGTCCACTTCCCCGGTTGCTGCGGGTAGTTTACCAATGCCGCCACGCGCCGCAAAAAATCCTTGCGCGGGATCTCCCGCCCGCCCATGGAGGCAAGCAGCGGGGTCTTCTGCTGGCAGTCGATGAGCGGGAAGCCGCGGCGGGCAAGTTCCCGGACCAGGGCCGCCAGCGCCACCTTGGAGGCATCGGTGGCGACCGAGAACATGGACTCGCCGTAAAACATGCGCCCGATGGCGACCCCGTACAGGCCCCCGACCAGGCGTCCGTCCAGCCAGGTCTCGAAGGCGTGGGCGTGGCCCTCGCGGTGCAGCTGCTTGTAGGCGCGGCGCATGTCCTCGCCGATCCAGGTGCCGTCTTGCGCGCGCAGCGCGGCGCAGGCGTCGATGACCCTGGCGAAGGCGGTGTCGAGGCGGATCTCGTAGCCCTTGTTGCGGATGCTCTTGGCGAGGGAGCGCGTGACCTTCAGTTCGTCGGTAAACAGCACCATGCGCGGATCGGGCGACCACCAGAGGACGGGCTCGTCGCCGGCGTACCAGGGGAAAATGCCGCGGCGGTAGGCGGCGAGCAGGCGGGCGGTGGACAGGTCGGCGCCGGCGCCGGCGCAGAGCAGGCCGTTCGGATCCTTCAGGGCCTGCTCGACCGGCGGAAACGGATCCGCCGCCCGGAGGAGCTTCAGCACTTCACCTGCTGACGGCAGTACTGGTCCAGGTCGGTCACGACCGCGGCGCCGAAAACGCCGCGCTTCACGGCGCCGCCGTTCTCCAGCGCCAGCTTGAGCTCGTACTTGGCGAAGAACTGGTTGAACATCTCGCCGCCCAGGGTGCCGACCGCGAACAGCTCGTCGCTCGCCACGTCGTGCTCCAGCAGGATTGCCGCCAGGGGCTGCGGCGCGGGGCCCGCCAGCACCCGGCCGCCGTCGGCCGGGTCGTACTGGCTGTGCTCGGCGCAGCAGTGGATCACGTTGGCGAGCCTGTTGCGCGCGCTCGCCACGCTGCGGAAGCTGATGAAGCTGATGTCCTTCGTCGGGTAGGCCAACTGGTGAGCGCAGATCGCGGAGTAGGCGACGATGGCGCGTTTGCGCCCGACGCCGCCCTTCCACTCGTAGTCGCGCTGGTCGGCGGTCTTCAACCGCGCCGATGTCTTCGCCGGCCTGCCCAGGTTGAGCAGGAAGCAGGGCGTGGTGGCGTAGGGGTAATGGAAGATCAGGTTGCGCTGCGCGGGAATCGAGGCAGCGCGCAGCGGCCTGCCGCCGCCGTCGACCAGGCGGACCCGGGAATAAAGCTGCGGGGTTGCGTCGGCGGCCGGGAGTGCCGGCGCGGCCGCCGCCGTGGCGGTGGCCGCGCAGATGCGGATGAATTCACGGCGCTGCATGCGCCGCCATCCTACCTCAGAGCTTGAAGCCGACCGGCTCCCGGACACCGCCGAGCACAGCGAGAAGGGCTTTGAGCAGGACCCGGGTGATCACCCCGGGGCAGGCGCCGGCGATGCCCTCAATGGATGTCTTCGGCGTGGAACGGGAACTCGCCGCGCGCGCGGTCGGCGAACCAGTGCCGCAGGGTGAGGCCCACGGTGCGGAACGCGATTTCCTTCCAGGGCAGCCGCGCTTGTTCGAAGAGCGCGACCTCGTGGCTCTCCGGCCCGGGGTCGAACTTGAGGTCCAGCACGCGGGCGCGGAAGAACAGGTGCACCTGGTTCACGGCCGGCACCGAGATCATGGTGTAGGCCGCGGTGAGCTCGACGCGGGCGCCGGCTTCCTCCAGCGTTTCGCGCCTCGCGCCCTGGCCGGCGCTCTCGTCGTTTTCCATGAAGCCGGCGGGCAGGGTCCAGTAGCCGTAGCGGGGCTCGATGGCGCGCCGGCAAAGCAGGATCCGGCCTTCCCATTCCGGGACGGTGCCCACCACCAGCTTGGGATTCTGGTAGTGGATGTCGCCGCATTGGTCGCAGACGTAGCGCGGCACGGAATCCCCGGGCGGCACGCGCTTGGCGACCGGGGCGGCGCAGTTGGAGCAGAACTTCACAGCTCGAAGAGTCCCTTGAGGATGCGATCCGGCCGCAATCCTAGCCTGTCCAGCGGCGCGCCGCCGCGGCTGATCCAGTTGACCTCGAAACCGAAGGATTTCGCCCCGAGCGCATCCCAGCAATTCGAGGACACGAAGCTCACCTGCTCCGGCGCGACGCCCAGCCGGTCCACCGCGAACTGGTAGACCTCGGGCGCCGGCTTGTAGGCCTTCAGCGGGTCAACGCTCAGCACCGCGTCGAAGCTCAGCCCCGAATGCGCGACCAGCGGATCGATCATGTCGGGCGAGCCGTTGGTGAGGATCGCCAGCTTGTGTCCCTTCAGCCTCGCGAGCGCCTCCCTCACATCCGGGAACAGCGCGAGGCGGGAATACTGCTCCATCAGTGCCTGGCTGCGAGACTCATCCAGCGCGAGTCCGAGTGCCTCGCAGGCGTACTGCAGCGCCTGCCGTGTGACGCGGGAAAACGGCGCATAGCGGCGCATCAGGCTGCGCTGCCAGGTGTACTCCAGCTGCTTGGCGCGCCAGAGTTGCGACAGCTGCAGGCTCTTGCCGGGCCAGAAGCCCTCGCAGCGCTGCTGCACCGAGTGGAGGTCGAACAGGGTTCCGTAGGCATCGAAGACGAAGGCGGTTGGCATGTCGCAAGCTCTGGATTTTCGAAGGAAATCGGTTTCGATGGTAAGCTGGTTTCAGGACAACCGGCAAAAATTTCGGCAAGCCCGATGAGCGGCCAGGCGCGGATCGAAACGAAGGTGAAAGCACCAACCAAGGTGGTGGGTGAGTGGATCCGGCGCTTCCCCGCCGTCGCGCTGCTGTTTTCGGTGAGCTGGGGGCTGTGGGTCGCCTGCCAGGTGAATCCGCCCATGCCGGTTACCGCCGCCGCGTTTGAAGCGGCAGCCAAGGCAAGGGCCACCCGGAGCGCTGCCGGCGGCATCGCGCCCAAGCCCGAGCCTGGGACGGCGGCCAAAGAACCACCGGTCAAGCTCGAGAAGCTGAAGTTGCCGGACTCGATTGCCTTGCCGCTGGCGCAGGACGCGAAGAAAAAATAAGCCGCGCGCAGCCCGATGACCGATCGCTACGACGAGCTGTACCGCAGTTGGCGCTGGGAGGTCCCGGCGCGCTTCAATCTCGCCGTCGCCTGCTGCGGCCGCTGGGCCGCCGACCGCTCCCGCTTCGCGCTGTACTGGGAGGACGAATCCGGCGCCACGGCAAAGTACAGCTTCTGGGACATCCAGCAGCAAGCCAACCGCCTGTCCAACGCGTTGGTGGGCCTGGGGGTGAAGCGCGGCGATCGTGTGGCGCTCATCCTGCCGCAGCGCCCGGAGATGGCCATCGCCTACATGGCGATCTTCCAGATGGGTGCGATCGCGCTGCCGCTGTCGCACCTGTTCGGCCCGGAGGCGCTCGAGTACCGCATGGACTTTGCCGGCGCGAGCGTGGTGTTCGTCGAGCCCACCACGATCGCCAACCTGTGGGCGATCCGCGACAGGCTCCCGGGCCTGAAGCACGTCATCGGCGTGGGCGGGGCGCGGGAGTCGGGCGTGCATGCCTATGAAGCGCTGGTCGGGAAGGGCAGCGCGTGCTTCGCCCCCGCCGACACGCTGGCGAACGACCCGGCGCTCATCATCTACACCAGCGGCACCACCGGTCCACCCAAGGGCGCGCTGGAGGCGCACCGGCTGATCATCGGCAACCTGCCGGGGTTCCTCTACTCGCACGACTTCTTCCCGCAACCCGGCGACGTGTTCTGGTCGCCGGCGGACTGGGCCTGGGCAGGCGGTCTGTTCGACGCGCTGCTGCCCAGCTGGTACTTCGGCATACCGATGCTGGGTTATCGCGGGCGATTCGATGCCGAACGGGCCTACCAACTGCTGGAGAAGTACGGCGTGCGCAACAGCTTCCTGTTCCCGACCGCGTTGAAGCTCATGATGAAGGCGGTGCCGGAGCCGCAAGGCCGGTACCGCCTCGACCTGCGCTCGATCATGAGCGCCGGGGAATCAGTCGGGGTCACCGTCCTGGAATGGGCGCGCGAGCACCTCGGGGTCACCATCAACGAGATGTTCGGCCAGACCGAGATCAACTACGTGGTCGGCAATTGCCAGGCGGCCTGGCCGGTGAAGCCCGGCGCCATCGGCCGTCCTTACCCGGGCCACCGGGTCGAGATCATCGACGGCGAGGGCGAGCCGCTGCCGCGCGGCGAGCTGGGCGAGATCGCGGTCCACCGCAACTGCAATGGCGTGGCCGACCCGGTGCATTTCCTAGAGTACTGGAACAACCCGCAGGCGACGAAGGACAAGTACATCGGCCACTGGGGCTGCACCGGCGACCAGGGGCGCATGGACGAGGACGGCGTCATCTGGTACCAGGGGCGCTCCGACGACGTCATCAAGTCGGCCGGCTACCGCATCGGGCCGGCCGAGATCGAGTCCTGCCTGGTCAAGCACCCGGCGGTGGCCAACGCCGCGGTGATCGGCAAGGACGACGCCGCGCGCGGGCAGATCGTCAAGGCCTTGATCGTGCTGCAGCCGGGGCAGGTCGCCTCGACATCGCTGGTGGAGGAGATCCAGGCCCATGTGCGCGGGCGGCTCGCGCCCTACGAGTACCCGAGGGAAATCGAGTTCCTCGACGCGCTGCCGATGACCACCACCGGCAAGGTGCAGAGGAAGGAACTGCGCAAGCGCGAGCAGCAGAAGCAAGAGCAGTAGCGCGGCGCGCCCCCGATGTAACCGATCGGTTACATCGAGTCGCTCAGGCGGGCCGGCTCGCCACCAGGATCTTGCCCTCGGCCTCGAGCGCGACCTCGCCGCGCTGGTTGCTGGCAGTGCAGCGCATCTGCACGATGCCGCCCTTGTGCTTGGGCTTGTCGGACTTCCCGGTCACGGTCCAGCGCGTCCTCAGGGTGTCCCCGGCGCGCACCGGGGCCTTGAAGCGGCACGCGTGCTCCAGGTACGCGATCGCCGTGCCGGCGAAGAACATGCCCACCGGCGAGGCCACCAGGGCGCTGCTGAAGGGCCCGTGCAGAACGCGTCCGCCGAACGGCGTGTTCTTGGAAAACTCCTCGTTGACGTGCAGAGGATTGAAATCGCCGAACATGCCGCTGCCCAGCACGATGTGGGTCTCGGTCACCGTCAGCTCGGTGCCGAATTCCTCGCCCAGCGCGACCTCGTCGTACCACCTGCCGTGGAATACCATGCGTTCCTCCCTGCGCCGGATTGTAGTTAGAATGCCTGCTTTCTTGGAGGAGAATCGCGTATGAACCGCATCGCACTCGCTGCCAGCCTGGCCGCCGTCGCCGCGACGAGCGTCGCGTTTCCGTCCCATGCCCAGTACCCGGACCGCCCGCTCAAGCTGGTGGTGCCCTGGGCCGCCGGCGGCGACACCGACAACATTTTCCGTCCCTTCGCGCCGCTGATGCAGAAGCACTTCGGCCAGACCGTGGTGATCGCCAACGTCGGCGGCGCCTCGGGCACCAAGGGCGCCAAGGAAGTGAAGGACGCGCCCGCGGACGGCTACACCGTTCTCGGCGTCCACGACTACATTCATTCGACCTACTACACCGGCGTCGCGGACGTGAACCACGCGGACTTCGAGCCCATCTGCCTGGTGGCCTCGACGCCCTCGGTGCTGACCGCGAGTCCCAAGACCGCCTGGTCGGACATGAAGGGCCTGCTCGCCGACGCCAAGGCGCGGCCCGGCCAGATCAGCGTCGGGGCGACGCTGGGCTCGACCAGCCACTTCTTCCCGGCGCTGGTGGAGAAGGCCACGGGGGTGAAGTTCAAGTACGTTTCCTACGAGGGCCTGGCGCCGCGCATGAACGCCATCCTCGGCGGCCACATCGACCTCACCGACTCCAACCTGACGCAGAAGGGCAAGGTCGAGGCCGGCCAGCTCAAGTTCCTCGGCATCGCCGCCGAGAAGCGCAACCCGGAAATGCCCAACGTGCCGACGCTTAAGGAACTCGGCGTGAACGTCGTCTACGACGTCAACCGCGGCCTGGTGGCGCCCAAGGCCACCCCGGCGCCGGCGCTTGCGAAGCTGGAGACGGCCTGCCTCGCCGCGGCGAAGGAACCGGCGTTCGCGGCGGCCATGAAACTGCAGGGCACCGAGGTGCGCCTGATGGACCGCAAGGCCTACGGCGCCTGGCTGAAGCAGAACGACGACCTGAACCGGACGATCTCCAAGGACCTCGGGCTGCTCAAGCGCTGAGCGCTGGATGCTTTCCCGTGATGGGTGGGGAGGGCTCGCCGTGCTCTCGGCGAGCCTTGTTCTTTTCGGGCTCACACTTGGCCTGAAGGACAACCCGCTGGTGCCGATCGGGCCGGGGTTCTATCCCCGGATCGTGCTTGGGGTGACAGCTGCGCTGTCGCTGTGGCTGGTGGTGGCGGATGCGGCGGGTCGAAGGTCCCGCAAGCCGGCGCCGGCGCCGGACCACAATTACCTCCTCGTCGGCCTGATGTTCCTGCTGTTCGGCCTGTACTGCGGCGCGCTCGCGTTCCTCGGCTATCGCCTGTCCACCGTGCTTTATGTGGCCGCCGCCAACGCGCTGCTCGATCCGCCCCGCGGCGCCAGGGGATGGGGCAGGGTGGCGCTGGTCGCCGTGCTGACCGCGTTCCTCACCCACCTGGTGTTCGAGCGCTACCTCACGGTGCTGCTGCCGCGCGGCACCTGGACCGGTTTCTAGGCGCCGGCGATGTTCGAGCTGCTCGGCGCCGGCCTCGCCAACATCGTCCAGGCGAAGTACCTGGTGCCGCTGTTCATCGGCACCCTGGTGGGCGTGGTGGGCGGGGCGCTGCCCGGCATCACCATCACCATGACGGTGATCGTGGTGCTGCCCTTCACCTTCGGACTGGAACCGCTGCAGGGCCTGGCGGCGATGATCGGCGTCTACGTCGGCGGCGAGACCGGCGGCCTGATCACCTCCTGCCTGCTGGGCATCCCGGGAAAGCCCTCCGCGGTGGCGACCACCTTCGACGGCTTCCCGATGGCGAAGGCGGGCGAGCCGGGGCGCGCGCTGTGGCTGGGCGTCTGGGCCTCCATTTTCGGCGGCCTGCTGGGCGCGGTGTTCCTGGTGGCGAGCACCGGGCCGCTGGCGACGCTCGCGCTCGCCTTCGGGCCCTGGGAGTACTTCTCCCTGTTCATCCTCGCGCTGTCCATGGTGGCGGGGCTGGTGGAATCGTCCCTGGTCAAGGGACTGCTCTCGGGGGCAATCGGCTGCGTCGTGACCATCCTCGGCAACGATCCGGTGATGGGCAAGGAGCGGCTGACGCTGGGCATCAAGTTCCTCGAGGGCGGCATCCCGTTTCTGCCGGTGCTGATCGGCGTCTTCGCCTTCGCCCAGATCATGTCCGAGGTGCAGCGCATGGGCGGCGGCCGCAAGGCGCTGCAGGCGGTGGACCGTGGCCTCAGCCTCGCGGTGTCGCACCTCAGGGTGATGTGGGAGATCCTGTCGCGGCCGGTGCTGCTGCTGTGGTCCACCTTCATCGGGCTGGTGATCGGCGTGCTGCCGGCGATCGGCGGCAGCGCGGCGAACATGCTCGCCTACGACCAGGCGAAGAAGTTCTCCAGCCGGCCGGAGAAATTCGGCACCGGGATCCCGGAGGGCATCATTGCCTCGGAAGCCTCGAACAACGCCAACGTCGCCGGCTCGCTGGTCACCATCATGGCCTTCGGCATCCCCGGCGACGCGGTCACCGCGGTGATGCTGGGCGCGCTGACCATCCACGGCATCCAGTCGGGGCCCTTGTTCATCTCCCAGAACGCCACGCTCGCCTACGGCATGTTCGCCGCCTATATCGTTGCGCACGCGGTCGCGCTGGCGATCCTGCTGCCGGGGGTGCGCTGGATGCTGCGCATCGTCGACATCCCGAAGGCGATCCTGTTCCCGGTGGTGGTGGTGCTGTGCGTCATCGGCGCCTACGCGCTCAACAACACCGTGGACAACGTCTACGTGCTGCTGGTCTTCGGCGTCTTCGGCTACGGCATGGTGAAGTTCGGTTTTCCGCTGGCGCCCTTCATCCTCGGGGTCATCCTGGGCGACCAGATCGAGATCAACCTGATCCGCGCCGTCATGAGCGACTCGGATCCGTGGCTGTTCCTGACGCGGCCGATCTCCGGCGGCCTGCTGCTCGCCTCGGTGCTGTCCTTCGCCGCCGCGCTCTGGCAGCATCGGCGGGTGCAAAACAGGACCGCCGCCGCCCAGGGCGACGCGGATTTCTAGGTAAACTCGTGCCGTTATTGGCGCCCCAGAGACGAATCGAACGTCCGACCTGCCCCTTAGGAGGGGGCTGCTCTATCCACTGAGCTACCGGGGCGCGCGTTTTTGCAGGCTGGCGATTTTACCCCCACGAGAATCCTCCTCACCCCTGTCCTCGCGCTGAGGGCCTCCATGACTGGCGCCCGCGCCCGCGCCGGGGTAGCATCTCGGGCGGGCGCATCGAGGGCGAGCTGTTTATTTCTGACGGAGAGGATTCACGCACATGGCCATGGACAGCGAACAGACAGTAGTGCAGCCAGCCCCCAAGGGGGGCGACATACCTGCGGCCACGGCCGAGCCCAGGCAGCTCCTATCGGTGCCCGATGGCGTGTTCCTGATGGTCGGCATGATCATCGGGGTCGGCATCTTCAAGGCGCCGTCCATCGTGGCGGGCAACACCTCCAGCGGCACCGAGTTCCTCCTCATGTGGCTGGCCGGGGGCGCGGTGTCGCTGTGCGGGGCGCTGGTCTACTCCGAACTGGCGGCGCGCCATGCCGGCACCGGGGGCGAGTACAGCTTCCTGTCCCTTGGCATGGGGCGGGGCGTGGCCTTCCTGTTCGCCTGGTCCCGCATGACGGTGATCCAGACCGGGGCCATCGCCGCGGTGGCGTTCGTCTTCGGCGACTACGCCAGCCAGCTGCTGCCGCTGGGGCCGGCGAGCTCGGCGATCTACGCCGCGATCGCGGTGGTCGCGCTCACCGGGCTCAACCTTGCCGGTACGCTCCCCACCAAGAACCTGCAGCGCCTCGCGGAGACGCTGCTGATCGCCTCGCTGCTGGTTCTTTCGGTCGCCGGCATGGTCTCGGGCGGCGCGCCGGCGAGCGCGCCGGCCCCCTCCGGCTCGGGCGGCGCGATCGGGCTGGCGATGATCTTCGTGCTGCTCACCTACGGCGGCTGGAACGAGGCCGCCTACCTGGGCGGGGAGGTGCGCGACGCGAAGCGGAACATGGCACGCATCCTTGTCATCGGCATTGTCGCCGTGACCGTGATCTACCTGCTGGTCAACATCGGCTATCTCATGGCGCTGGGCCTGGACGGCATGCGCACCTCGAAAGCGGTGGCGGCCGACGTCATGCGCCTGGTGGCCGGGGAGAAGGGCGCTGCGGTGGTGGCCCTGATCGTGTGCGTGTCCGCGCTCACCACCTTGAATGCCGCGACCTTCACCGGCGCACGCACCACCTGGGCCTGCGGCCGGGACTTCCCCCTGTTCGGCGGCCTTGGCGCCTGGCGCGAATCCGGCAGCACGCCTGCCAACGCGCTGCTGCTGCAGGGCGCGATCAGCCTGGTCCTGGTCTGCGCCAGCGCCTTCACCCCGGATGGCTTCAGCGCCATGGTGGCCTACACCTCGCCGGTGTTCTGGACCTTCTTCCTGCTCACGGGCCTGACGCTGTTCCGGTTCAGGATCCGCGAAAAGCTGGGCGAGGCCGACCCTGTCCAGGTCCGCGTTCCGCTCTATCCCGTGGTGCCGCTGCTGTTCATCGGCAGTTGCGTCTTCATGCTCTGGTCGAGCATTGACTATGTCCGCAACCCTGTCTACGGCCCGAAGTTCGGCGCCATGGTGCTCGCGGGGCTGGTGATCATGGGCGTGGGCATCCTGCTGTACCTGTGGAAGGGGCGCGGGGCGACGCCGGCGCGCTGAGCCCCTCGCCCTGGGTTCGGCGCTGGGCCCCCCGCGTCGCCGCCGGAACGGTGCTGGACCTGGCCTGTGGCGGCGGCCGGCACGCGCGTCTTTTCATCGGCCAGGGCCGGCAGGTCGTGGCGCTCGACCGGGAGGCGCAGGACATCTCCGGGGCCCGCTTCATCCAAGTCGACCTTGAGGACGGCAGGCCCTGGCCGCTTCCCGGCGAGTGCTTCCAGGCCATCGTGGTGACCAACTATCTTCATCGCCCCCTGTTCCCCCGGCTGGCCGAGGCGCTGGCTCCCGGGGGACTGCTCATCTACGAAACCTTCATGCTGGGGAACGAACGCCACGGCCAGCCCTCCAACCCGGACTTCCTGCTGCGGCCGGGAGAACTGCTGGAGGCGTTCCGCGGCCTGGCGATCCTGGGCTTCGAGGAGGGCTCTGTAACGATGCCGAAACCGTCAGTGATTCAAAGACTTTGCGCTGCCCGGGCGGCGAAGGGCTAGAATGCGCGGTTATCCGCACACGTTGAGACCGACCCCATGATCACAGGCAGCCTGGTAGCGGTCGTCACCCCGATGCTGGTAGACGGCCGGCTGGACTTAGCGCGCTTCAGGTCGCTGATCGACTGGCATATCGCCGAGGGCAGCGACGGCATCGTCGTGGTTGGCACCACGGGCGAATCGCCGACGGTGGATTTTGACGAGCACAAGGAACTGATCCGGGTCGCGGTGGCGCACGCCAAGGGCCGCATCCCGATCATCGCCGGCACCGGCGGCAATTCCACCGCCGAGGCGATCGAGCTCACGGCATCGGCGAAGAAGAACGGCGCCACCGCCTGCCTGTCGGTGGTGCCCTACTACAACAAGCCGACCCAGGAAGGCCTGTACCGGCACTTCCGCAGGATCGCCGAAGCGGTGGACCTGCCGATGATCCTCTACAACGTGCCGGTGCGGACCGTCACCGACATGCGCAACGACACCGTGCTGCGCCTGGCGCAGGTGCCCGGCATCATCGGCATCAAGGACGCCACCGCCAACATGGAGCGCGGCACCGACCTGATCAGGCGCGCCCCGCGCCATTTCGCCATCTACTCGGGCGAGGACGCCGGCGCGCTGGCGCTGATCCTGCTCGGGGGCCACGGCGTCATCTCGGTGACCGCCAACGTGGCGCCGCGCATGATGCACGAGATGTGCGCCGCCGCGCTGGTGGGCGACCTGAAGAAGGCGCGCGAACTCAACCTGCGCCTGATCGGGCTGCACCAGACGCTGTTCGTCGAGACCAATCCGGCGCCGGCGAAGTGGGCCCTGGCGGAAATGGGATTGATCGAGCCCGGCATCCGCCTGCCGCTGGTGCCGCTGTCGGAGCGCTGCCACGACGTGGTGCGCGAGGCGCTCGCCGAGGCGGGCATCGCGCTGCCGCTGCGCATGGTGGAAAAACGCGCATGAGGCGCAGCCCGGCACGGTTTTGCGCCGCGATCGCCGCCGCCGCGCTGCTCGGTGCCTGCCAGACCGTGACCGAGGTCCTCGAGGGCAAGAAGGTGGACTACAAGTCGGCGGGCACGCTGCCGCCGCTGGAGATTCCCCCCGACCTGACCGTGCCGACGCGCGACAACCGCTATGCGGTGCCCGATTCCGGCAAGGGCTCGGCGACGCTGTCGGAGTTCCAGGCCGGCAGGGCGCAGGCGCCCAGGCCGGGCAGCACCGCGGTCCTGCCCTCGGTGGAGAGGATGCGCATCGAGCGCACCGGCACGCAGCGCTGGCTGGTGATCAACCAGCCGCCGGAGAAGCTCTGGGCCTTCGTCAAGGATTTCTGGCAGGAGAACGGCTTCCTGGTCTCGCTGGAGCTGCCCGAGGCCGGCGTGATGGAAACCGACTGGACCGAGAACCGCGCCAAGATCCCGCAGGACTGGATCCGCAAGTCGCTGGGCAAGCTGTTCGACCAGATCTACTCCACGCCCGAGCGCGACAAGTTCCGCACCCGCCTGGAGCGCGGCGAGGAGGGCGCCACCGAGATCTACATCAGCCACCGCGGCATGACCGAGGTGTTCGTCGACGCCCGCCAGCAGACGATGTGGCAGGCGCGCAATCCGGACCCAGAGCTGGAAGCGGAGTTCCTGAGTCGCCTGATGGTGCGCCTGGGCACCGGCGAGGAGCAGGCGAAGCGCCAGCTGGCGGTGGCGCCGCAGGTCGCGCGCGCGGCGCTGTCCAAGGACATCGGCGGCTTCGAGACGCTGGAGGTGTTCGAGCCCTTCGACCGCACCTGGCGCCGGGTCGGACTGGCACTGGACCGGGTCGGCTTCACCGTCGAGGACCGCGACCGCCAGAAGGGCCAGTACTTCGTGCGCTATGCCGATCCGGAGGCGGAAATGGCCAAGCGCGACGACAAGCCCGGGATGCTGTCCAGGCTCGCATTCTGGAAGCCGAGCGACCCCAAGGTGAAGACCGAGCAGTACCGGATCCATGTGCACCAGTTGGACGGCAAGTGCGTGGTGCAGGTACTGGCC
>VGIA01000063.1 GCA_016868105.1 Betaproteobacteria bacterium | reverse complement strand
GCGCCGAGTTCGTCGCCGTCGTCAAGCGTGAGTGCGAGACCTGCAAGATGGTTGGCGCGGTGCTGGGGACCTTGAAGCGCAACACCGCCGGTCTCGCGCTGTATTGCCAGGACGACCCCGCATTCCCCGAGGAGGCCGGGGGTGCGCTGGACGACCGCTCGCTGGAACAGTCCTGGAAGCACAGGGTGGATATCGTCCCGACGCTCATCCGCATGGAAGGCGGACGCGAGGTGGCGCGCACCGAGGGCTGGAACCGCGCCGACTGGGCGCGGCTTACCGGCATCGCCGACATCGGCAAGGACCTGCCGCCCGCGCGCCCCGGTTGCGGCTCCATCACCATGGACCCGGGCATGCCCGAGCGGCTGGCGCTCAAGTTCGGCGACCTCAAGCTCGCCTCGCGCCCGATCGGGGTCGGCGAGCTGGAAGACCCGCACGAGGTCGCCTACGAGCGCGGCTGGTCCGACGGCCTGCCCGTCATCCCGCCCACGGACCTGCGCATCGCGCGGATGCTGGGCGGCACCACGCGCAAGCCCGCCGAAATCCTCGGCCTCATCCCGCCCAACCTCGCCGAATGCACCGTCGAGAAAGCGGCCATCAATGCCGTGATGGCCGGCTGCCGGCCGGAGTACTTCCCGGTGGTGCTGGCCACCATCGAGGCCGCGTTGAAGCCCGAGTTCTCGATGCACGGGCTGCTCGCGACACTGTGGTTCTCCGGCCCGGTGGTGATCGTGAACGGCCCGGTGACCAGGCGCATCGGCATGAACTGGGCGGGCAACGCGCTCGGACAGGGCAACCGCGCCAACGCCAGCATCGGCCGCGCGCTGCAGCTGGTGATCCGCAACGTGGGCGGCGGCCGGCCGCAGGAGATCGATCGCTCCATCCTGGGCAATCCGGGCAAGTACACCTTTTGCTTTGCCGAGGACGAGACCGACCCGGACTGGGTGCCGCTCAACCTCGCGCGCGGCCACGCGCGCGGCAGCTCGACCGTGACCCTCTTTCACGGCGACGGCGTGCACGGCGTCTGCGACCAGCGCTCGCGCGACCCGGAGAGCCTGTCGCGCTCGCTGGCGCTGACGCTGTGGTCGGTGTGCCACCCGAAGCTCGCGCAGTGGTCGCACGCGATCCTCGTCCTCTCGCCCGATCACTACGCCATCTACAAGCAGGCCGGCTGGGGACGCCAGGAGATCGAGGCCGGGCTGTGGCAGGCGCTCAAGCGCCCGGGCCGCGACCTCATCCAGGGCGCCGGCGGCGTGCCCGAGGGCATCGACCCGTCGCGCGCGGGCGAGCTGGTGGACAAATTCCATCCCGGCGGGCTGCTGGTGGTGCGCGCCGGGGCGATAGGCGGGTTGTTCTCCGCCGTCATCGGCGGCTGGACCGCGCAGCGCCGCGCGAGCGAAGTGCAGGTGGTTTCACAGGAGATCGGAACATGACGCAGGAAGGCTACGTAATGCGCGATCCGACCGCGGAAACCGCGGCGGCGCAGCGCGAAAGGCTGGCGCCGCCGCCGGACCTGGGCAAGGCCACCATCGGCCTGCTGTGCATCTCGAAGGAGCGCAGCGAGGAGTTCCTCGACACGCTCGCCGAGCGGCTGGGTGAGCGCGGGCTGGAGGTGCTGCGCTTCGCCAAGCCCACACACACCAAGCCCGCGCCGGAGGCGGTGCTCGCCGACATCGTCGAGCGCTGCGACGTCGTGGTGGAGGGGCTGGCCGACTGAGGTTCCTGCACGTCGTGCAGTTTGCATGACCTGCAGAATCTCGACCGGCGCGGCATCCCGGGCTGCGCGGTGGCCACCGAGGCCTTCCGCCAGGCGGCGGAGGCGCAGATGAGCTCGCTCGGCTTCGCTGCCGGGCTGGTGTGGGTGCCGCATCCGGTGCAGAACCGCACCCGCGCCGAACTGGCTGCGCTTGCAGACCGGGCGCTGCCGGGGATTCTCGCCCTGATCGAACGCCGGCCAGCCTGAGGCCGGCCGCGGCAGCCGGCGGGCGCCCGCGCCTCAGGCGGCCTGCGCCTGGCCGGCGTGGCGTTGCTTCTGCGCCGCGAGCTCGGCGCGCGTGGGGAAGAAGAACGCGGCGAGGAAGATTCCCGAGGCGAGCACCGCCAGCACCATGAACACGTTGGCGAAGCCGCCCGCGGTCTTGTGCAGGGTCGCGATCAGCGGCACCGCCACCGCCGCCACGCCCAGCGACACCACGTAGCGCACCCCCAGGACGCGGGCGCGGAACTCGTCGGCGACGTACCTGCCGACGATGGCGTCATTCAGCGGAATCTGCCCGAACACCGCTAGCATCATGGCGAGCGCGGCGCCCAGCATCCACCAGCCCTCGAGATTGGCGGCGAGCAACAGCATCGGGATCTGGACCAGACCCACCGCGATCATCAGCCGGCGCAACTCCATGCGGTCGATCAGCATGCCCATCAGCACCTGCGCGAACGCGGCCATGGTGTAGACGACCGCCACCAGCGCGCCGACGCCGAAGCTGGTCTGGGTCAGCGCCTGCAGGCGCTCGTCGAACACCTTGGGCATGGCGATGGTGGTCGAATTGAAGATGATGCCGCCGCAGGCGGTGGCCACCAGCATGATCGCCATGACGCGCGCCAGCATGCGCCTGCCCATGTGCAGGCCGACCGACTTCGAGGTCTTCTTCACCTTGCCGGGGTCCTTCACCAGGACCAGGAACGCCACGCCCGCCGCCACGCAGATCACTCCCGGCACGAAGAACGCGGTGCGCCAGCTGAAGGCGTCCACCAGCGCGCCGGTGAGCAGCGCCGCGAACGCAAGCCCCATGTTTCCCCAGAGCCCGTTCCAGCCCAGCAACCTGCCCATGTTCTCCGGCGAGACCACCAGCATCGCGATGCCCACCGGATGGTAGATCGCGGCGAACGCGCCCACGACGCTGAGTCCCAGCGCGATCTGCCAGGGCGATTGCGCGAGGCCGGTGGCGACCAGGGACAGCCCGATGCCGATGAAGAACACCACCATCGTCTTGTAACGGGTCCAGTGGTCGGCCAGCCAGCCCGCCGGGATGGCGAAGGCGCCGAAGGCGATGAAGCTGCCCAGCGCAAGCGGCAGCAGTTCGGAGTAGGGGCGAGCCCACTCCCGGCCGATCGCGACTACGGCGGTCGGGAACACCAGCATCGCCAGGTGATCGAGCAGGTGTCCGAGATTGATGAATGGAACCAGGAAGCGGTTGGCGGGCATGCGCTGCAAGATACCCGAAATCGCGCCCGCCCAGCGCGCGAGTTCGCAGCCGGATTTTACGGAAAACCGCGTAAAATTAGATAGATGCTGAATGCCAACGGACTAAGCTGCGAACGCGGCGACCGGCAGTTGTTCGCCGGGCTGTCGCTGGCGCTCGAGGCGGGCGGCCTCGCCCGGCTGCTCGGCGCCAACGGCAGCGGCAAGACCAGCCTGCTGCGCATCCTCGCCGGCCTGACCCGTCCCGCCGCCGGCGAGGTGCGCTGGCGCGGCGAGCGTATCGGGGACCTCGCCGAGGAATACGGCCGCGAGCTGGCCTACATCGGCCATGCGCCGGCGCTCAAGGACGAACTGACCGTGGCCGAGAACCTCGCCTTCGCTGCGCGCCTGGCGGGCATCGTGGCCAGCGGCGCGCAACTGGAGGCGGCGCTGGAGGTCCTCGGCATGGCCACGCGCGCCGCGCTGCCCGCGCGCGTGCTTTCACAGGGCCAGAAGCGCCGGGTATCGCTCGCGCGCCTGGCCCTGCCCGGCGCGCCCGCGCTCTGGCTGCTGGACGAGCCCTTCGCCGCGCTGGACGAGGACGGCATCGGCCGTGTGCGCGCACTGACCGAGGCGCACCTCGCGCGGGGCGGGATGCTGGTGCTGACCTCGCACCAGGACGTCCCCGTCGCCGCCGGGTCGATTCAGACCGTGACGCTGGGCGCCTGAGAAGATGACTGCCGCGTTCGCCGCCGTCCTGCGCCGCGACCTGCTGGTCGCCCTGCGCCGCAAGGGCGACGCGCTCAACGTGCTCATCTTCTTCGTCATCGTCGCGAGCCTCTTCCCCCTGGGTACCGGCGCCGAACCCGGACAGCTGCGCACCATGGCCGCGGGCGTGATCTGGGTGGGCGCGTTGCTCGCGGCGCTGCTGTCGCTGCCACGCCTGTTTGCAGCCGACCTTGCCGACGGCACCCTGGAGCAAATGCTGGTCTCGGCGCAGCCGCTGCCGGCGGTGGTCGCGGCGAAGGTCGCCGCCCACTGGCTCAGCACCGGGCTGCCGCTCGCGCTGATTGCACCTGTGCTGGGACTGCAGTACGGGCTGCCGAGCGACGCGCTCCTGGTACTGCTGGGCGCGGTGCTGCTTGGCACGCCGGTGCTGAGCCTCGTCGGCGCCGCGGGTGCGGCGCTCACGCTGGGCGTGCGCGGGGCGGGCGTGCTCACCGGGCTGCTGGTGCTGCCGCTGTGCGTTCCGGCGCTGGTGTTCGGCGCCGGGGCGCTCACCGCGTCGCTCTCGGGCCTTGCGCCGGGGCCGCATCTTTCCCTGCTGGGTGCGCTGCTTGCGGTATCCTTGCCCCTGGGCCTCTGGGCAGCCTGCGCGGCGCTACGCGTCGCCCTTGACTGATGTTCTCCAACTTTTTCTCCTTCGCCTCGCCACAGGCCTTCTATCCGGTCGCCGGCAGGATGATCCCCTGGTTCGGCTGGAGCGCGGCGCTGCTCGCCCTGGCCGGTCTATACATCGGGTTCTTCGTCGCCCCGACCGACGCCACGCAGGGCGAGTCCTACCGCATCATCTTCATCCACGTGCCGGCGGCCTGGATGTCCATGTTCATTTACCTGGTCATGGCGCTCTGGGCGGGGCTGGGGCTGGTGCTCAACACGCGCCTGTCGGGCATGATGGCCTCGGCGCTGGCCCCCACCGGCGCCATGTTCACCTTCGTCGCACTCTGGTCGGGCGCCCTCTGGGGCAAGCCCACCTGGGGCACCTACTGGGTATGGGATGCGCGCCTGACTTCGGAACTTATCCTGCTGTTCCTGTATCTAGGATATATGGCGCTGAAAGAGGCGATCGAGGACCCGCAGCGCGCCGACCGCGCAGGCGCCATCCTGGCCCTGGTGGGCGTGGTGAACATCCCGATCATCTACTTCTCGGTCCAATGGTGGAACACGCTGCACCAGGGCGCCTCGGTGAGCCTCACCAAGGCCCCTTCCATGGCGATGACCATGCTGGCGGGCATGCTGGTGATGGCGCTCGCGGCCTGGATGTACGCCATCGCGGTGTCGCTGGCGCGGGTGCGCGCCATCATCCTGGAGCGCGAGCGCGGCCGCGACATGGCCTGGGTGCGCAGCATGGTGAACGCGTGAACTGGGGCGGCGCGGCGGAATTCTTCGCCATGGGCGGCCACGGCGCGTTCGTGTGGGGGTCCTACGCGGTGAGCGCGCTGTGCATCGCGCTCGAGGCCTGGCTGGTGGCGCGGCGCAACCGCCGGGCGCGCGCGGCATGAAGCCGCGCCAGCGCCGCCTCGCCGCCGTCCTCGGCGGCCTTGCGCTGCTGGGCCTGGCCGCGGCGCTGGTGCTGAACGCGTTCCAGTCGAACCTGGTGTTCTTCTTCAGCCCGACCCAGGTGGCGGCCAAGCAAGCGCCGCTGGACAAGACCTTCCGCCTGGGCGGCATGGTCCGCGACGGCAGCCTGAAGCGCCGTGCCGACGGCCTCACGGTGGATTTCGTGGTCACCGACGCCGCCAAAGACATCCCGGTGACCTACACCGGCATCCTTCCGGACCTGTTCAAGGAGGGCAAGGGCGTGGTGACCCAGGGGCGCCTGGGTCCGGACGGCGTGTTCCGCGCCACCGAGGTGCTCGCCAAGCACGACGAGAACTACATGCCGCCCGAGGCGGCCGATGCGCTCAAGCAGGCCCACAACGAAGGGGCGGCGAAGCTCCGCGCGGAACGGGCCTCCAAGTCGCTGGTGACCGGAAAGTGATCCCCAGATGAGCGGCAAGTGAGCGGCGCATGATCCCCGAGCTCGGCCAGTTCGCGCTCGCCATCGCGCTCGCCATCGCGCTGGTGCAGGCCACCCTGCCCCTTTACGGCGCGGCACGGGGCCTGCCCGCCTTCATGGCCCTCGCGCGGCCGGCGGCGCAAGGGCAGTTCGTGTTCGTCGCCCTCGCTTTCGGCGCGCTGGGCTGGTCGTTCTACGTCAACGACTTCTCGGTGCTGAACGTCGCCACCAACTCCAATTCCGCGCTGCCGCTCGCCTACCGCATCGCGGCCACCTGGGGCAGCCACGAGGGGTCGCTCCTGCTGTGGGTGTTGATGCTCTCGGGCTGGACGCTCGCGGTGTCGGTGTTCAGCCGCGCCCTGCCCGAGGCGATGCTGGCGCGCATCCTGGGCGTGATGGGCCTTGTCAGCATCGGCTTCCTCGCCTTCATGCTGTTGACTTCCAATCCCTTCGATCGCCTGCTGCCGGCCGCCGCCGACGGGCGCGACCTCAACCCGCTGCTGCAGGACCCGGGCATGGTGTTCCATCCGCCGATGCTCTACATGGGCTACGTCGGCTTCTCGGTCGCCTTCGCCTTCGCCATCGCCGCACTGCTCGACGGTCGGCTGGATGCGACCTGGGCGCGCTGGTCGCGGCCCTGGACCACGGCGGCCTGGGTGTTCCTGACCCTCGGTATCGCGCTGGGGAGCTTCTGGGCCTACTACGAGCTGGGCTGGGGCGGCTGGTGGTTCTGGGACCCGGTCGAGAACGCCTCGTTCATGCCCTGGCTGGTGGGCACCGCGCTCATACACTCGCTGGCGGTGACCGAGAAGCGCGGCCTGTTCAAGGGCTGGACGGTGCTGCTGGCGATCCTCGCCTTCTCCCTGTCGCTGCTGGGGACCTTCCTCGTACGCTCCGGCGTACTGAGCTCGGTCCATGCCTTCGCCACCGACCCCAAGCGCGGCGTGTTCATCCTCGTCTTCCTCGTCCTGGTGGTCGGCGGCTCGCTGGCGCTGTACGCCTGGCGCGCCCAGCGCATGACCGCCAGCGGCGGCTTCGAGCCGGTGTCGCGCGAAACCTTCCTGCTCGCCAACAGCGTGCTGCTGGTGGTGGCCACCGCCGCGGTGATGCTGGGCACGCTGTATCCGCTGTTTCTGGACGCGTTGAACCTGGGCAAGATTTCCGTCGGTCCGCCGTACTTCGATGCGGTGTTCGCGCCGCTGATGGCCCCGGCGCTGTTGCTGGCGGGTGTGGGGCCGCTGATCGGCTGGCGCAGAGGGGACCCGGCGGCCCTGGCGCGGCGGCTGCGCTGGATCGCTGCCGCGACCCTCGCGCTCGCGGTGGCGACGCCGTTCCTGTTCGGCCGCTGGGGCCTGCTCACGGCCGCCGGCCTGCTGCTCGGATTCTGGCTGCTCGGCGCAACCGGGTTCACGCTGGTGCAGCGGCTGCGCTCGCAGCGGCTGTCCACGGTTCCGGCGGCGTTCCTCGGCATGTGCCTCGCGCACGCGGGCCTCGGGGTGTTCGTGCTCGGGGTCACGCTGGTGAACAGCTACCAATCCGAGCGCGACGTGCGCCTGGAACCGGGCCAGAGCGTTGCGCTGGGCGGCTACGACTTTCGCTTCGACGGCGTGCGCGAGCGCGCCGGCCCGAACTACGGCGCGACGCAGGCGCAGATCACGGTGCTGCGCAAGGGCGAGGTGTTCCGGGTGCTGCATCCGGAGAAGCGCCTCTACCGCGTCCAGACCATGCCCATGAGCGAAGCGGCGATCCACTACGGCGTCGCGCGCCACCTTTACGTTTCGCTCGGGGAATCCGTCGGCAAGCCGGGTGAGCCCGCGGCCTGGTCGGTGCGCGTGCACGTCAAGCCCTTCGTCGGCTGGATCTGGCTGGGCTGCCTCATCATGGCGCTGGGCGGGGTGCTGGCCGCCGGCGACCGGCGCTATCGCCTCGCCCCGCGCCGCCGCGAGGCGGCCGCGCCCGCCGCGCAGGAAGCGCGCGCGTGAAGAAGGCGCTGATCCCGCTCGCGCTCTTCCTGGTCATCGCCGGGTTCCTGTTCGCGGGCCTGGATCTGAAGCCACGCGAAGTGCCCTCGCCGCTGGTGGGCAAGGTCGCGCCGGACTTCGAGCTGCCGGTGCTGCACCAGCCCGACCGGCTTTTCAAGCCCGCGGACATGAAGGGCAAGCCCTGGATGCTCAACGTCTGGGCCTCCTGGTGCGTCGTCTGTCGCGACGAGCACCCGGTGCTGGTGGCGCTGGCGAAGCGGGACCTGATCCCGATCCTGGGGCTTAACTACAAGGACCAGCCCGAGGATGCAAAGCGCTGGCTGAAGCAGTTCGGCGATCCGTACCTGTTCTCGGTGATGGACGCGGAGGGCCGCATCGGCATCGACTACGGGGTCTATGGCGTGCCCGAGACCTACCTCATCGACGGCGCCGGCGTGATCCGCTTCAAGCACATCGGCGTGCTGACCCCCGAGATCGTTGCGGGGAAGATCCTGCCGCTCCTGAAGGCGATGCCGTGAGGCGGCTCGCCCTGGTCCTGGTCCTTGCCCTCGGCCTGCCGGGGCTCGCGCAGCAGGCGCCGCAGGAAGCGCGCCTGCGCCTGCTGGAGGAGAAGCTGCGCTGCCTGGTCTGCCAGAACCAGTCCCTGGCGGATTCTCCCGCCGGGCTGGCCGACGACCTGCGCCGCACCCTGCGCGAGCAGGTGAAGTCCGGACGCAGCGACCAGGAGATCCTGGACTTCATGGTCGCCCGCTACGGTGATTTCGTGCTCTACAAGCCGCCGTTCAAGGCCACCACCGCCCTGCTGTGGGTCGGTCCGTTCGTCCTGCTCGCGCTGGCGCTGGTGACGCTGGCCGCGATGGCGCGGCGCCGGCGCAACGCCACCGCCGAACCGGACCTGGGCGCCGAGGAGCGCCGCCTGGTGGCACAGGCGCTGGGCACGCAAGAGGACCGTAAGTGACCACCTTCCTGCTGCTCGCCGCGCTGTTCGCAGCCGTGGCGCTCGCCTTCGTGCTGCCGCCGCTGCTACGCGCGGCACGGCCGGCGGCCGAAGCCGCGCGCGGCGAGGCCAACGCCCTCATCTACCGCGAGCAGCTGGTCGAGCTGCGCGCCGAGCGCGAGCGCGGGGCGATGGGCGAGGAACCGTTCCAGCGCGCGATGCGCGAGCTGGAGCGGCGCATCGTCGCCGAAGCGGGCACCTCCGCCTCGGCGGCGCAGCAAGGTCCGCACGCGCTGGCGGCGGTGCTGGTCGCGCTCGCCATCCCGCTTATCGCCGGCGTGGGCTACTGGCATCTGGGCGCCCCCTTCGCCTTACAGCCGGGGGCGACCGAAGCGCTCGCGCCGCCCCGGCCCGGGGAGCTCGAGGAGATGGTGGAGAAACTGTCCAACCAGCTGCAGAAATCCCCCGGCGACGCCGAGGGCTGGGCGCTGCTTGCGCGCTCGCTCGCCGCGCTCGGCCAGCACGAGCGCGCGGCGCAGTCGTTCTCGCGCGCGGCCCAGCTGCTGCCCAACGACGCCAACGTGCTCGCGGACTACGCCGACGCGCTGGCGGTGACGCGCGGGCGCCAGCTCGCGGGCGAGCCGATGCAGCTGGTCCGGCGCGCGCTGGCCGCCGACCCCCAGCACCTGAAGGCGCTGGCGCTGGCCGGCGCCGGGGAATTCCAGGCCGGCGAGCACGCCGCCGCGGCCGGCCACTGGAGGCAGGTTCTGGCGCTGCTGCCGCCCGATTCCGAGTTCGCGCGCCAGCTGCAGGGCAGCCTGCAGCAAGCCGAACAGATGGCGGCCAAGGGCCCCACAACCAAGCCCGCCGTCCTGCGCGGCACGGTGAGCCTGGACCCGAAGGTGGCCGCCGCCGCCGCGCCGGGCGACACCGTCTTCGTGATCGCGCGTCCGGCCGAGGGCGGGCGCATGCCGCTCGCGGTGGCGCGCACCACGGTGTCCGCGCTGCCCTACCGCTTCGCGCTGGACGACAGCATGGCAATGGACCCGGACCTGAAGCTCTCGAAACAGTCCCGGGTGCTCGTCGTGGCGCGCGTCTCGAAGTCGGGCCTGCCGGCTTCGCAGCGGGGCGACCTCGAAGGCGTCAGCCAGCCGGTCGCCCCGACGGCCTCCGGCCTCGAGGTGGTGATCTCCAAGACCATCGAATGAACCCGGGGGTTACCGGCATCGTGCTCGCCGGCGGCCAGGGCCGGCGCATGGGCGGGGCGGACAAGGGCCTGCAGCCGCTGCGCGGCCAGCCGATGGTCGCGCACGTGATCGCGCGCCTCGCCCCGCAGGTGGGCGAGATCGTGGTCAACGCCAACCAGAACCTGGAGTCCTACCGCGCCTTCGGCCACATCGTGGTGCCCGACGCCATCGGCGGCTTCGCCGGGCCGCTCGCCGGCCTGCATGCCGGGCTGGGCGCGGCCACGCGGGAGCTCGCGGTGACCGTCCCCTGCGACTCGCCCTTCCTGCCGCAGGACCTCGTCGCGCGCCTGAAGGTCGCATTGCAGGACCACGACCTCGCGGTGGCGAGGACCGGTGAGCAGCCGCACCCGGTGTTTTGCCTTGCGCGAGTCGCGCTGCGCGGCCATCTCGAAGCGTTTCTCGCCTCGGGCGGGCGCAAAATAGACGCCTGGTACGCGGCGCTGAAGGTGATCGAGGTGCCCTTCGACGAGCAAGCGGACGCGTTCCGCAACATCAACACCATGGACGAACTCAAGCAAGCATGAAGCCCCTGGCCAAGGTGGTGAGCTGCCTGGACGGCTACGACCCGGACGCTCTGCCGGTGGACACCGCGCGCGCGGCGATCCGCGCCTGCCTGGAGCCGCTGCGCGAATCCGAGCGCGTCGGCACGCGCGACGCGCTGGGCCGGGTGCTGGCCGAGGACATCGTGCCGGCCATCAATGTCCCGGCGCACCACAATTCGGCGATGGATGGTTGGGCGCTGCGCGGCGCGGATCTTCTTGCTGACCGCGAGGTGGCGCTGAAGGAGGCTGGCACCGCGTTGGCCGGACGCCCGTTCCGGGGTGAAGTCGGACCCGGCCAGTGCGTGCGCATCATGACCGGCGCGGTGATGCCGCGCGGCGCCGACACCGTGGTGATCCAGGAGGTGGTGCGCAGGGACGGCAATCGCGTGCTGGTGCCCGCCGGCCAGAAGGCGGGCCAGAACGTGCGCGCCGCCGGCGAGGACATCCAGGCCGGGGTTGCTGCACTCAAGGCGGGCAACCTCGTGCGCGCGGCAGAACTGGGCCTGATCGCCTCGCTCGGCATCGCCGACATCATCGTCAAGCGCCGGCTGCGCGTGGCCTACTTCTCCACCGGCGACGAGCTCACCGCCATCGGCAAGCCGCTGCCCCAGGGCGCTATCTACGATTCCAACCGCTACACCCTGCACGCTATGCTCGCACCCCTGGGCATGGATGTCACCGACATGGGCGTGGTGCGCGACGACCCGGCGAAGCTGGAGACCGCGTTCCGCAGCGCCGCGGCGAAAGCCGACGCGGTCATCACCACCGGCGGGGTGTCGGTGGGCGAGGCCGACTTCGTGAAGCAGCTCATGGGCAAGCTGGGCGAGGTGCTGTTCTGGAAAATTGCCATGCGCCCGGGCCGGCCGATGGCCTTCGGCCGCATCGGCGCCGGCCGCCGCGCGCCGTTCCTGTTCGGGCTGCCCGGCAACCCGGTGGCGGTGATGGTCACCTTCCACCAGTTCGTGCGCGAGGCGCTGCTGCTGCTTGCGGGGCGAGGCGACGATTGCCGCGCGCCGCTGCTGCCTGTTCAGGCGGCGCACGCGATGCGCAAGGTGCCCGGGCGCACCGAGTACCAGCGCGGCGTGGTGTTCCGCGAAGCCGGCCACTGGAAGGCGCGCACCACCGGCCAGCAGGGCTCCGGCGTGCTGCGTTCCATGTCCGAGGCCAACTGCTACATCGTGCTGGAGCACGAGCGCGGCACCGTGCAGCCCGGCGAGCCGGTGCAGGTGCAGTTGTTCGAGGGCCTGGAGTAGTGCGGTGACGGCGACCGACCGCCGCCAGGTCGCGGCCTGGCTGTTCCTGTGCGCCGCCCTGGTCTTCGTCATGATCGTGGTGGGGGGCATCACCCGGCTCACCGAATCGGGCCTGTCCATCGTCGAGTGGCAGCCGCTGGTTGGGGCGCTGCCGCCACTGTCGCAGGCCGACTGGGAACTCCTGTTCCAGAAGTACCGCGCCACGCCGCAGTTCCTGAAGGCGTTCCCGGACATGGACGTGGAGGGCTTCAAGACCATCTTCTGGTGGGAGTACATCCACCGCCTGCTGGGACGCGTGATCGGGATCGTGTTCCTCCTGCCCTGGCTCTGGTTCCTGGTCCGCAGGCAGCTCGATCGCCCGCTGGCGTGGAAGCTGGCCGGCCTGTTCGTGCTGGGCGGCCTGCAGGGCGCGATGGGCTGGTACATGGTGAAGAGCGGCCTGGTGGAGGACCCGCGCGTGAGCCATTTCCGCCTCACCGCGCACCTGGGCCTTGCGCTCGCGATCTTCTGCGCCGAGATGTGGATCGCCATCGGCCTCTTGCAGCCCGAGGGCGGCAGGCCGCGCGGCTTCGCCCTGCTGGTGCTGGGCCTGGTGTACCTGATGGCGCTCTCGGGGGGCTTCGTCGCCGGCCTGCGCGCCGGGCACGCCTACAACACCTTCCCGCTCATGAGGGGCTACCTGGTGCCGCCGGAAACCTTCATGCTGGAGCCCTGGTGGCGCAACTTCCTCTGGAACCCGGCCGCGATCCAGCTCGCGCACCGCGGCTTGTTCTGGCTGCTGCTCGCGCTGGTGCCGCTCCTGTGGTGGACGCTGCGCGGCACGCGGGCGTCGCTGGCCGCGAACCACCTGCTGGGGATGTTCTTCCTCCAGGGGGGTCTGGGCATCGCCACCGTGATGATGAAAGTGCCGGTGCCGCTCGCGGCGGCGCACCAGGCGGGGGCGGTGCTGCTGCTCGCTTGCGCGCTGTGGACGGCGCGGACCAGCCGGTGACATAGGCGCCGATGAGCGCCAAGCCGCTCCAGGACCGCCTCG
>VGIA01000062.1 GCA_016868105.1 Betaproteobacteria bacterium | reverse complement strand
ACGTGGCGTAGCGGTGCGGCAGTTCGTTCGGGTCGTCGCCGCGGGCCTGCGCCGCCGCGCGCATCTTGTCGTCGCACAGGTACGCCAGGTTGGTGTCGTCCATCTGCACGTAGTTGCAGCCCGCCTTCGAGAGCGAGGCTAATTCGTCGCCGTAGGCCTTCGCCACGTCCTCGTAGAAGTCGGGCTCCAGCTCCGGGTAGGCCTTCTTGTCGATCCCCGCGCGGCCGCCGCGGAAGTGCAGCATGGTGGGCGAGGGGATCGTGACCTTGGCGGTTCGGCTGGTGCAGGACTTCAGGTACTGGAAATCGACCAGTTGGATGTCCTTGGCGTGGCGCACCTTGTCGATGACGCGGATCACCGGCGGCGAGAGCTCCTCGGAGCCGTCGGGCTTCTTGATCAGCACCGGGATATCGGTCTTCACCCCGCCCATCTGCTCCAGGAAGTCGATGTGGAAGTAGGTGCGGCGGAATTCACCGTCGGTGATCGCCTCCAGGCCCAAGTCCTCCTGGAACTGCACGATCTCGGCGATGGCCTGGTCCTCGACCTTGCGCAGCTGGGCGGCGCTGATTTCACCTTTCGCCTTCCTGTCGCGCGCCTCCAGCAGGTAGCTGGGCCGCAGGAAGCTGCCGACGTGGTCGGCGCGGAACGGGGGCGAGGTGCGTGCCGACATCGGTTTCTCCAACGCGCCGGAAGCTGCGGATTCTAGACGGCGCTGGCCATGGGGATGGGTCCAGCGTTGCCCACCTGTTGGGTATCCCGTGCGCGCAGGTACACGCCCTGGCCGAGCAGCGCCGACTGCAGCTCGGCGATATCCACCGCACGCGGCGCAATGCCGCGATTGGCCGCGATCGCGGCGGCGGCGCCCGCGGCCTGCCCGGTGATCCAGCATTGCGGGATCTCGCGCATGAAGCCATGGCTGTTGGGGTCGCAGGAAATGTGGCGGCCGCAGGCGAGCAGGCCCTCGAGCTGCTCCGGCACCAGGCAGCCGTAGGGGATGGAGATGTTGGGGAACTTGGGCGATACGCTCGGGGTGACGCCGATCTCGTCGTCGAACACCTGCGCCGTGGGCCAGTGTGCGCGCAGCATCTTCTTTGCGCCCACGAGGCGCCGCGAATGGCGCACGCCCAGCTGCGGCGCGGAGAGCATCAGGTAGGCGTTCTCGAACCCCGGCGCGTGGGCACGGTAGAAATCCAGGTGCGCGCCCATGAGGCGGTGGGAGCGCACTTCCACCTCGGTCTGGTCGTCCACGTCCAGCCCCGAGAAGCCCGACTGCCGCGGCCCCATGTAAAGGGCGACGTCGTTGCGCCAGGAGACGAAAGGCCGCTCGAAAGCGCCCAGTTCTTCGCGGCCGCGCGCCATGAACTGCGCGAACTGCTCCGGCTGGCTGGTGCGGAACGCGATCCAGCGCGCCATGTCCGCGCCGCCCAACAGCCACGCGGTATTCATGCTGTGGTGGATGTCGTGCGACTCGATATCCGATTCGAACGCGGCGCCGCCGCGCGCGAACAGGTCACCGTCGCCGGTAGCGTCCACCACCACTTTCGCGCGAACGGCCTGGCGGCCGCCCTTGCTTTCGAAAATGGCGCCACGGACCACGCCCTCCTCCAGCAGCGGCAGCGCCGCCCAGGCGTGAAAGGCGAGGCGCGCGCCCTCCCCCAGCACGACCTCCTGCGACAGCAGCTTCAGGCGCTCCGGGTCGATGGTCGGGGACCAGGTGACGATGCCGTGGAAGGCGGCGGTGCGCTGCGCCCAGTGCGCGGCGCGCGCCGGGTCTTTAGAACCCCACTCCTCGGTGCCGGGGCCGGCGATCGCCTCCGGCGGCAGGCGCCCGAGCAATTCCTCGGCAAAGCCGCGGATGACCGGCCGGCCTTCCCAGTCGGTCATGCGGTCGATCCAGATCACCAGGCCACCGGTGGACAGGCCGCCCAGGTGGTTGTAGCGCTCGAGCACGATGACCTCGGCGCCCAGGCGCGCGGCGGCGACGGCGGCCGCGGTGCCCGAGGGCCCGCCGCCCACCACCAGCACGTCGCACCGGCGGTAGACCGGGATGTCGCGCCCGGATTCGTGCAGCGTGCCGAGGTCGGGCCGGCCGCGCTCGCCGCGCTCGAACTCGTGCATGTCCGAGACCAGGATACGGTCGTCGGAGCGCTCGACCGGCTTGATCCTGCTCACGGGCGAGGTTCCGGTCGTCGCCCTAGCAGTCAAAGAAAACCGTCTCGCCCTTGCCCTGCAGGATCACGTTCCACTCCAGCATGCCGGGCTTCACGGCCTTGGCGACCAGCGTCGGGCGACGATCGGCGGCAACGAGCGCTAGCACCGGGTCCTTCGCGTTCGCGGCTTCGCCGGGGAAGTAGATCCGGCTCACCAGTTGCTTGAGTTGCCCGCGCATGAACACGTTCACGGCGATGTGCGGCGCCTGCAGCTTGCCGCCGGGCCCGGGCACCGGCCCGGGCTTGATGGTGCGGAAGCGGAACGCGCCGTCCTGGTTCGTGGCCGAGCGGCCGAAGCCGCGAAAGCCCTCGGCCAGGGGCTTCGCCTGCGGGTCGCGCGGATGGGCGTACTTGCCGGCGGCATTGGCCTGCCAGATCTCGACCAGCGCGTCGTTCACCGGCCGGCCGTCGCCGTCGAGCACGCGGCCCCGGATCAGCATGCGCTCGCCCGGTACGCCCTTGGGCGCGAGGTTCTCGGTGATCAGCCAGGACAGGCCGATGTGCAGGTACGGCCCGACCGTCTGCGAGGTGGTGGCTTGCAGGCTCATCGCTTGGTCTGCATCGGCGTTTCCTCGGCTCCGCGCAGGATGATGTCGAAGCGGTATCCCAGCGCGATCTGCGGCATGGTGCTCTCCCAGTCGAGCGTCGAAATCAGGCGCTGGCGCGCGCGCTCGTCGGGCACGCAGTTGTACATCGGGTCATAGGCGAGCAGCGGATCGCCCGGGAAATACATCTGCGTCACCAGTCGCGTGGCGAAAGCCGGGCCGAACAGCGAGAAATGGATGTGCGCCGGTCGCCAGGCGTTGTAGTGGTTGCCCCAGGGATACTCGCCGGGGCGGATGGTGACAAAGCGGTAGCGGCCCTCGGCGTCGGTCAGGCAGCGCCCGGCGCCGGTGAAATTCGGGTCCATGGGCGCGTCGTGCTGGTCCACCTTGTGCGGGTAGCGGCCCGCCGAGTTGGCCTGCCAGATCTCCACCAGCGTATGCGGCACGGGCCGTGCGTTCTGGTCCAGCACGCGGCCGCTGACGATGATCCGCTCGCCGATCGGCGCGCCCTTGTGCTGGCGGGTGAGGTCGTGGTCCCCGGGGAGGACCTCGTCATGCCCGAACACCGGGCCGGTCAGTTCCGACAGCGTGTGCGGCAGGATCACCAGCGGCTGCGTCGGCGCGCGCTTCACCGTGGCGGCGTACGTCGGGAAGAGGTACCCCGGCTGCGTGCCGGGGAAGGGCCGGCGGTAGCCGGTGACTTCCATCTGCGGGGCTGCCTTGGCTTGCTTCATCGCGTCACTCCGCGTCGGGTTGTTTCGACGGTTGCGCGCGATCGAAGGCCTCGAGCTTCATGCATTCGGCGAACACGCGCATCACCGTCGGGTAGGCCGTAGTGTCGCACTGATAGCGCTGCGCGTTGAAGACCTGCGGCACCAGACAGCAATCGGCCATGGTGGGCGCGTCGGCATGCGAAAAAGCGCCGGTTCCGGCGCCGGGCCGCGCGAGCTCGGCCTCGAGCTTGCCCAGGCCATCCGCGATCCAGTGCCGGTACCAGGCGCCCACCTGGTCCTCGGACTGCCCGAGCGATTTCTTCAGGTGTTGCAGCACCCGCAGGTTGTTCACCGGATGGATCTCGCAGGCGACCAGCATCGCGAGCGACCGTACCCGCGCCCGCGCGAAGGCCGCCTTGGGCAGCAGCGGCTTCTCCGGGCGCGTCTCGTCCAGGTATTCCAGGATCGCGAGCGATTGCGTCAGCAGCCGACCGCCGTCCTCCAGCATCGGCAGCAGGCGCTGCGGATTGAGCGCGCCATAGGCCGCCTCGTGGTGCTGGCCCCTGGCCAGATGCACGAACGCGGGCCCGTAGGCGAGGCCCTTCAGGTTCAACGCGATGCGGACGCGGAAGGCAGCCGAACTGCGGAAGTACGTATAGAGCTTCATGACTTCTTCTCCCGGAGCCCGAGCAGCCTGGCTGCGTTCTCCTTCATGATAAGCGGCCGCACCGCGGGTTTGATGGGCGGCTTGTCGATGCCGTCGAGCTCATGTCCGGCCCCTTGCCTGTGCCCGCGGGGTCGAAGAGCCTGCGCTTTGCCATGGTGCTGCGGCTACAGCGCCGGGGCGATCGTGACCCGGATTTGCGCCACGCCGTCGACGCCGGCGTGCAGCTGGTCGCCCGGCATGACCGGGCCGACGCCGGCGGGCGTGCCCGAGTAGACGAGGTCGCCGGGCTCCAGGGTGTAGTACTCGGACAGGAACGCGATCTGCTCGGGCACCGACCAGATCATGTCGGACAGCTGGGCCCTCTGCCGTTCCTTGCCGTTCACCTTGAGCCAGATCGCGCCCTTGGACGGGTGCCCGATCCTCGCCGCCGGGTGCAGTTCGCTGCAGGGCGCGGATTGGTCGAAATCCTTGCCGAAGTCCCAGGGCCGGCCGTGGTCCTTGCCGTGCTGCTGCAGGTCGCGGCGCGTCATGTCGAAGCCGATTGCATAGCCGAAGATGTGCTCGTTGGCCTGCGCCGCCGCGATGCGCCGCCCGCCGCGCGCGATGGCGACCACCATTTCGGTCTCGTAGTGGCAGTTGGCGGTCTTCAGCGGGTAGTGGATCGTGCCGCCGCCGGGCACCAGCGCGTGCGCCGACTTGATGAAGAAGAACGGCGTCTCCCGGCCATCGCCGCCCATCTCCTTCTGGTGCTCGACGTAGTTGCGCCCGACGCAGAAGATGCGGCGCACCGGGAACAGGTCGGCGGAACCCGCCACCTGCAGCGCCGGCTGGGGCCACCCGGGAATGACGAAGGCCATGGTCGATCTTTCCTGAAAAGAGCTGGATTGGGGCCTTGCGGGACCGGGCATTCTAGCTTTTGCCGGCCAGCTCGCGCAGCAGCAGCTCGCGCAGCTTGTAGCGCTGCACCTTGCCGGTCGCGGTGCGCGGCAGCTCGGCCACGCTGCGGATCCACTTCGGGCGCTTGAAGCGCGGCAGGCCCAGCTCGCAGGCTATGCTTGCCGCTTCCAGGGCGCGAGCCTCGTCGCCGCGCGCGGTGACGAACAGGGCCAGGCGCTCGAAGCCTTCGGCGTCGGTGACCGAAACGCAGGCGGCCTCGGCCACCAGCGGGTTGGCCGCCGCCGTCTCCTCCAGCTCGCCTGGCTTGACCCACTGGCCGGCGATCTTCACCAGTTCGTCGGCGCGGCCCTGGTGGATGTAGAAGCCCTCGGCGTCCCGCACGAACAGGTCCTGGGTGCAGAACCAGCCAGCCTCGAACTGGGCCCGTGTCTGCTCCGGCCGGTTGACATAGCCGGCCGCAAGCGCCTGGTGGCGCAGCCAGAGCACGCCGGCTTCGCCCGGCGCGGGCTCGTTGCCCTCGGCATCGCGCAGGCGTGCCTCGGTGAGCGGCAGCAGGCGGCCGGTGCGGCCCCGGCTCTCGGAGCCCGGCGGCATCATCAGGCAGGCGCAGTAGGCTTCCGAGGTGCCGTACAGGCTGAGGATCTGGTTGCCGACCGCGCCCTGCCACTGCTCGATCACCGGCAGCGGCAGGCGCTCGCCGGCGGCGACGAAATGGCGGATCGGGCGCAGCGGCGCGAGCCTGTCGGGCGGCTCCGAGAGCAGGCGCCGGTAGAAGGAGGGCACGCTGAACATCGCCACCGGCCGATGGCGTGCCGCCGCCGCGAGTGCCGTGGCCGGGTTGGCCCAGTCGGCCAGCGCGATGCCGGTGGCGCCCACCGACAGCGCGCCCAGCAGGCCGTGCTCCAGGCCATAGGCGAAGAAGTACTTCGAGGTGACGAACACGCGCTCCCCCGGCGCGATGCCGAGCAGGCGCAGCGCCTCGCCCGAGGCCAACACCGAGGCGTGGGTGTGCACGATGCCCTTGGGCTTGCCGGTGGTGCCGGAGGAGTACAGCCAGAATGCCGGCGTCGCGGGCCCGGCGTCGCAGGCGGCGGTGGGTGCGGCGCGCGCGAGCTCGGCGCGCCAGTCGCGCGCGCCCGCGGGAACGGTCGCGCCTGCGACGGCCAGGCTGCCCTGCTTTGCCTGCTCCGCTGACAGGTCCGGCCGCGCGCTCGCAAAGACATCCTCGACCAGCGCCAGCCGCGCGCCGCTGTCGGCGCGGATGTGACGGAAATCGTCTTCGGTGAGCTTGGTGTTGAGCGCGATGGCCGCGGCGCCGGCGCGGACCACGCCCAGCCAGGCGGCGGCGAACTCCGGGGTGTCGCGCATCAGCAGCAGCACGCGGTCGCCGGGACCGATGCCGAGCGCCCGCAGTGCACCCGCGGCGCGGGCCACCCTGTCAGCGAGGTCGCGGTAGCTGACCGACTCCTCGCCGCACAGCAGCGCGACGCGATCGCCGTGGCGGGCGAGGGCTTCGGCTCCCAGCAGCTGCTCGGCGGCGTTCACGGGTGCCTGCGGGTAAGATTGTTTGGATGCCCAACAGATTGTGCCTCAAGCCGTGAAACGGGCAAGCCTCGCCCAGGGGGCGCTGCCCGGCCTGCTCGGCTACCGGTTGCGGCTCGCCCAGCAGGCGGTGTTCCGCGACTTCGCCGCCAGTGTCCAGGGGCTTTCGCCCGGACGGGTTGGCCTGCTGATCCTGATCGACGCCAACCCGGGGATCACCCAGAGCCGCCTGGCCGAGGCGGTGGCGCGCGATCGCTCGACCATGGTTGGGTTGATCGACCTGCTGGAACGCCGCGGCCTGGTGGAGCGCCGCCGGGGGGATGACCGGCGCACCAACGGCCTGTGGCTGACGCGCTCCGGCCGCCGGCTGCTCGCGCGCGCGCTGCGCCGCATCGCCGCGCACGAGCGGCGCATCGCATCGCGTCTGTCGGCCGCCGAGCGCCGCCGCCTGCTGCGGTTGCTCGGCAAGATTTCCGGGTAAAGGAAGGGGCGCTTGCGCGACCCTTCGAACCAGGAGAGGTTCCAACGGGAGAAAAACTACATCCGGTAGGCGGCCTCGCCGTGCGAGGCCACGTCCAGGCCCTCGCGCTCCTCTTCCTCGGCCACCCTGAGGCCGATCGTCCGGTCGACCAGCTTGAAGGCGAGCGCCGCGACGATCGCCGTCCACAGCGCCGTCAGGCCGACCGCCTTCGCCTGCACCCAGAGCTGCGCGCCGATCGACGAGAAGCCCTGCTTCGCCGTGACCCAGTCCTCGACAAAGCCGGGGCCGCCGAGCGCCGGCGAAGCGAACACGCCGGTGAGCAGCGCGCCCAGGATGCCGCCGATGGCGTGCACGCCGAACACGTCGAGCGAGTCGTCCACCTTGAGCATGTGCTTGAGGCCGTTCACGCCCCAAAGGCAGATCAGGCCCGCGGCGGTTCCGATCACGAAGGCGCCGGCGATGCCGACGTTGCCCGCCGCAGGCGTGATCGCCACCAGCCCGGCCACCGCCCCGGAGGCTGCGCCCAGCATCGAGGGCTTGCCCTTGAACATCGCCTCGCCCGCCGACCACGACAGCACCGCGCAGGCGGTGGCGAGGAAGGTGTTGACGAAGGCGAGGGCCGCCGAGTTGTTCGCCTCCAGCGCCGAGCCGGCGTTGAACCCGAACCAGCCCACCCACAGCAGCGCGGCGCCCATCATGGTGAGGGTGAGGTTGTGCGGCATCATCGCCTCGCGGCCGAAGCCGATGCGCTTGCCCACCACGTAGGCGCCCACCAGCCCGGCGACGCCGGCGTTGATGTGCACCACCGTGCCGCCGGCGAAGTCGAGCGCGCCCCACTGCCAGATCAGGCCCGCCTTGGCATTGAGCGCATCCACCAGCTTGGCGTCGGTGTAGGCGTCGGGGCCCATCCAGAACCACACCATGTGGGCGATCGGCGCGTAGGCGAAGGTGAACCACAGCACCGTGAAGGCGAGCACCGCCGAGAACTTGATGCGCTCGGCGAACGCCCCGAGTACCAAGCAGCAGGTGATCGCGGCGAAAGTCGCCTGGAAGGCCGCGAACACGATCTCCGGGATCACCACGCCCTTGGAGAAGGTCGCCGCCATCGCGTATTCGCCCTTGAACGGGTCGGCGATGCCCTTCATGAACAGGCGATCCAGGCCGCCGACGAACGCGTTGCCCTCGGTGAATGCGAGGCTGTAGCCGTAGACGAACCACAGCACCGTCACCAGCGAGAACACCACGAACACCTGCATCAGCACCGAGAGCGCGTTCTTGGCGCGCACCATGCCGCCGTAGAACAGCGCCAGCGCCGGCACGCTCATCATCAGCACCAGCGCCGTGCACACCAGCATCCAGGCGACGTCGCCCTTGTGGGGAACGGGCGCGGGCTTCGCCTCGGCGGGCTTGGCCTCGTCCTTCTTCACGGCTTCCGCCGCCGGCTTGTCGGCCGCGGCCGCGGGCTTGTCCTGCGCCAAGGCCGCCGCGCTGAAGGCGACCCCCGTGACCAGACACATCAATGCAAGCAGTTTTCTCATTGCGTTCTCCTAGAGCGCCGCGGCGTCGGTTTCGCCGGTGCGGATGCGGACCACTTTCTCGAGCTCGAAGACGAAGATCTTGCCGTCGCCGATCTTGCCGGTGCGGGCGGACTTCTCGATCGCCTCCAGGACCTGGTCCAGCATCTCGGACTTGATGGCGGCCTCGATCTTCACCTTGGGCAGGAAGTCCACCACGTACTCGGCGCCGCGGTAGAGTTCGGTGTGGCCCTTCTGCCGGCCGAAGCCCTTGACCTCGGTCACCGTGATGCCCTGCACGCCGATGGCCGACAGGGCCTCGCGGACCTCGTCGAGCTTGAACGGCTTGATGATTGCGGTTACCAGTTTCATCGTTGTCCTCGTTGGCGCGGCCGGGCGCTCGGGCTCAGCCGGCCGTTGCGGGTTGGAACGTCTTGCTGACCGAGATGACGTCCGTGCCTTTGCCGGCCTCCTGGGGCCCAGCCATTGATGTCCTTCGTCACGCCGATCTTCCTGTCGGTGTAGTCGGCCTTGGTGCCATCGGTGCCGGTTGCCAGTTCTTGACCCGATTGGCGCCCACGGCAGCTACGGATGCAGCGGCGATGAGGCTCTTGCGCACAGCTCGTCCCGGTAGTGAAGGTTGGCCCTGGGGTAAAAGCATGGGCCATGCCAGCAACGATTTATCCATAAAATCAGTTAGTTAATTATGTATCTGGAGCCAGCGCCATGCCTGGCGCACTGTTTCGGGGCGTCTGTATGGCCCCTCGCCCGAACCCGGTGCCCCTGCGCCGGGTGCTAACTTCAGCCCATGGCAGCCACCAATCCGATCGACCAGCTGCGCGAGCGCATCAGCGACGCGCTCAAGTTCTCCTGCGCCCAGGACCTGGAGAAGAACCTGCACGCCCTCGCCGCGGCCTTCTTCGAGCGCTTCGACCTCGCGTTGCGCGAGGACCTGGAGGTGCAAAAGAAGCTGCTGGAGCGCGCGCGGGCAAAGCTCGCGGCGCTCGAGCAACGCGTGGCGGATCTCGAAACGCGAAGTAAACCGTAGGCACCTGTCCCGCGTTTCTCATACCGGGAGACGCCATGACACTTGCCGTTGTCGCGAGCCGCGCGCTCGCCGGTATCGCCGCGCCCGAAGTGGCCGTGGAGGTGCACCTCGGGCCGGGGCTGCCCGCGTTCAACATCGTCGGCCTGCCGGATGCCGAAGTGCGCGAGGCCAAGGACCGCGTCCGCGCCGCGCTCAACCACGCGCGCTTCGAGTTCCCGTCGCGGCGCATCACCGTCAACCTCGCCCCTGCGGACCTGCCCAAGGATTCCGGGCGCTTCGACCTGCCGATCGCGCTGGGCATCCTGGCCGCGAGCGGGCAACTCAAGGTCGAGGCGCTGAAGGGACACGAATTCGCCGGCGAGTTGTCGCTCACCGGCGAGCTGCGCGCCGTGCGCGGCGCGCTCGCCATGGCACTGGGCGCGGGCGGCGCGGGTCGGGCCTTCGTGCTGCCGCAGGCAAGCGCGGCGCAGGCGGCGTTGGCGAAGGGTGCGCGCATCGTCGCGGCGCAGAGCCTGCTGGACGTCTGCGCCCATCTCGCGGGCAAAGCGCCGCTCGGCCTGTACGTCAACGGCGCGGCGCACGCGGCCGCGGTGTATCCAGACCTGGGCGATGTCAAAGGCCAGGCGCAGGCTCGGCGCGCGCTGGAGGTCGCCGCCGCCGGCGCGCACGCGCTGCTCATGATCGGTCCACCCGGCACCGGCAAGTCCCTGCTTGCGGCTCGGCTGCCCGGGATCCTGCCGCCCATGACCGAGGCCGAGGCCCTGGAGTCGGCGGCAATCCAGAGCGCGGCCAATGCGGGCTTCGATCCGTCGCGCTGGGGCCAACGGCCGTACCGCGCCCCGCACCACAGCGCCTCCAGCGTGGCGCTGGTGGGCGGCGGCAGCCCGCCGCGGCCGGGGGAGATCTCGCTCGCGCACAACGGCGTGCTGTTTCTGGATGAACTGCCGGAGTTCCAGCGCGGCGCGCTGGAGGCGCTGCGCGAACCGGTCGAGTCCGGCACGATTGCGATTGCGCGCGCCGCGCGCCAGGCGGTGTTTCCGGCGCGCTTTCAGTTCGTCGCCGCCATGAACCCCTGCCCTTGCGGCTACCTGGGCGATGCCTCCGGCCGCTGCAGGTGTGCGCCGCAGGCCATCGCGCGCTACCGCTCGCGCATCTCGGGGCCGCTGGCGGATCGCATCGACATCAAGGTGGAGGCGCCGGCGCCGCGGGAGACGGAGTTGACCGGGCAGCCGGGGGAAGGCTCGGCGCCGGTCCGGGCGCGTGTAGCAGCCGCGCGCGAGCGGCAGCAGGCGCGGCAGGGCAAGCCCAATGCGTGGCTGGGACCGCGCGAGACGGAGAAGCATTGCGCCTGCGATGCCGCCGCGGCCGGGTTGCTGCGCCAGGCGATCGCAAGACTGTCCTTGTCGGCGCGGGCGTACCACCGGGTGCTGCGCGTGGCGCGGACGATCGCGGACATTGCGGGGGGCGCGGGAGTGGGCAGCGCGCACGTTGCGGAGGCGATCCAGTACCGCAGGCTGGACGCGGCGCTGTAGGGCGGGCCCTATACTCGCGGCCATGGCCACCTACGCCATCGGCGACGTCCAGGGCTGCTTCGACGAACTCCAGGCGCTGCTGGCGCGCGTCGGCTTCAATCCGGTCCACGACCGCCTGTGGTTCGTAGGCGATCTCGTCAACCGGGGTCCCAAGTCGCTGCAGGTGCTGCGCTGGGTCAAGGCGCTGGGCGATGGCGCCGTCGTGGTGCTGGGCAACCACGACCTGCACCTGGTCACGCAGTTCGAGGGCTTCGAGAAGAAGCGCACCGACGACACGTTCCGCGACGTTCTCGCCGCGCCGGAGGCGAGGGAACTGGTGGACTGGCTGCGCACGCGCCCGATGATGCATGTTGAAGGCCGCTATGCGATGGTCCATGCCGGGCTGCTGCCCGAATGGTCGGTGGAGCGGGCGCTTGCACTGGGCAAGGAGGTCGAGGCCGCCCTTCGCGCGCCCAACTACCGCGAGTTCCTCGGCAACCTGTACGGCAGCAAGCCCGAGCGCTGGGACGATGCCCTGCGCGGCCGGGACCGGCTGCGCGTGATCGTGAACGCGATGACCCGCATGCGCTTCTGCAAGCCCGACGGGAAAATGGACTTTCACTCCAAGGGTGAGCAACCGCCCGCAGGCTATTCGGCCTGGTTCGACCTCAGGCCCGAACGCGACGAACCCGTGATCGTCTTCGGCCACTGGTCGGCCCTGGGACTGAAGCTCACCGAGCGCGTTGCCGCGCTGGACACCGGCTGCGTCTGGGGCGGGCGCCTCACCGCGCTGCGGCTTGAAGACCGGTGGCTGGCGCAGGTACCCTCGCCCGGCTACCAGCCCATGGGAGAGGCCGCATGACCGACTGCGTGTTCTGCAAGATCGTCGCCGGGCAGATTCCGTCCACGAAAGTCCACGAGGACCAGCACACCCTCGCCTTCATGGATATCGGCCAGGTCAACCCGGGGCACGTGCTGGTGGCGGTGAAGAGGCATGCGGCCAACCTGTTCGAGCTGGACGCGGAGCAGGCCGAGGCAGCGGCGCGCACCTGCCATCGCGTCGCGCAGGCGATTCGCGAGGCCTTCGCGCCCGAGGGCCTGTCGGTGTACCAGGCCAACGGCAGGGCCGCCGGCCAGACGGTGTACCACTACCACGTCCACCTGCTGCCGCGGCACGCCGGCGACGGCATGGAACTCACCTGGCCGGTGAAGAACCCGCCGCGCGAGACGCTCGCCGGCTACGCGGAGAAGATCAAGGCCAGGCTCGCCTAGAAAGGCGAGCTGCCGAAGGCCTGCCTGAATTTTGCGGCGATGTCCTCCCGCGAGGGCCTGTGGTTCTGCCCGCCGCGGTGCGCGATCTTGATCGAGCCCATCACCGAGGCGAGGCGCCCGGTGCGCTCCCAGTCCCAGCCCTTGGCGATGCCATAGAGCAGGCCCGAGCGGTAAGCGTCGCCGCAGCCGGTGGGATCCAGCAGCGCGTCGGCCGCGACGGCGGGAATCTCGAAGCGCCTGCCCGCGGCATGGATGACCGAGCCCTGCGCGCCTTGGGTGGCGACGAGCGCCTTGAGGTCCTTCGCGATCGCCTCCAGGGTGCGGCCGGTCTTCTCCACCAGCAGGCAGCCCTCGTAGTCGTTTACCGCGAGGTAGTCGGCGAGGCGCACCATCTCCTCCAGCTCCGCCTTCGAGAACATCGGCAGCCCCTGCCCCGGGTCGAACAGGAACGGCACGCCCGAGGCGGCGCACTCGCGCGCGTGCTGCAGCATCCCTTCCTTGCCGTCGGGCCCGATGATCGCGAGCTTCGCCCCCAGCGCCCCGGTGACGTGGTTCTGGTGCGCGTGGTTCATCGCGCCCGGATGGAAGGCGGTGATCTGGTTGTCGTCCAGGTCCGTGGTGATGAAGGCTTGGGCGGTGAACTGGCCGGGGATCTTCTTCAGGTGCGCCGCATCGATGCCGAGGGTCTGGAAACGGTACAGGTAGGGCTGGATGTCCTCGCCCACCGTGGCCATCACCAGCGGCGCCTCGCCCAGGAGCTTCAGGTTGTAGCCGATGTTGCCGGCGGTGCCGCCGAACTCGCGCCGCATCT
>VGIA01000061.1 GCA_016868105.1 Betaproteobacteria bacterium | reverse complement strand
CTCGCCGGGATGATGCCCGCGACGCACGAGAACACGAGCACGAGGGCGAAGCGCGCGGCCTCCGGCACCGCGGCCCAGAGCATGCCGGCGGCGCAGGCCGCCGCCGCCGCGCTCGCCGCCATGATCAACGGGCCGCGCTCGACGCCGTGCGCGAGCAGCCAGCCCCCGGCCAGGTTGCCCGGCACGTTCGCCAGCACCATCAGCGCGCCCAGGAACGCAGCCGCCGCGGCGGTGCCGCCGCGCTCGTCCACCACGAAGGTGGGCAGCCAGACCATGACCGAGGTCCACTGCGCGACATAGAAGCAGAACAGCGCAGTGAGCGCGAGGCTGCCCGATTGCCGCAGCGATTCCGCCGCGAGGCGCAGGCCGCCGACGCCGCCGGAGCGGGTTGCCGGCACCAGGCGCCACACCAGAGCCGCGCAGGCAAACGCCGCCAGCGACAGCGCGACCCAGTACCCGCGCCAGCCGAACTGCGCCATGGCGAAGGGCGCGGCGAGCATCGCGACCGCCGCGCCGAAGGGCAGGTACGCGGTCCAGATGCCCATGGCGCGATTGCGGTCCGCCGGGGTGGAGACCGAAGCATTGATGAGCGCGGCGCCGGTGACCGCGAAGCCGATGAAGCCGGCGCCCTCCAGGAAGCGCGACAGCAGCAGGGCAGGATAGCCCTGCACCGCGGCGCCCAGCAGCCCGCCCATGCTCAGGGTGGCGAGGCCCGCCAGCCCCAGGCGCTTGTGCCCGAAGCGGTCGCCGAGCAAGCCCATCAGCATGCCCACCACGGCGCCGAGCGCGTTGATCATGGTGGCGATGAAGCCGGATTCGACCAGGGTGAGGCCCAGCTCGGCGCGCATCTGCGGCAGCGCGGGCGGCACCTTGCCAACGAAGGCGCCGCAGGCGATGCCGCCGGCGAACATCGCCCAGACGGCGCGCCAGTTGGTGCTGGCGGGGGCTTCGCGCCCCTGAACCGCGTTCAGGCGGCGGTTACCGGGATCTTGAGTTCGACGATCTTCCTCGACCACTCCGCCGGTCCGGTGTTGTGCAGCGAAGTGCCGCTCGAATCGACGGCGACCGTCACCGGCATGTCCTCGACCACGAACTCGTGGATCGCCTCCATGCCCAGGTCGGCGAAGGCGAGCACCTTCGCCTCGCGGATGGCCATGGCCACCAGGTACGCCGCGCCGCCCACGGCCATCAGGTAGGCGGCCTTGTGCTTGCGGATCGCCTCCAGCGCCACCGGCCCGCGCTCGGCCTTGCCCACCATGCCGATGAGGCCGGTCTTCTCCAGCATCAGCTCTGTGAACTTGTCCATGCGCGTGGCCGTGGTCGGGCCGGCGGGGCCGATCACCTCGTCGCGCACCGCCTCCACCGGGCCGACGTAGTAGATGACGCGGTTGGTGAAGTCCACCGGCAGCGGCTCGCCCTTTTCCACCCTGTCCTGGATGCGCTTGTGCGCGGCGTCGCGGCCGGTGAGGAGCTTGCCCGACAGCAGCAGGCGCTGGCCGGGCTTCCAGGCGGCGACCTCGGCGCGCGTGAGCGTGTCCAGGTTGACGCGCGTGGAGGCCGCATCCGGCCTCCAGGTCACCGCCGGCCAGTCCGAGAGCCTCGGCACCGCGAATGTGGCCGGGCCCGAGCCATCGAGCGTGAAGTGCGCGTGCCGGGTCGCGGCACAGTTCGGGATCATCGCCACCGGCTTGGTCGCGGCGTGGGTGGGGTAGTGCAGGATCTTGACGTCGAGCACCGTGGACAGGCCGCCCAGGCCCTGGGCGCCGATGCCCAGGGCGTTCACCTTGTCGTAGAGCTCGATGCGCAGTTCCTCGTACTTGTCCCTGGGGCCGCGCGCCTTCAGCTCGGCCATGTCGATTTCGCCCATCAGCGCTTCCTTGGCCATCACCATCGCCTTCTCGGCGGTGCCGCCGATGCCGATGCCCAGCATGCCGGGCGGGCACCAGCCCGCGCCCATGGTGGGCACCGTCTTCAGCACCCAGTCCACCAGCGAATCCGAAGGGTTGAGCATCGCGAAGCTGGACTTTGCTTCCGAGCCGCCGCCCTTGGCGGCCACCTGCACCGAGACCTTCGCGCCCGGCACCATCTGCACGTGGATCACCGCCGGGGTGTTGTCCTTCGTGCTGCGGCGCGCGAACTGGGGATCCTCCAGCACCGAGGCGCGCAGCGGGTTGTCCGGATTGAGGTAGCCGCGGCGCACGCCTTCGTTGATCGCCGGCTCGAGGCCCTCGGCAAACCCCTCGAAACGCGCGTCCATGCCGACCCTGACGAACACGTTGACGATGCCGGTGTCCTGGCAGATCGGCCGGTGGCCTTGCGCGCACAGGCGCGAATTGGTCAGGATCTGGGCGATGGCGTCCTTCGCCGCGGGCGACTGCTCGCGCTCGTAGGCGCGGCCCAGGGCGCGGATGTAGTCCACCGGGTGGTAGTAGGAGATGAACTGCAGCGCGTCGGCGACGCTCTGCACCAGGTGTTCGCGCTGGATGGCGGGCATCAGTGGTTGCCCGGGCGCTGCGGCGCGGCATGCGCCATCAGGCGGTCGCTGTAGGCGATGGCCATGGCCGAGAGCAGGAACGTGATGTGGATCGCGGTCTGCGCCACCAGCGTCTTCTCGTCGTAGGCCGCCGCGTTGATGAAGGTCTTGAGCAGATGGATCGAGGAGATGCCGATGATCGCGGTGGCCAGCTTGACCTTCAACACCGAGGCGTTGACGTGCGAGAGCCACTCCGGCTGGTCGGGGTGCTCCTCCAGGTGCATGCGCGAGACGAAGGTCTCGTAGCCGCCGACGATGACCATGATGAGCAGGTTCGAGATCATGACCACGTCGATCAGGCCCAGCACCACCAGCATGATGACCGTCTCGGTGAGCTTGCCCGGGCGCTCCACGCCCGCCACCGTGACCGCGTCGAGGACGTGCTCCAGCGCGCTCGCGTTGCCGAACGCGGCCAGCAGCAGGTGGTAGAGCTCCTGCCAGAACAGCCAGACGTAGATGCCCTGGGCGACGATGAGGCCAAGGTACAGCGGCAGCTGCAGCCAGCGGCTGGCGAAGATGAGCGAGGGAAGCGGGCGCAGGGCGCGGGCTTCGGAGGGCTGTCTCATGGGGCGGCGTCGCCTTTACACGGTGCGGAATTAGTGATTGTATTCGCGTAAGCCAGGTGTAAGCACGCCCCCTGCAAAATCGCATCCCGAAGGAGGAAACCGGCATGTCTGCAGGCATCGAATCCGTACTCACCGAGACGCGCCTCTTCCCGCCCCCGGCGGACTTCGTCCGCCAGGCCAACCTCTCAGGCATGGACGCCTACCGCAGGCTGGCCGCGGAGGCGGAAAGGGACTTCGAGGGCTACTGGGGGCGCCTCGCGCGCGAGGAACTGCTCTGGCACAAGCCGTTCACCCAGGTGCTGGACGAAGCACAGGCGCCGTTCTTTCGCTGGTACCACGACGGCGAGCTGAACGCTTCCTACAACTGCCTGGACCGGCACCTGAAGACGCAGCCGGAGAAGACCGCGATCATCTTCGAGGCCGACGACGGCAAGGTGACCAGGATCACCTACGCCGCTCTGCACAAGGAAGTCTGCCGGTTCGCCAATGCCCTCAAGGCCCGCGGCATCCGGCCGGGCGACCGGGTGCTCATCTACATGCCGATGTCCATCCAGGCGGTAGTGGCGATGCAGGCCTGCGCGCGGATCGGCGCCACGCATTCGGTGGTGTTCGGCGGCTTCTCTGCCAAGAGCGTGCAGGAGCGCATCGTCGATGCCGGCGCGGTGGCGGTCATCACCGCCGACGGGCAGTTCCGGGGCGGCAAGGAGATCCCGCTCAAGCCCGTGGTGGACGAGGGCCTGGCAATGGGCGGCTGCGAGGCGATCCGGACTGTCATCGTCTACAGGCGCTCGGGCAGCCCGACGCCGATGAGCGCCGGCCGCGACCTGTGGTGGGAGGACGCGGTCAAGGGGCAGCCCGACAGCTGCCAGCCGGTGTGGGTCAACGCCGAGCACCCGCTGTTCATCCTCTACACCTCCGGGTCCACCGGCAAGCCCAAGGGCATCCAGCATTCCACGGGCGGCTACCTGCTGTGGACCATCCTGACGATGAAGTGGACCTTCGACTACAAGCCCTCGGACGTGTTCTGGTGCACCGCCGACGTGGGCTGGGTCACCGGCCACTCCTACGTCTGCTACGGGCCGCTCGCGGTGGGCGCCACTGAGATCATCTTCGAGGGCGTGCCCACCTACCCGGATGCCGGGCGCTTCTGGAAGATGATCCAGGCGCACAGGTGCAGCGTGTTCTACACCGCGCCGACCGCGATCCGCTCGCTGATCAAGGCCGGTGGCGAGCTGCCGAAGAACTACGACCTGTCGAGCCTCAGGATCCTGGGCACCGTGGGCGAGCCGATCAATCCGGAGGCCTGGATGTGGTACCACGAGGTGGTGGGCGGCGGCCGCTGCCCGATCGTGGACACCTGGTGGCAGACCGAGACCGGGGGGCATCTCATCACGCCGCTGCCGGGGGCGACGCCGACCAAGCCGGGTTCGGCAACGCTGCCCCTGCCGGGCATCTTCGCCGACATCGTGGACGAGACCGGGAAATCGGTCGGCCGGGGCAAGGGCGGGATCCTGGTGATCCGCCGGCCTTGGCCCTCGATGCTGCGCACCATCTGGGGCGATCCGGAGCGCTACAAGAAGACCTACTGGCCGGATGACTTCCAGAACAAGCTGTACCTCGCCGGCGATGGCGCCAGCACCGATGAGCAGGGGTACTTTCGCATCGTCGGGCGCATCGACGACGTGCTCAACGTCTCCGGGCACCGCCTGGGCACCATGGAGATCGAATCGGCGCTGGTGGCCAACTCGAAGCTGGTGGCCGAGGCCGCCGTGGTCGGCAGGCCCGACGAACTGACAGGCGAGGCGGTGTGCGCGTTTGTCGTGCTCAAGGGGCAGCGGCCGACCGGCGAGGAGGCGAAGAAGATCGCGCGCGAGCTGCGCGACTGGGTGGGCAAGGAAATCGGCGCCATCGCCAAGCCCAAGGACATCCGCTTCGGCGACAACCTGCCCAAGACCCGCTCGGGCAAGATCATGCGCCGGCTGCTGCGCGCCATCGCCAGAGGCGAGGAGATCAAGCAGGACGTCTCCACGCTGGAGAACCCGGCGATCCTGGAGCAGCTGAAGCAGCCCGTGAGCTGAAGCCGCCGTGGGCGACGAGGCCTTGGAGCGCTTGATGGCGCTGGCGGTGGAGTCCCGGGGCTCGGCGCGCGCGACCCCCTATGGCCAACGGCTGAGGCAGGGTGGCGTTGCGGCGCAGCATATTGCTCTGCACAACCAAACAATTAGCTCGTTGTGAGTTCTTAGGCGTAGGATGGAATGGCTGTCTATGGCTGTCTATGGCTGTCTATAAAGGGGAGGCTATGGAACTCACGGCAAAACACCAAGAATACTGGCGCAAGAATCTGCTGATCACGGCCGTTCTGCTCGCGGTCTGGTTCGTGGTCACGTTCCTCGAGGCTTGGTTCGCGCGCGAGCTGAACGCGATCACCTTCTTAGGCTTCCCTCTCGGGTTCTACATGTCGGCGCAGGGTTCCCTCGCCATCTACGTCATCATCATCGGCGTCTATGCCTGGTACATGACCGGCCTGGACAAGGAATTCGGCGTTGACGAAGGAGACCTCGAATGAGCTCGCAAGCCTTCACGCATTCGGCCTTCAACCGGCAGCTCAAGAAGTACTACGGGCTCTACACCGGAGGCTTCATCGGCTTTGTCGTGCTGCTCGCCATCGCCGAGCAGATGGGCCTGTCGCGGCAGTGGATCGGCTACTGGTTCCTGTTCGCAACCATCGGCCTGTACGCCGGCATCGGCATCATGAGCCGCACCGCGGAGGTCGCCGAGTACTACGTCGCCGGGCGCCGCGTGCCGGCCTTCTTCAACGGCATGGCCACCGGCGCCGACTGGATGAGCGCGGCCTCCTTCATCGCCATGGCGGGCGGCCTGTTCCTCGGCGGCTTCGACGGCCTTGCCTGGGTGATGGGCTGGACCGGCGGCTACTGCCTGGTGGCGCTCTTTCTGGCGCCCTACCTGCGCAAGTTCGGCCAGTTCACGATTCCGGACTTTCTCGCCGAGCGCTACGGCGGCAACATCGTGCGCACCATCGGCATCCTCTCCGCGATCACCTGCTCGTTCGTGTACGTGGTGGCGCAGATCTACGGCGTCGGCCTGATCACCAGCCGGTTCACGGGCCTGGAGTTCGGTATCGGCGTGTTCGTGGGGCTCGCCGGTATCCTCGTCTGCTCGATGCTGGGCGGCATGAAGGCGGTGACCTGGACGCAGGTCGCGCAGTACATCATCCTCATCATCGCTTACCTGACCCCGGTGGTCTGGCTGGGCATGAAGCACACCGGTGTACCGGTGCCCCAGTTCGCCTACGGCTACACGCTGCAGAAGGTGGGCGAACTGGAGAAGAAGATCAACGCCGACCCGAAGGAGCTCGAGGTGCGCAAGCTGCGCACCGAGCGCGGAGCGGCGGCCGCTGCCGGACTGAAGGAGCCTGACAAGGCGTTCGCAGCCGGGAAGGGGGCCCTGGAAAAGTCCGTGGCCGATGCCAGAGCGGCCAACGACGCCGCCAAGCTTGCGGCCTCCGAGAAGGCGCTCGCCGCCTACCCGAAGGACGTCGATGCCGCGAAGAAGATGTGGACTGCCGACCGCGCGCAGGCCGTGCGCTCGGCGGCGGTGACACCGCACGCCCAGCCATTTCCGGGCAAGGACCAAGCGGCGCAAGATAGGGCGCGGCTGAACTTCATCGGCATCGTGTTCTGCATGATGTTCGGTACCGCCGCGCTGCCGCACATCCTGATGCGCTACTACACCACCCCGAGCGTGCAGCAGGCGCGGGTGTCGGTGTTCTGGTCGCTGTTCTTCATCTTCCTGCTGTACTTCACGGCGCCGACGCTCGCGGTGCTCTCGAAGTTCGAGATGTATTCGAACCTCGTCGGCAGTTCGTTCGCGGCACTGCCGGCCTGGGCGACTAACTGGGCCAAGGTGGACCCGACGCTGCTCAGCATCCGCGACATCAATGGCGACGGCATCGTGCAGTGGGCCGAAGTGGTCATCGGCGGCGACCTGATCGTGCTCTCGACCCCGGAGATCGCGGGGCTGCCGTACGTGGTTTCGGGACTGGTTGCCGCGGGCGGCCTTGCCGCGGCGCTTTCGACCGCGGACGGACTGCTGCTCACCATCGCCAACGCGCTCTCGCACGACCTGTACTACAAGATGATCGACCCGACCGCCTCGACGACCAAGCGGGTGACCATCTCCAAGGTCCTGCTGGTCGTGGTGGCGATCACGGCGGCGTGGGTAACCTCGCACAAGCCAGGCGACATCCTGTTCTTGGTGGGAGCGGCTTTCTCGCTTGCGGCATCGGCGTTCTTCCCGCCGCTGGTCATGGGCGTGTTCTGGAAGCGCGCCAACAAATGGGGGGCGATCATCGGCATGGTCGCGGGCCTGGGCATCTGCATCTACTACATGATGCGCACCTATCCCTTCTTCACCAACATGGGCGTGCCGAAGATGGAGCTCTGGTTCGGCCTGAACCCGGTGTCGGCGGGGATGTTCGGCCTGCCGGTGGGGGTGGTGACGATCTGGCTGGTCAGCCTGCTGACCTCGCCCCCGCCCAAGGCAGTGCAGGATCTGGTGGAGCACGTGCGCTACCCGCACCTGAAGGGCGACAGCGTGGTGAGCGAGGCGCGCTAGGTCGCGCGCCGCTTGAAGAAGGCCCGCCGCGGCGGGCCTTTTTCCTTTCCCGCCCTACACCACCAGGTCTTTGACGAGGTGGGCGAGGTCGTCCGCGCCGGAGTCCCGGATCAGGCGCCGGGTCATGCGCGGGTCGAAGCGCAGCAGGTGGTGCACCACCTGGTGCAGCTTCGCCGTGTTACCGGTGGCGTGGTAGGCCATGCCAAGCGCGTACCACGCATGCGGATTCATGGGTTGCAGCTGCGTGGCCTGTTCCAGGGCCGCAGCGGCCTGCGCATGGCGGCCGAGCGCGGCCTGCGCAAGGCCCATGCCGTACCAGGCGCGGTCGATGCCGGGCCGCAGCCGCGTCGCCTCGCGGAACGATTCGATCGCCTGCTCATGGCGGCCGCGCTTGTCCAGCGTGTAGGCGAGGTTGAAATGCGTGACGGCGTTGTCCGGATCGGACCTGAGGGCGCGGCGAAACAGGTCTTCGGCTTCCTCCAGGCGTTCGAGGCCGGCCAACACGTAGGCTGCCCGGTTGGCGGCGCGGGCGAACCCGGGGGCGCGCCGCAGTGCGTCCCGGTAGGCGGCGACGGCCGCGACCCGCTTCCCGACGGCCTCGAGCACACGTCCGCGAAGGTAGTATTGCCAATGTTCCATCAGGGGATCCGATGTACGAGATTATCGTAATTCTCAAGGCGCTGGCCGAGATCGCGGGCGTGGCCTACCTCGGCCAGGGCGTTCTGTGGGTGATCGCGGGCTCCAAGCGCGAGGAGAATATCGTCTACCGGATGTTCAGCATCCTGACCTCACCGGTGAGGCGCTTCACGCGCCTGATCACGCCGCGCATCGTCATCGACGCGCACATCGGCCTGGTGGCCTTCTTCCTGCTGCTGGTGCTGTGGGTGGTCCTCACGGCGACCAAGATCAAGATGGTGCTGGATGCCTCGGCCGGCACCTCCTGAGCCCTCCGGCTGCTAGAATCCGCCCTCGCCCGGATCCGGAGAGATGGCCGAGCGGCTTAAGGCGCACGCTTGGAAAGCGTGTGTACGCTAAACCCGTACCGTGGGTTCGAATCCCACTCTCTCCGCCAACACCCATCCCAAGAAGTCCAGCGAAGTCCACAAATTCCTGAATTTCCCCTATGAAACAGAACGGGGTGTCTTGACACGTCCCGCCTCGTCCGGCAGCATCCGAATCAAGAGTGTGGGTAGGAACGAGGGTAGGGAGTTCGACTCCGCATGGGGCGCGAAGTACACAGGTTGTCTGCCAAGGCAGTGGAAAAGGCGAAGCGTCCGGGCTACTACGCGGACGGCGGCAACCTGTACCTGCAAGTAAGCCCCGCTCTCACGAAAAGCTGGATCTTTCGCTACAAGCGCCAGGGCAGGTCCCACGAGATGGGGCTTGGATCGGAGCGCGTGTTTTCGCTTGGGGAAGCCCGCGGCAAGGCGGCAGATGCGCGCCGGCTCCTCGCTGAAGGGGTCGATCCCATCGCCGCGCGCGAAGGCCACAGGACGCGCGAGCGGCTCCAGAAAGCCAGTACGCTTACCTTCGCCAAGTGCGCCGAGAAGTACATCGCCGCGCACCGGGCGGGCTGGCGCAATCCCAAGCACATTGGCCAGTGGGAGAACACCCTCCAAACCTACGCTGGCCCGGTCATCGGCGAGCTCGCGGTCAAGGACGTGGATACCGCCCTGGTCCTTCGCGTGCTGGAGCCCATCTGGACAACGAAGGCTGAGACGGCAACCCGCCTGCGCGGCCGTATCGAGCGGATTCTGGATTGGGCAAGGGTGATGGGCTATCGGGCCGGGGAAAACCCGGCGCGCTGGCGAGGCCACCTGGACAAACTCCTTCCGGCGGCCCTTAATCGCAAGAACCGGACGCACCTTGCGGCACTGCCCTACGACGAGATCGGCAGCTTTATGGCCCAGCTGCGGGCGAGGGAGGGGATCGGCGCGCGTGCCCTGGAATTTGCCATCCTCACGGCCGCGCGAACGGGGGAGGTGATCGGTGCCCGGTCCAGTGAAATCGACCTGGAGAAGGCTCTGTGGACGATTCCCGCGGCGCGCATGAAGGCGGGGCGCGAGCATCGCGTGCCGCTATCACCGCGTGCGCTAGGGATTGCCAGGGCGCAGCCTGCGGGTGCGTTCCTCTTTGCCGGTGGCAAGGAAGAGCAGGGCCTGTCGAACATGGCGCTGCTCGAAGTGCTTCGCCGCATGGGTCACGACGGCCTGACGGTGCACGGCTTTCGTAGCACGTTCCGGGATTGGGCCTCGGAACGGACCAGCTATCCTCGCGAGGTCTGCGAAATGGCGCTCGCCCACGCGATCAGCGACAAGGTGGAGGCTGCGTACCGTCGGGGCGATCTATTCGAGAAGCGCCGCAAGCTGATGCTCGACTGGGAAAAATTCTGCGAATTGCCGAAGGTCAGTGGCAAAGGAATGCCGATCAAGTCGGCGGCTAAGTAATTTCAGCGCCGCCAGGGTGCCACGCTTCCGTGCCTCGAAGACCGGCAATGCCGGCGGGAAGTTCAGCGCGGGGGAGTTACTCGACCGCTTCTAAGCTTTGCACCGGCACATAGAACTTTGCGTAGTGCTTTCCATTCGTGTAACGCTGGCCCCGCTCATTTTCCACCAGCACCGTCGCTCGTTTACTGATGCGGTTGACGATGCCGGTGTGTACCTCGCCATCGAACCGGAAACGCACCTTCATGCCGGGCTTGATGCCGAACTTCACAACGGCTCGTTCCCTGGGCGGCAGAAGGTGCTCGGCCTGCGCCGGGTTGAACGGAGGGTTGGGCGGACACGGCCCGATGTCCGCGCAGCTCTCGGGGCCGTTCGGCTGAACGGTCTCGACACGCATGGGTTCGTTGAAGAGTGGCCCGATCAGTATCTGTCCGGGACTCAGTGAGCCAACCGTGCTCATCGCGTGATCCCTGCAGACTTTGAAAAAGCCGAGTTACCGCCGATCCTCACGCCGAGGCAGCCGCCCGTTCCCGGTGAATTCGGCGGGAGCGCGAAATAGGGCAGGGCGTTGCCTGGCGCCATCATAGATTCTTGCCACTCTGACGCTTAGGTTCGCCAATTTGGGCCGGAAGGGACCCTATCTCCTTCGGGATCGCGATTTCATTGTGCCTACAGTAATCCCGGATCATTACTTCCACCATGTTCGCGATCGAGCGATGCTCGCGCTCGGCGGCGGTGCGAAGTGCCTCCTTCAAAGCTGGTGCGATGCGGAAGGTCAACGTGCTGGTCTTGCCGGCGGGCATAGAACCCCCTCGTGCGGCGGATGTAGTGCGAATATACTGCACTGCACAGCAACATCCGGCAACATCCAATGGCGGAGGTGGCGCGCCCCGCCAAGGAGGCAACGCATGGCCCGGCACTACTCAACCAGGGATTTCTTCCGGCAGATGCCGAATGCCCTGCTTGCCCGCTATTTTCAGGCCCGGGGCTTGTTCGGCGCACTGGATTTCGCCGCGATGAAGGAAACCCAGCCAGACGAACTGTTCACGGCCTGGCTCCAGGTTCCGGACAGCAAGCGCAACGAGATGGATACCGAGTTTCGGGTCATCTTCGAGCTGAGTTGCGAAAAAGGCTTTGCGGCGATTCGCGATGAGGCGCGGTGGCACTATATCGACCAGCAGAAAGATCCGGCTGCGTACACTGCATTCGTCGAAAGGCTCGCGGCGCTATCCAATCATTTCGAGCGGGCGATGCTGACCTTCCTCGACCTCAACACCTTCTGGAAAGGCGCGAGCCTTTTCTATCACGCGGACATGCTGCCCTACTGGCGCAAGCGCAAGAACCTGCCGCATGTGCCGGCAGCGGTGGATGCTGCGAGCCTGCTGCAGCTGGAGGGCATGATCCGGACCTACTTCCACCAGACCGATGGCCGGGGCAACAATTGCGTCGTGGAGCCGTTCCGGCGCGGGGAACTCGATTACTTCTTCGCCTATCCAGAGGACTACTCGCAGCAGGCAATCGAATGGGTCGACGGCAAGTTCGACCGCCGCCCGCACAATCCGGCTTTCGAGGTGATCTACGTCTACTCGCGCAAGGACGGCTCGCTCGATCTGAATTTTCGCGGCTCGTACAAGGCCATCGAGCCATTACAGAGGATGTTCGCCACCGCGATCCTGAAGCTGCCCGATTTGCCACCCGACCCGAAGGACGGGCGTATCTACGACCTGAATCCGCTGCGCCGGAAAGGCTTTCAATTCGTCCCTGCGGTGGGTAGCGGTATCCAGGACGTGGTGGTCAAGAAACTGCGCCTGTCATCCAAAGTGAAGAAAGGCGACCGCATCACGCTGGAAGCTGATGCCTCCACCGGTCCCGATTCGGTCTACGATTTGCTGGACAAGATTGGCAAGTCGATACCGCTGCACCTGTACAACGTTACCCAGGTGGAGCTTGCTGCGACGGTCCTGGTGGGCGCCAAGGCGCCGCCCAAGGCCGTGACGATCCGCATCACGCACCCGAATTCCTGCTCCCTCAAGTACGATGAGCTCGACCTCAAGCTGCGCGCCATGCTGAACGCCTCGGGGATCGAACCCAGGGAACTGGCGCCAGACGCCGTCGCCCCCGAGGCATGACGCCGCAAGCTGCCCTGATCGAGCTTCTCGCGCGCGTCGGCGCTGTGCAGGGCGCTGCGGTTCTCATCAATGAGGAGGAACTGAGCCAGTGGCCAGCGGTTGCGGTGGCCGCGATGAAGTCGCAGAAGCTGATTGCGAAAGCGCGCTCGGCCGCGAGCGCGATCTGCCCCGGCTGCGAACGCGAGTGCGTGATGCCGGTGCACACGCCGCCTACCGCCAATTGCGGCACGGCGTCGTTCATCGTTTGCGACAAGCGTAGTGACATCAATCGGGTGTCTGTCCCGGTCGGCCGGCTGGAGCAGTGGCAAACGACATGCGACCTGATTGCCGGCCTGCTGGCGCAGTTACTGGGGTTGGGTGATCAAGAGCCCACCGTGGCAGAGGGCAACCAGTGGCATATCGGCGTACTCAGGGGGCGAAAGCACCGGAGCCGCGTCACGCTTCTGGCCGGGGATCGCCTCGCCCTTTCGCTTGCCGGTCATACGCGCCCGCTCACTGAAGTGCTGGCCATCAAGAAGAATGTCATCACCTTGGACAAGGGCGCTTTGCTTCGTCTGGTGGACAAGCCGGCGGATAAGGCCGCAACCGAACCACCCGAACAGCGCCGCGAAAGGCTACGCGCGCACATTCGCGAGGAGAGGGCCAGGGGAACCAAGGCATTTCTGCAACGGGTGGCTGAGGAGGAGGGCATTTCCGTCTCCCGCCTGAAGCAGCTCACGTCGGAAGAAACTTCTCCCGCGGGTATGTGGACAGGATTGGTCATAGGGAGGCAAAAGGGGGCTGGCTCGAAGCGGGCAAAACCCAAGCGTTGACGGGCACTTATCGAGCTAGCTTGCAGGCTAGCCCCCTAGCTGGTTCGAAATCGCGGCATGTTCAACAACACCTAAAGGGGTGCAAACATGCCGCAGACCATTTACCGGCTTCCTGCCGTCAAAACTGAATCGGGCTACTCCCGCTCGACGATCTACCTTCGCATTTCCCAAGGTTTGTGGACCAAGCAGGTGAGCCTGGGTTCGCGCTGCGTGGGCTGGCCTGCGCATGAGGTCGAGGCCCTTAACGCGGCCCGGGTCGCCGGTAAATCTGACGAAGAGATCCGCGCTCTTGTCGTGAACTTGGAAGCGGCGCGCAAAGCTGCCGCGTAGGGGCGGGGAAATGACCTCCGGCGCGACACTTTTGCCGCTCGCCCCCGCAGAAACCGACATAACCGGCAAAACCGATCTAGTCGGTAACGGTGAATTCCTGCGCGCCGTGTTCGGCGACGAGCTTTCGGATGCGCGTCCGGTGGTGATCAGCTTCCAGGGCAACCCGGCTACTGCTCCGGGCAAGGTCTGGTCCGG
>VGIA01000060.1 GCA_016868105.1 Betaproteobacteria bacterium | reverse complement strand
ACGAGAAGCCTACGGCTTCTTCGGCGTCTGGTACTGCGCTTCCTTGTGCATCGGCTTCCAGACGGTTTCAAAGCCGACGAAGCCCTTTTCGTTCGGCGGCAGCTGGCGCGTCTTGTACAGGGGCGTAACGCCGTCGGGAACCTTGGCGGGGGGTGGCTTGTGATCGCTCATGCGTTGCCTCTCTCTCAAACAGGTCTCAATAGTGACGGGTCGACCGCAGCACCTGCGGGGATCGCCCCGCCCGCCCTGGTCTCTTCGTCCGTTGCGTCGCGCACGGCCAGGATCTCCAGCCTAAAGAGGATCTCCCGGCCGCAAAGCGGATTGTTGCCATCCACGGTGAGCTTCTCGTCGTCCAGGTGCGTGACGAGGAAACTGCGCGTCTGGCCGCGGTCGTTCTCCATCAGGATCGAGGTGCCGACCTGCCGGTACTCCTCGGGGACGTTGTCGATGTCGTCCGAGAACACCAGCGACTCGTCGCGGGCACCGAAGATCTGGTTGCCGTCGATCGGCACTTCGATGACCTCGCCGGCGGCCTTTCCGGCGAGCGCCATGTGGACCGACGGGGCGAGGATCTCGTTGTGGCCGTGGACGTAGCCCAGCGGGAACTCGACCCGGGTGAGCACGTGCCCGGTCTTGCGGTCGGTCACCCGGTAGGTGAGTTCGACGAACATGCCGTCGCGGATGCGTTCAGAAGATGGAGGCACCGAAGATCCTGACCTTTCCGTCCTCGTAGCCGAGGACGAGGCGCCCCAGCCATTCGCCCGGCTTCCGGGTGCTGCGCTGGCGATACAGCACCGTCACGTGCTCGCCCCGGCGGATGATGCCGAGCGCGTCGGCCTCCTGCGCCAGGCTCCTCGCCAGCTCGCTGTTGGCGAACTGGTGGCCGGCGGCGACCTGGTCCATGGTGAGCGCGAAGGAGCTGGAGAAGTTGCGCACGAACTCGCCGTACTTGCCCTCGTTCGAGGACCTGACGAGGTCGCGCCACAGGGGCCCGGCGAGGGCGAATATCTCCTCGTCCGTCTTCTCGACCATGTTCACCCCGTTACTTTCACTCCGTTACTTGCCATCCCCGGCCAGGTGATACAGCGGCGCCTTTTCCATGGTGTATTCACCGGTCTTCGGGTCGCGGCGCGACACCGTCAGCACGTGCCAGTTGGCGTCGTCCACCTTCATGGCGTCGCCGCGGTAGTAATAGCCGGGCCAGCGCGTCTCCTTGCGGAACAGGGTGTGCTGTGTCACGCACTCGGCGGCGCGGTGGCGGTGCTTCAGCTCCCAGGCGCGCAGCAGCTCGTGGATGTCCTTCGCCGCCAGGTTCTCGAGGTCCTCCTCCATGAGCTTCAGCTTCTTCAGGCCGATGTTGAGGAGCTTCTCGTTGGTCATGTAGTTGACCGTCACGCCGCCGCAGTACTCGTCCATCAGCTTCTGCAGGCGGTCCAGGCCCTGCTTGGGGTTGATGTAGTGCGGGTTGACGTCGCCCTCCACGATCGCGTTGCGGTAGACCCGGTAATGCTCCAGCGGCTTGTAGATCTCCTCCTTGCGGCGCTGGATCTGCTCATCCGACACGCGGATGCCCTCGGCCTTGCCCTCGTCGATGTACTTGCAGGCGGCCTTGGCCGCCAGCCGCCCCTCGGTGAAGGAGCCCGAGGAGAACGCGTGCGGCGTGCCGCCGACCGCGTCGCCGGCGCCAAACAGGCCCTCGATGGTGGTCATGCGGTTGTAGCCCCAGAAATACTCGGGGGGCGAAAGGTCCTCGGGCCCCGAGCACCAGGCGCCCGAGCCGGTGGCGTGCGAGCCCATGACGTAGGGCTCGGAGGTGGTCAGCTCCGGGTTCTCGTTCTTGGGATCGACGTCGGTGGCCGCCCACAGCACCGCCTGGCCGACGGTCATGCCAAGGAAGTTCTCCCAGCCGACTTCCTCCAGGTGCGGGTCCTGGAAGGCGCGCATGGTCACCATGTGGATCGGGCCGCGGCCGGCGTTGACCTCGCTGATGATGCAGTGGTTGCGCAGGCAGGTCGGGATCGGCCGGTGGGTCAGGTGCGAGGCCTCGGGGTCGAGGTACTCCTTGCCGACCATCTTCTGCAGCTCCGGGAACCACCTGGATTCGTACTCCTCGCCCAGGCAGTTCTGCGTATAGGTCTTCAGGTGCAGGAAGTAGGCCCCGACCGGGCCGTAGCCGTCCTTGAAGCGCGCCAGGACGATCCGGTTCTCCATCTGCGTCATCTTGGCGCCGGCGTTGATCATCAGGCCGTAGGCGGAAGCCGAGGACCAGGGTGCGTACCAGGTGCGGCCGGAGCCCTCGCCCACCGAGCGCGGCTTGAAGATGTTGGAGGCGCCGCCCGCGCCGCAGATCACGGTCTTCGCCTTGAACACGTGATAGTTGCCGGTGCGCACGTTGAAGCCCACGGCGCCCGCGACCCGGTTCTCCTTCGCCTCGTCCATCAGCAGGTGCGTGACGCAGATGCGGTTGAAGACCTTGTCGGCCGACTTCTTGGCCGCCTCGGCCACGATCGGCTTGTAGGACTCGCCGTGGATCATGATCTGCCAGCGCCCCTCGCGCAGGTAGCGCCCGGTCTTGGGGTCCTTCATGATCGGCAGGCCCCACTCCTCGAACTGGTGCACCGTGGAATCGACGTGGCGCGCCATGTCAAAGAGCAGGTCCTCCCGCACCATGCCCATGAGATCAATTCGGGCATAGCGCACATGATCCTCGGGCTGGTTCTCGCCCCAGCGCGTGCCCATGTAGCAATTGATCGCGTACAGGCCCTGGGCGACGGCGCCGGAGCGGTCGATGTTGGCCTTTTCCGCAATCACGATTTTCTTGTTCTGCCCCCAGAAGCGCGCTTCCCAGGCGGCGCCGGTGCCGCCCAGGCCGGCGCCGACGACCAGGATGTCGATGCCTTCCTCGATAATGGTGTCGTTGGCCATATCAGTAGTAGACACCCTGCTTCAGCGTGAGGCCCGCGTCCTTGAGGGTGCGCAGGCCGCCTTCATCCATCCGGATCCACTTGGGCTCGTTGTACAGCAGTTCGCCGTCGCGCATGTCCTTGCCCGGCGCCGGAACCTCCGCAAGCTTCGGGATCGCCTGCCCCCAGGGCTTGGTGGTGATGGGCGAGAGGAAATTCTTCTCGGTGCCGTTGCGGAACTTGATCTTCCAGGCGATCGTGCCCTTCTGCTCGTCGCGGTGCACGCGCACGCTGTGGCCCAGCGGGGCGAAGTCGGCATAGCCGCGCACGTCGATGGCGTGCTGCGGACAGGCCTTGACGCACGAGTAGCACTCCCAGCACATGTTCGGCTCGATGTTGTAGGCGCGCCGGTAGGTCTTGTCGATGTGCATGATGTCCGAGGGGCAGATGTCGACGCAGTGTCCGCATCCGTCGCACCTCGTCATGTAGACGAAGGTTGGCATGGTCTGGCTCCTAGATTGTTCTCAGTAGTGGCGCGGCGCTTCGCGCTTGATGCCCAGCCCCATGTCCATCGGGGCGTTCTTCAGCAGCTCCATCGAGTGCCTGTCGCGTTGCGCCGGATCGTCCCGGGACAGCGTGGGCAGGTCCTCGTGCGTGCCATTGGCCTCGGAGAGGCGCTTCTCGAAAGCCGCGGCCGGCTTGAAGAACATGTGCGCGAACTTCGACCACGGCACCCCGGCGAACAGCACCGTGGTGGCGAGGACGTAGAGGCCGAACAGCACGCCCGCGCCGCCGCCGGTCGCCGCCCAGGCGAGGCCGAGGGTCACGCTGGCGAGCATCGACAGGATGAACAGGTCGGCGCGCACCAGGCGCAGCGGCGAGTTGCCCTCCGCGGCGACGTCCACCCGGATGAAGAACCAGAACCAGTAGCCGCCGACGCAGACCATCAGGCCGCCGAGCCACCACAGCTGCGCCCAGATCGCGCCCGCGGCAGGGTTGAACACCATGGCCACGGTGGCGGCGACGTGGATGACGAAGCCGTACATGCCGAGCAGGTGCGCGATGCGCCGCCGGGTGTTGCAGAACTCCCCGGAGGCCAGCACGTCCACGACCAGGGTCTGCACCGCGATCGCGGCCGCCTCGCCGCCGCCGACGGGCTTCGCGCCGCGGCTTTTCGACCGGCGCAGGTTGTCGAAGAAGTACTTCGCGCTGCCCTTGTGCAGGATGTCGAACAGCGTCCCGGCCGCGACCAGGACCACCATCAGGACGACGTAGCCCTGGATGACCGCGGGCGGCACGACGGCCGACAGGGTGGTGAACGGATTGATCGAGAACATCGGGTTTTTTTCTCCTCTGGGAAACGATTGTAGGAGGCAACGGCGCCCGCGGCCGCAAAAAAGGGCTATGCCCCCATAGAAAAAACTTCGAAGCGCATCGCGGCCAGGTCGCCCAGAACCCAGGTGGCGGGAGCGGCCAGGCCCGCCACCGTTCCCGGGTTCACCAGCCAGGTGCGCCCCCCCTTGACGTTCGCCACCTGCGCCAGGGCCGCGGCGTGCGAATGCCCGCAGCAGACCAGGTCCCAGTCGCCGGTGCAGGCCATGGCGTGGCCGTACTCCGGGTAATGGACGACGAAGACGCGCCGCCCGGCCAGTTCCAGCCGTGCGTCGGCGCCGTGGTAGCGCAGCAGGCCGCCGCTCTTGCCCATCTGGAAGTGCAGCGCCTGGGTGTCGCCGACGTTGTTGCCGTGGATGAGGTGCACCGGCAGGCCGTGCGCGAGCGCGGGCTTCACGGTCTGCGCGCCGATCAGGTCGCCGCAATGGATCACGGCCTCGGCGCCCTGCGCCTTGGCCTCGCGCACCGCCTGAGCCACTGCATCGGCGCGGTCGTGGCTGTCCGAGACGATGCAGATTTTCACGCGCGCATCATAGCCGAGCGCCGGAACTGGGCCTGCGCCGTGCGCTTATGCAGGCATCCGTTTCGCTCGTTGCCGCGCCGCTCGGCCGGGCTCAGAATGCAGGGATGCCCCGCCACGGCCTTGAGGAGGACCCGATGTCCAGCAGCCCGAACCCGGTGGTGATCCACTCCAGGCGCGCGAAATTCGAGGACGTGATCGAGGACCTCAGGCTGGCGATCGAAGCCAAGGGATTGGTGATCGACTACCAGTCCCACGTCAACCGCATGCTCGAGCGAACCGGCAAGGACGTGGGCTCGGCGAAGAAGCTCTACATCGACGCACAGGCGTTCGTGTTCTGCAGCGCGGCGCTGTCGCGCAGGACCATGGAGGCCGATCCGGTCAATGCCGCGCTGTGTCCCTACAGCATCATGGTCTACGAGACGGCGCAGGCGCCGGGCACGCTGCACGTGAGTTATCGCCGGCCGTGGCGGCCGGACGGTTCCGCCGCCTCGAAGGCGGCGCTGCTGGAGGTGGAGAAGCTGCTGGAGGGCCTGGCCCGCGAGGCGCTCGGGCTGCGCTGAACCGGGTTGGGCCAGGCTAGATGAACAGGCTGACGTCGGCGTCCTTGGCGATGCCGAGGAACGAAGCCGCGCCGACATAGTCCTTCACGGCCGGGATGAAATCGTCCCGGCCGAACCCGAACAGGTCCACCGTCATCTGGCAGCCGATGAGGTCGACGCCACCCTCGACGCAGGCCTCGCGCAGCTCCGCTACCCCGGCCACGCCCTTGCTGCTGATGGTCTGCTTCATGAGCGCGGTCGCCACGGTCTCGAAGCCGGGGACGACCGACTGCACCGCGTTGGGGATGTTCCAGTTGATATCCTTGAACCAGTCCGGGCCGAAGGGCATCTTCATCGGCATGCCCGGGTTGCCCAGCGGGCTCACCTTGAGCTCGCTCAGGTCCTTGCGCAGCAGGCCCAGGCCGTAGAAGGTGAAGAACATGGACACCTTCCAGCCCAGCGCCGCTGCGGTGGAGGCGAGGATGAACGGCGGATAGGCCCAGTCGAGCGTGCCCTTGGTGGCGATGATGGCCATCGCAGGGGTGCGCTTCTGGTGCCGTTCGGAAAGAAGCGCGTCCAGTTTCGCCGGCAGCAGCGCGTCCAGGCGTTCGTTGATCAGGCGGTCCAGGTCGGATGCGTCGGCCATCGTCGGCTCCTTCGCTGGGTAACCTTAATACTCTGGTGGAGTATGAGTCAACAGTTTCCTTCAATGGCGCGTCGTAGTTCCTCTTATGCGGCGTCGCACCATCGGAGAAACTGGCGCATGCATACCCTGCGGTGTATATTCGGCAACGTGACCGAACCCACGATGCGCGATGTCGAGTCGAAGAAGGCCATGGATGCGCGCCTGGCGCGCATCGAGGGCCAGGTGCGCGCGGTGCGGCGCATGATCGCGGGGGACGAGCCCTGCGAGGACATCGCCCAGCAGCTGGCCGCGGCGCGCAAGGCGCTCGACCGGGCGTTCTACGAGATGGTGTCCTGCATGATCCGGCAGGAGCCGCCGCCGGGGAACCAGCAGCGCGCCGAGCGCGCCGGACAGGTCGCGCAGCTGCTGGCGCGCTTCGGCTAGCGGTAATCCCCAACTGCAACGGATGAATGGACGCTGACATGAACTTCGACAAGGACGTAGACGCCCGTGGCCTGAACTGCCCGCTGCCCATCCTGCGCGCCAAGAAGGCGCTCAACGACATGGCCTCGGGGCAGGTGCTGCGGATCCTCGCCACCGACCCCGGCGCGGTGAAGGACTTCCAGGCCTTCTGCAAGCAGACCGGCAACGAGCTCCTGTCGCACGCCGAGGCGAACAAGGAATTCACCTTCTTCATGAAGCGCAAGTAGGCCGGTTCGCGCCGCCATGGGCTGGCTGGAGCAGGTCGCCGCGGTGGAGGCGCTGGAGGACGCGCCGCTGGATGCCGCGCTGGTGGCCGAGTTCGAGCGCGCGGCGCCGGTGTCCGGCAGCCGCCCGATCCGCTTCTCCACCCCGACCTTCAAGGCCTACTCCAGCTGCGAGCTGGAGGGCTGCGGCAAGAACAGCTTTCCCGCTTTCTCGGTGACCGCCGGTGCCTGTGCGCTCGATTGCGAGCACTGCCAGGCCAAGATCCTGGAGCCGATGCTCCCGGCCACCAGCCCGGAGATGCTCGAGCGCAAGGTGCGCGAGCTGGTGGCGACGCAGGACCTGCAGGGGTTCCTGCTCTCCGGCGGCTCCAACCGGCGCAACGAGATCCGCTACGAGCGCTACTACCCGGTGATCGAGCGCCTGAAGCGCGACTTTCCCGCGCTGCGCATCGCGATCCACTCGGCGCTGCTCGATGCGCCGCGCGCGCGCGCCATGGCCGACGCCGGCGTGGACACCGCCATGATGGACGTCATCGGCGCGCAGCAGACCATCCGCGAGGTGTACCACCTGGAGCGGCCGGTGGCCGATTTCGAGGCCACGCTGGAGGCGCTGTGCGCCACCGCCATGGAAGTGGTGCCGCACATCGTGATCGGGCTGCACTACGGCCGCATCCTCGGCGAGCCGGCGGCGCTGGACATCGTCGGCCGCCACCGCGTCCATTCGCTGGTGCTGGTGGTGATCATGCCCTTCTACGCCAAGCCGGGCACCTTCGCGACGCCGGACACTTCCGACATCGGCCGCATCTTCCTCGAAGCGCGCCTGCGCATCCCGCACCAGCCGGTGCTGCTCGGCTGCGCCCGGCCGCCGGGCATGCACCGGCGCGTGACCGACGCCTACGCGGTGATGGCGGGCCTGGATGGCATCGCGTTTCCCGCCGACGGCGCGGTGGCGGTGGCGCGGGCCATCGGTCGGCCGGTGGAGCAGCAGCATGCCTGCTGCTCGATGAAGGCGGGTCGGACAGTGGAGCTGCGCCCGCGCAGCATCAAGATCCATTCCCGCGCCGCCGTCGCGGCATGATCGAGCGGGCCGACATCCTGGTCCTGGGCCTGGGTCCCGCCGGCGCCAGCGCGGCGCGCGCGGCGGCGCAGCGCGGCCGCAGGGTGGTGGCGCTCGAGCGCAAGCGTAAAGCCGGCATTCCGGTGCAGTGCGCGGAGTTCGTGCCGGCCATGATCGACGCCGAGGTGGCGGGCGCGGTGCGCCAGCGCATCCAGGCCATGGCGACCTTCGTCGAGGACGAGGCCGCCGACCTGCAGCCGGATTTCCCCGGGCAGATGCTGGACCGCGCGGCGTTCGACGCGGGCCTGGTCGCGCGCGCGGCGCAGGCCGGCGCGGATTGCCGCCTTGACCGGCGCGTGATCCGGATCGCGAAGGACGGCACCGTCCACCTGGCCGACGGCGGCCGGCTGCGCGCGCGGGTCATCGTCGGCGCGGACGGGCCGCGCTCGCAGGCCGGGCGCGCGATCGGCAGCGTCAACACCGACCTGGTGGAAACGCGGCAGGTCACGGTGCCGCTCAGGCAGCCGCACGCCGCGACCGACATTTTCCTGTCGGCGGACATGCCCGGGGGCTACGGCTGGCTGTTTCCGAAGGGCGGCGTGGCAAACCTTGGCGCGGGCGTGGTGCCGGCGCATCGGGGGTGCCTGAAGCGAATCCTGGAGAGACTGCACGCCAGCCTGGGCGACCGGGTGGGGCGGGAGATCCTGGCCACGACGGGCGGGGTGATCCCGGTCGGCGGCATGCTGCAGCCCTGGGGCCGTCTCGAGGAGACGTTGGTGCTGCTGGCCGGCGACGCGGCGGGCCTGGCCAATCCGGTCACCGGCGCTGGCATCGCCGCGGCGGTGCAGTCGGGCCGCCTGGCCGGTGAGGCGGCGGCAAGCGGCGCGGCTCCCGCCTACCAGGAAGAGCTGGAAGACCTGTTCGAGGCGGCGCTCGCGCGCGCGTTGCGCCGCCGCCGCGAGCTGCTGGAGAGGGTTCCCACCAAGGCCGCGCTGCGCCGCGGCTGGATCGCCTACCCGGAGTACTGGCAATGAGCTGCTTCGAGCACAAGAGTGAACCGGCGGGCGCAATGGCGCCGCGCGCCCCGGGCGTGATCCCGGTCGAGTTCAGGAACGGCGCCCGCGTCAAGTCGGCCGACGTGCCGCCCCAGGGCGTGTACAAGCCGAACGACAACATCCTGACGCCGAACATGCGCTCGCCGGAGTATGTGCAGATGTCCACCGCGGCGGCGCTGACGCTGGGCATCATGGACGGGCGCATGCACCGCACCTCGTGCACGCGCTGCCTCAACCTGCTGCTGACCTATCCGGAAGGCTGCCGCGCCAACTGTGCCTACTGCGGCCTGGCGCGCCACCGCGAGGCCGAGCGCGACTACGCGGACCGCAATTTCATCCGGGTGGACTGGCCGGCGGTGCCGCTCGCGCAGGCGATCGACATCGTGGCGAAGGACGGCGCGGCGAGCGCCTTTCATCGCATGTGCATCTCCATGATCACGCACCCAGACTCGGACGAGGACACGCTCACGGTGCTCAAGGCCTGGACCGACCGCATCGATCCGGCGACGATCCCGGTGTCCATCCTGTCCAATCCCACGACCATGACGCGCGCCGACGTGGCGCAGCTGAAGGACCTCGGGGCCGACATCTTCACCGTGGCGCTGGACGCGGCCACCCCGGAGATCTTCGAGCGCACGCGCGGCAAGGGGGTGCGCTCGCCCCATTCCTGGGCGAAATACTGGGAGATCCTGTCCGATGCGAGCGACATTTTCGGCCCGCAGAAGTTCGGCGCGCACATCATCGTCGGCATGGGCGAGACCGAGCACGACCTCCTCTCCCTGGTGCAGAGGCTGGTGGACCGGGGCGGTCACAGCCACCTGTTCTGCTTCTTCCCGGAGAAGGGCTCGCTCATGGACCACCTGCCCGCCACGCCGCGCGACCAGTGGCGCCGGGTGCAGCTGGCGCGCTACCTCATCGACTACCGGGGCGGGCGCCTCGAGCGCATGAAGTTCGATGGCGCGGGGCGGGTGGTGGACTTCGGCATCGCGCAGTCGGAGCTGGACGCCATCATCGGCGAGGGCATCGCCTTTCGCACCTCGGGCTGCCCGGGCAAGTTCCGCGACGACGTCTCGGCCTGCGACCGGCCCTACGGCGACTCGCCGCCCTCGAACATCGCCAGCTACCCCTTCCAGCCCAACGGCCAGGACCTGAGAAAGATCCGCCGCCAGCTGCGCCCCGTCGGCAAGCCGTGACCCTGCAGGTCCTGCAGCACACCTCGGCCGAGTATCTGGGCCTGATGGAGGACCACCTGGAGGGCCGCAACATCCGCTTCCGCTACTGCCGGCCGTTCACCGGCAAGGTCGCGCTGCCCAGGCCCGCCGAGATCGACCGGGGACTGGTGCTTCTGGGCGGTGGTCCCTGGGGCAGCGCGGGCGCGCGCGACCTGCCGACCCTGGCCGCGGAGGTCGAGCTGACCCGCGCGGTGCTCGCGCTCGGCAAGCCGGTGCTGGGCATCGGCCTGGGCGCGCAGATCCTGGCCCTGGCGGCGGGCGGAGGGGTAGAGCCTGCGCCGCTTCAGTTCGGCGTCGGGCGCGCCGCGCGCCTCGTGCCCGACGCGCTGGAGGGCTACCTTCCCGGTTCCTATCCCTTTGCCACCTACATGCGCGACTGGCCGGTGCCGCCGCGCGCCGCCCGGGTGCTGGCAGTCGATGAACGCGAACGGCCGGTGCTGTGGCAACTGGGCGCGCGCGCGCTCGGGTTCGCGGGCCACCCGGGACTGAAGGTCGCGATGGCCGAGGATTTGGTCATGGAGTTCGAGGATTCGCCCGAGGGCTTTGCGGCCGGGCTCGAGGCCTTGCGTGCGGCCCAGCGGCCGCTGGAGGACGCGCTCGTCCCCGTCATGGCCGGTATCGTGCGCCTGTGCGGCTGGATGGAGCCGGCGGCGTAGTGGCACGGCCGGGTCAGGCCGCGACCGCCCCGCGCTCCATCCGGTTGTTGCGCAGTCGCTCGTCCACCAGCGCCACGATCTCCTGCAGCGGCGCAGAGGCGCCGCCGAGCTGCCGCGCAATGCCGCGCACCAAGCTGTCCACGCGCTCGATGTGCTGCGCGCCGCCGAACAGGGCGCGCGCGGCTGACGAAGGGCGCCCGAGCGAGGCGGCGGCCTGGGCGTACTTCTCGAACGGCACCAGGTCCTCGGCAGCGGCGCCGAGCCGGCCGCAAAGCGCGGCGACCCATTCGTAGATCTCCCGCGATCGGGCCAGATCGCCGCACACCGCTTCGCGGATCGGCACCATCCCCTCGGGCTGGATGCAGCGGTAGTTGCCGGCGATCAGCATCGGCCACTTCGCAAGCGGCACGAAGATGGAATCGTGCACCTTCAGCTTGACCGGGACCTCAATTTCCGCGCCGTCGAGGGCAAGCCGGGCCCGCTCGATGCCGGCCTCCAGCCGGCGCAGCAGCGCGGTGTGCGCGTCGGACTCGAAGCGGGCCGCCTTGAAGTTGGTCGGTAACCCGACTTGCAGCACGTTCTTGGGTTCGTCGGCCGGGCGGAACGCCTGCGGATCGGGGCTGGCGAGGGTGACCAGCCCCGGCGCGAACTCCTCCCAGACCGCGGGGTCCGCGTAGCAGCCCTCCAGCCCCCGGGTGTCCAGCGCCGGGATCCGCCGCAGGTAGGGCAGCGGCGGCATGTTCATGATGGCAAGGCAGGGCCTGCGGCTGCGCGCGACGCGGCGCATCAGCTCGCGCACGCCGGGCGCGCCGTACTGCGCCTCCTGCATGCCCAGCACCACCAGGTCGAAGGTTTGCGGGTCGATCTCCGCCGGGGCCGCGGCATGCAGCCTGCCGGGCAGCCGGCGCGAGTCGACCGCGAGCGGCTCGGCGCGGCCGCGCATCGGGAAGCGCACCCGCGTGCCCTCGCGGCGGATCAGTTCCGCGGTCGGGGGGGTGCAGGCCAGCGTGACGCAGTGGCCAGCGATCAGCAGCTTGGTGCCGAGCAGCGAACCGTAGGAGGCGCCGAGGATCAGGATCGAGGTCGTCATGGGCCCCAGCATAGGGGTATGATCAGAGAAATTTCACACTAAAAATTTCACATTGTTAATTTCACCATGACCTCGCCGCGATGAGCGCCGCCCGGCACGCCCGCAACAGCTACTTCCTCGGCACCAAGCTGCGCGCCCTGCGCAAGCGCAACGGCCTGACGCTGGAGGAACTCTCGGCGCGCTGCGTCCAGGTGAACTCCCGGGCGGCGCCCTCGGTGTCGTACCTCAGCATGATCGAGAGCGGCAAGCGGGTGCCCTCGCCGGAGGTGCTGGCCCTGCTGGCGAGGCTGTTCCAGCGCGAGCCGCGCTGGTTCCTCGACGGCAACCCCGAGGCCGAGGCGGTGCCGGAACGCGCCGGCGGCGCCGTCGCGGTGCCGCTGGAGCCGGCGTTCCTGTTCTCCAAGCAGGTGCTGCAGGCGGCGATCCCGGAGCTGCTGTCGCAGACCGGGACCACCGGCCGCCAGTTCGCGCACCTGCTCATCCGCTCGCACCAGGAGATGTCGCGCAACGACTTCCCGGATCTGGAGCGCGCGGCCGAGGGCGTGGGCGGGCGCCAGTTCCCGCTCGGCGTGGAGGACCTGCTGCGCCTGTGCAAGCAGCATGGCCTCGCGGTGCGCTGGTTCGACAGGAAGCCGGTGCTGGCGCGCGACAACGAGCGCGAGATGCGCAGCATGCTGCGGTCCTTCTTCGAGGCGCCGCGCACCGTGTACCTCAACCGCGAGCTGCAGGCCGAGCCCGAGCGCCTGAAGTTCGATCTCGCCACGCACATCGCGCACAAGGTGCTGCACGGGGGCGACGGCCTGCGCTCGGCCCACGCCACCGGCGGCGGCATGGGCGATGGCCCCGAGGGCGGCCCGGAGGTCGCCGGCCTCAGCCCGCAGGACGTGCTGCACGCGTGGCGCGATTTCGAGTGCAGCTTCTTCGCCGGCGCGCTGCTCTGCCCGAAGGTGCCGTTCCGGAGGTTCCTGACGCGCGAGTCGCACCGCATCGAGGCCGGCGAGAAGTTCGAGCTCACCCCGGCGGTGATGATGCGGCGCATGACCAAGGTCTCGCCCTACCCCTACTGGCATTTCTTCGACGCCTACCCGCCCGGGCTGCTGCGCGCGGTGTACCGCGGCAACGGCATCCCCTTGCCGTGGGGCAATATGGTCCTGGCGAGCGACCCCTGCCCGAACTGGGCGGTGTTCCGCATGCTGAACGAGGGGCGGGGCCCCGATCGGGGCTCGCAGATCTCGGTGCTGCGCGACGGCGAGCGGACGCTGCTGTACTGTTGCCACTCGCGGCGCACCGAGGACATGGCCGGGAACCCGCACGTGGTTTCGGTCGGCATCGACCTCGCCCCGGCGCTGCGCTCGCATGGCGAGGACGCGCAGGACATCGCCGAGCGCATTGCGGGCGCCTGCCAGCGGCAACATGGCGAGGCGCCGATCGCGGCCGATGTGGCCGAAGCGATCCGGCGCATTGCGCGCGTGCTCAACATCGCGTGGGTGGAGGACGCGCTTGAGCGCGCGGCGCGCATCATCTGCCCGCGCAGCAGCCACTGCCCGATCGCCGGTCATTGCGAGGGGGTGAAGCCCTCGCGTGCCCGCGAGATCACCGATCTGCGCCGGGAGATCGTGAGCCACACCCGGCGCGCCCGCTAGCCGGCCTCCGCCGCCGGCGCTGCGGCGCAGCAACGGGCCGGGCCGATCTGGGCAGCAGGACACCCGAGGGCGCGGCAGCCGCGGCGCGATTGAATTTTAGAGTTTTCTAATATATTCTCGGCCATCCGAGGAGGTGCGGCATGGCCAAGAAGCTTGTGATCGTGATGGCGAACACCGACCCGCGCAACGGCGAGGAGCTCGGGGCGCCGATCTTCCAGGCCTCGGTGGCCGCGGCGATGGACTACGAGGTGGAGGTGATCTGCACCGCCACCTCGGGGCGCCTGATGAAGAAGGGCGTCGCCGAGAAGCTGGTCGTCAAGGAAGGCTCGA
>VGIA01000059.1 GCA_016868105.1 Betaproteobacteria bacterium | reverse complement strand
TAGGACTTGACGTCGCGGAAGCTCTTCCTGCCGCCGGTGGAGAAGCCCAGGTAAAACTCCTTCACGTCCTCGTTCTCCGCCAGGGCCCGGCCCTCGCCGTCCATGACGACGCGGCCGTTCTCCAGGATGTAGCCGTAGCCGGCGTACTTGAGCGCGATGTTCGTGTTCTGCTCCGCGAGCAGGAAGCTCACGCGCTCCTTCTGGTTCAGCTCCTTCACGATCTCGAAGATCTCAGTGACCAGTTGCGGCGCGAGGCCCATGGAGGGCTCATCCAGCAGAATCATCTTCGGCTTGGCCATCAGCGCGCGGCCGAGGGCGGTCATCTGCTGCTCGCCGCCGGAGGTGTAGCCCGAGAGCAAGCCCCGGCGCTGCTTCAGGCGCGGGAAGTAGGTGTAGACCTTCTCCAGCTCCTCGCGCGCCTCGGCGCCGCTGCGGGTGTAGGCGCCGGTGAGCAGGTTCTCATCCACCGTGAGGTGCGGAAAGCAGTGGCGGCCCTCCATCACCTGCACCACCCCGCGCTTGACCAGGTCCGACGGGGTGAGGCCCTCGATGCGCTGGCCGAGGTACTCGATGTAGCCCTTGGTGACTTCGCCGCGCTCGCCCTTCAAGAGGTTGGAGACCGCGCGCAGCGTGGTGGTCTTGCCAGCGCCATTGGCGCCCAGCAGCGCGACGATGCCGCCCTCGGGCACCGTGAGCGACACGCCCTTCAGCACCAGGATGACGTGGTTGTAGATGACTTCGATGCCGTTCACGGACAGCATCACGGGTGCGCTGACGGATGCGGACATCTGCGGCGTTCCTTCCAAAAGAAGACGCCGGCGACGGGACGTTCCCGCCCCGGCGCCGGCGGCGTTCAGCTTACTGCTGGCTTTCCTTGGCGCAATCGCGCCTGACGATCTTCTTCTCCCCCGCGTACTTCTCGGCCGAGGCGCGGATCATCGGCCGGATGATGGCCTGGTCGGCCACCAGCCTGACGCCCTTCTGCACCACCCACTGCTTGCCGTCCCAGGTGTGGATGCCGGCCTCGCTGTCGCCGCGGTGATCGACGCAGGAGGTGCTGATCGGCGTCATGAAGCCCTCGAACCCGAGCCGCTTGATCGCGGCCTGGTCGATGGCCAGGTTCTCCAGGCCCCAGCGCACCTGCTCGCCGGTCAGCGGTTTCCTGCCGTGCCGGATCTGGGCGCGCCGCACCGCCTCGACGGACATCATCGCCCCGACCATGCCGCGGTTGTAGAGCACCTCGCCAAAGCCCTCCTTCTTGCCAGTCGCATCGCCCTTGTCGTGGACATACTTGATGATGTCCTTGTGCACCTGCCCCTGGCCGGCTGGCGCCAGGAACGTGAGCGCGTTGTAGCCTTTGGCGCCGTCGCCCGCGGGCGTCACGTCCGGCTCCGCGCCCGACCACCACACGCCGTACATCTGGTTGCGCGGATAGCCCGTCGCCACGGCCTCCTTGATCGAGGTCGAGTTCATCACGCCCCAGCCCCAGAGGAACACGTAATCCGGGCGCTGCTGGCGGATCTGCAGCCAGGTGGCCTTCTGCTCCACGCCCGGGTGGGTCACCGGCAGCAGCAGCAGCTGATAGCCGTGCATCCTGGAGCGTTCCTCCAGGAGCGCGATCGGCTCCTTGCCGTAGGGCGAGTCGTGGTAGACGAGGGCGATCTTCTTGCCCTTCAACTTGTCGACGCCGCCGCTGATCTTGCCCACGTGCTGCACCAGCATGTCCGCGGCGTCCCAGTAGGTGCCGCCCAGCGGGAAATTCCAGCCGAACACGGTGCCGTCAACGGAGTCCGCGCGACCGTAGCCAAAGGTAACGATCGGGATCTTGTCGACGAAGGACTTGTCGGTCACCGCGAAGGTGATGCCGGTGGACAGCGGGTGGAACAAGGTCGCGCCCGTGGGTCCCTTGCCCTTCAGGCGCTCGTAGCACTCCACGCCGCGGTCGGTGGCGTAGCCGGTTTCGCACTCCTCGAAGGTGATGCGCACGCCATTGATGCCGCCATCGCGGGCGTTGACCAGCTTCAGGTAGTCCAGGAACCCGTTGGCGAACGGAATGCCGTTGGGTGCGTAGGCGCCGGTGCGGTAGGACAGCACGGGGAAGAACTGCTCGCCGCCGCCTGCCGCCGCGGCCTTCTTGGCCGGCGCACCCTTCTTGTCCTGCGCCAGCGCGGAGCCGGTGCCGAAGGCAACGGCCGCCGCCAGGCCTGCAGCCAGGCCCACGAATTTCGCTTTATGCATCATGTCAACCTCCTCCAGGTTTTGGGTGCTGCGCTTGGACGCAGCCGTGTCCTGAATCATACCCCCCTTTAGTGGGGGAACGGCCAGAGCCGCAACTTCTCCTTGCCGATCGCCCACAGCCGGGCGAGGCCGTGGGGCTCCACGATCAGGAAAAACACGATCAGGGCGCCGAAGATCATGAACTCCAGGTGCGAGATCATCGCCGTGGACATGGGGATGCCCAGGAACTGGGGCAGCTGGTTGAGCACGATCGGCAGCACGACGATGAAGGCGGCGCCGAAGAAACTGCCCAGGATCGAGCCCATGCCGCCGATGATGATCATGAACAGCAGGTTCAGCGACAGGGTCAGGTTGAAGGCGGCCGGCTCCCAGGACCCGAGGTGCACGAAGCCCCACAGGGCGCCGGCGACCCCGACAAAGAAGGAACTCACCGCGAAGGCCGAGAGCTTGGCGTACACCGGGCGGATGCCGATCACCTCCGCCGCGACGTCCATGTCGCGCATCGCCATCCAGGCGCGCCCGATGTGGCCGCGCACCAGGTTGCGTGCGATCACGGTGAAGAGAATCAGCACCGCGAGCAGGAACACGTACTTTTCCTGCGGCGAGTCGATGCTCCAGCCGAACAGCTCCACCGGCGCGGTCTGCACCGAGCCCGAGTGGGCGTAGTTCGTGAACCACTTGACGCGCGCGAACAGCCAGTCCATGAAGAACTGCGCGCCGAGGGTCGCCACCGCCAGGTACAGCCCCTTGATGCGCAGGCTTGGGATGCCGAATAGCATCCCCACCGCCGCCGCCACCAGCCCCGCGAGCACCAGCACGATGAGGAAGTTCAGCTGCGGGATGCGCAGCACGAGGTTGTACGCGGCATAGGCCCCCACCGCCATGAACGCGGCGTGGCCGATGGAGATCTGGCCGCAGTAGCCCACCACCAGGTTGAGCCCGATCGCGGCCAGCGCCAGGATCAGGAACGGGATCAGCAGCGACAGGAAGACATAGTCGCTCACCACCAGCGGCACCACGACGAAGGCGAAGGCCACCAGCGCGACCATGAAAACACGGTCCTGCAGGATCGGCAGCAGCTGCTGGTCGGCTGCGTAGCTCGACTTGAACTGCCCGTTTTCGCGGTAGAACATGTCTGCGATCCGATCCTAGACGCGGTCGATGTGCTTCTCGCCGAACAGCCCCTGCGGCCGCACCAGCAGGAACAGCAGCGCGAGGACGTAGGCGAACCAGTTCTCGATGCCGCCGCCGGCGAGGTCGAAGGTCTTGACGAGCACCGGGCCCAGGAACACCTCGGCCATCTTCTCGCCCACGCCGATGATGAGGCCGCCGACGATGGCGCCGGTGACCGAGGTGAGCCCCCCCAGGATCACCACCGGCAGCGCCTTCAAGGCCACCAGCGACACCGAGAACTGCACCCCCAGGCGCGAGCCCCAGATGACCCCCGCGACCAGCGCCACGATGCCGGCCACCGACCACACGATCACCCACATGCGGTTGAGCGGGATGCCGATGGACTGCGCCGCCTGGTGGTCGTCGGCCACCGCGCGCAGCGCGCGCCCGGTCGCGGTCTTCTGGAAGAAGAGGGCCAGCACCGCCACCAGCGCCACCGCCACCAGCGCGGCGGCGACGTCCTCCTTGTTGATCAGGATGCCGCCCTGGAACAAGCCCTGCAGCACCATCACCGGCTCCTTGGCGATGCCCAGGTCGATCTTGTAGATGTCGCTGCCCCACACCGTCTGGCCGAAGCCGTCGAGGAAGAAGGTGACCCCGAGCGTCGCCATGAAAAGGGCAATCCCTTCCTGGTTCACCAGCGGCCGCAGCACCACCCGCTCGATGACGAAGGCAAGCGCGATCATGACCACGATCCCGAGCAGGATCGCCGCCCACAGTGGCATGCGCTCGGCCAGGCGCGCCACGGCGAGCGCAGCGAACAGCACCATCGCCCCTTGCGCGAAGTTGAACACGCCCGAGGCCTTGAAGATGAGCGCGAAACCCATCGCCACCAACGAGTACAGCACGCCGGTCATGAGGCCGCCCAGCAGCACCTCGACGTAGAACCCCGGCGGCGAGGCGCCGGTGGCCAGGGGCAGCGCCAGGCCCACCAGCAGCGCCGCGCACAGCAGGACGACGGGCCAGTTCCTCGCCATGGCTAGTGGCTCACCCCGAGGTAGGCGTCGATCACCGCCTGGCTGGCGCGCACCTCGTGCGGGGTGCCGTCGCCGATCTTCTTGCCGTAGTCGAGCACCACGACGCGGTCGGAGATGTCCATCACCACGCCCATGTCGTGCTCGATCAGCACGATGGTGGTGCCGAAGTGGTCGTTCACGTCCAGGATGAAGCGGCACATGTCCTGCTTCTCCTCCAGGTTCATGCCGGCCATGGGCTCATCGAGCAGCAGCACGCGCGGCTCCATGGCCAGGGCCCGCGCCAGGTCGACGCGCTTCTGCAGGCCGTAGGGCAGGCGCCCCACCGGGGTCTTGCGCCAGGGCTGGATCTCGAGGAAGTCGATGATGTGCTCGACCCTCTCGCGGTGCTCGATTTCCTCGCGCAGCGCCGGGCCGGCGCGCAGCGCCTGCAGCAGCAGGTTGGCGCGCATGCGCAGGTTGCGGCCGGTGAGGATGTTCTCCAGTACCGACATGCCCTTAAAGAGGGCCAGGTTCTGGAACGTGCGCGCGATCCCCGCCAGCGCGGTCTCGTGCGGGTCCATGTCGTGGTAGGTCTGGCCGAGGAACCGGATGGTGCCCTGCTGCGGGTGGTAGACGCCGTTGATCACGTTCAGCATCGAGCTCTTGCCCGCGCCGTTGGGGCCGATGATGGCGCGCACCTCGTGCTCGCGCACCTCGAACGAGACGTCGGTGAGCGCGCGCACGCCGCCGAAGGCGAGCGACACGCCCTCGACCGAGAGGATCACCTCCCCGATGGGATTGCCCCGCTGGCTCATGCCGCCTTCTTCGCGCCGGCCGGGCTGAAGATCTTCGCGTCGCGCAGCTTCAGGTCCGCCGAGGTGAGTCCGGTGCGTCCGTCCTCGTAGCGCACCTGGGTCTCGACGTGCACCACCTGGCGCCCGTCGTGGAGCGCCTCGACCAGCTCGCGGTACTTGTCGCCGATGGCGCCGCGGCGCACCTTGCGCGTGCGCGTGAGCTCGCCGTCGTCCGCGTCCAGCTCCTTGTGCAGGATCAGGAAGCGGCTGATCTGGGAGCCGGCCAGCTCGGGCTCGGCGGCGAGGTCGGCGTTTACCTTCTCGACGCACTCGCGCACCAGCTCGAAGACCTCGTCGCGCGAGGCGAGGTCGGTGTAGCCCGAGTACGGCAGGTTGCGCTTCTCGGCCCAGCTGCCCACCGCCTCCATGTCGATGTTGACGAACGCGCACACCCGGTCGCGCCCGTGGCCGAACATCACCGCTTCCTTCACGTAGGGAAAGAACTTGAGCTTGTTCTCGAGGTACTTGGGCGCGAACAGCGTCCCATCGGCCAGCGTGCCCACGTCCTTGACGCGGTCGATGATCTTGAGGTGGCCCTCCTGGTCGAGGTACCCGGCGTCCCCGGTGTGGAACCAGCCCTCGGGGTCCTTCGCCTCCAGCGTCGCCTGCGGGTTCTTGTAGTACTCCTTGAACAGGCCGGGCGAGCGGATGAGCAGCTCCCGCTGGGGGGTGAACTTCAGCTCCACGCCCTTGACCGCGGGCCCCACGGTGTCGGCCCGGACCTGGCCGTTGGGCTGGATGCAGACGAACACGCTGGTTTCGGTGGAGCCGTAGAGCTGCTTCAGGTTGATGCCGATGGAGCGGTAGAACTTGAACAGGTCCGGTCCGATGGCCTCGCCCGCGGTGTAGGCCACGCGCACCCGGCTCATGCCCAGCACGTTGCGCAAGGGGCCGTAGACCAGCAGGTCGCCCAGGCGGTAGAGCAGGCGGTCGGCGGCGCCCACCGGGCGGCCGTCCAGGATCGCGCCGCCGACGCGCTGGGCGAGCGCCATGAAGTACCGGTACAGTCCGCGCTTGATGGCGCCGGCGTCCTCCATCCGGATCGAGACCTGCGTGAGCAGCGCCTCCAGCACCCGCGGTGGCGCGAAGTAGTAGGTCGGGCCGATCTCGCGCATGTCGGTCATCACCGTCTCGGCCGACTCCGGGCAGCAGATGCAGTAGCCGGTGACGAAGGACTGCGCGTAGGAAAAGATGTTCTGCCCGATCCAGGCCGGCGGCAGGTAGGCGATGACGATGTCGCGGTCGCTCAGCCCCTCCAGTTCGGCCGCCGCCGCGGCGCGGTCGATGAGCGCGTGGTGGGTGAGCACCACACCCTTGGGGTTGCCGGTCGTGCCCGAGGTGAAGAACATCGCCGCGGTGTCGGACCCGGAACCCTTGGCGATCTCGGTTTCCAGGAGGGCCGGGTCGCGCGCGAGCGCCGCGCGGCCTTGCTCCAGCAGCGTGTCGTAGGGAGCGAGCTGCGGCTGCTTGTAGTGGCGCATGCCGCGCGGGTCGTCGTAGTAGATGCGCTTCAGCGCCGGGCACTGCGGCAGGATCTCCAGCAGCTTGTCGACCTGTTCCTGGTCCTCGGCGAGCGCGAACTCGACGCCGGCATTCTGGATCGGGAAGGCCATCTCCGCGGCGGCGGCGTCCTGGTACATCGGCACCGGGATCCCGCCCAGGCATTGCGCCGCGCACATCGCGGCGTACAGGCGCGGCCGGTTGTCGCCCACGATGGCAAGGTGATCGCCCCGCTTGAAGCCGGCCGCGGCCAGGCCGCAGGCGAAGGCGCGCGCCTCGTCGGCAAAGCGCTTCCAGCTCCAGGTCTGCCAAATGCCGAGGCTTTTCTCCCGCAAAGCAGGCAGCGCGCCGCGCGCCTTCGCGTGGTGCGCGAGCAGCTTGGGAAACGTATCCAATCCGGCGAGACTGTCCGCCATCCTTGTCCTCCTCCGGGGACTTATTCTTGCACAGGCTTGAGGCGGGGGTAATCGTAGCCGATTCCCGGGCCTTGACGAAACTGCCCGCGGCTAGTGCAGGCGCGGCTTGAGCAGGTAGTCGGCGCGGTCGGCCGATTTCGCACGCACCTCGATGCGCGTCTCGCGCCGCGACAGCGTCAACAGCACCTCGGTCCCGGCCGGCCCCAGCTGCCAGATCTTGCGGAACAGGTCGGCCAACCCGTTGGCTCGCGCGCCCGCCACCGCGAGCACGGTATCGCCCAGCTTGATGCCGGCGCGGTCCGCCGGGCCTCCGGTGGCGAGGCCCCCCACCACCAGGCGCCCGCCGGCCTCCTGCACGTACAGCCCCAGCCAGGCGCGCGGCGGCCGGTTCGGGCGGCCGCGCAGCACCATGTCCTCCAGGATCGGCTCCAGCAGGTCGATCGGCACCACCATGTTGCCCTGTACCTGCCGGCCGCCCTGCTCTTCTTGCAGCAGCAGCGAACCGATGCCGAGCAGCTTGCCGTCGCGGCCCACCAGCGCGGCGCCGCCCCACTGCGGATGCGCGGGCGCGGTGAAGATGGCCTCATCCAGCACGTACTCCCAGTAGCCGGCGAACTCGCGCTTGGCGAACACCGAGGCCTTGAGCGCGTGCTCGCGGCCGCCCTGTCCGATCAGGGTCAGCTCATCGCCCACGGCGCAGTCGGCCGCCGAGCCGCGCACGATCGGCTCGACGCCGATGGGGCCCAGCGGCAGCACCAGTCCGAAGCCGCTGACCTGGTCGTAGGCAAGCGCGTGGCCCGCCACAACCGTGCCGCGGTTGGTGGTGAGCCAGATCGATTGCGCCTCGGTGATCAGGTAGCCGATGGTGAGGATGAGGCCGTCCTCCCGGATCACGACGCCGTTGCCGATGCGCTCGGTGCCGAGGATCCCGGCGGTGAAGGCCTCCTCCGGCACTTCGGCCTTCACCAGCACCACCGCCTCCAGCGCGGCGGCAAGGTCGAAGCCGAGCTCCTCGGGCCTGGGCTGCAGGCTGGCGGGGAACGCCCAGTTCTCGACGGCGGCCATGCGCCTAGGCTACAACAGGCGCAGATCGGTACGAGCGCGGCAGCGCGATTTGCGTTCGCCGCGCGGGCTTGATTCGGGCTTGATTGCCGCAGCCACCGGACCGGGCAGCGCAAGCAACGCGGCGGGGAGCACCAGGAAACGCACGCCTGTGCGCGGCGTCACATCAGTCGGCCTTGATCCCGGCGGCTTTGACGACCTCGGGCCAGCGCTTGAGTTCGCCCTTGATGAAGGCCTCGAACTGCTGCGGCGTGCCGGCGATGATGTCGGCCGACTGCCCGTCGCTGATCGCGGCGCGCACCGCGGGCGCCTGCAGCACCTGATTGAAGACCGCGTTGACGCGCCTCACCAGCGCCGGGTCCATCCCCGCCGGGCCGACGATGCCGTGCCACACGCTGACGTCGAACCCCGGGATCGTCTGCCCCGCCGGCGGCACTTCGGGCAGCTGGCGCATCGGCCGCATCGCGGCGCCGGCCAGGGCCCGGATCTTGCCCTCGCGCACCTGGCCAAGCGAGGTCGAGACCGTGATGATCGCGGTATCTGCGTCCCCGCGCAGGAGCGAGGTCAGCATCTCCGCCCCCGAGCGGTAGACCACGTTGACCTGGTCGATGCCGGCCCGGCTGTTCAGGTACGACATGAACAGGTGCGTCCAGTTGCCCAGGCCCGCCGAGGCGTAGTTGAACTTGCCCGGCTGCTGCTTGGCCGCCGCGACGAACTCGGCGAGCGTCTTGTAGGGCAGCGTGGAGCGGATCAGCACCACCGCCGGCAGGTTGGCGACGTGGATGATGGGCGTGAACGCGGTGTGCGGGTCGTAGGGCAGCTTGGCGAGGGTATGCGACACCGCGTTGGGGCCGACGTCGGCCAGGAACAGCGTATGGCCGTCGGGCTTCTCGCGCACCACCGACGCCGCGGCGATGGTGCCGCCGGCGCCGGGACGGTTCTCCACCACCAGCGCCTGGCCGTTGGCGAACTGGGCAAAGCCGCTGGCGAGATTGCGCGACAACAGGTCGGCGGCGCCGCCGGCGCCCACCGGCACCACCAGCCGCACCGGGCGTTCGGGCCATTGCGCCGCGGATTGCGCCGCGGCGGGCCCGGCGGCGAGGACCGACAAGGACAGCGCCGCGAGCGCGGCAAGACGGACCGATGGCATCGGGTTCCCCTCTCCAGTGGACTGCGCCGGATTGTGCAGGGGCCGGGGCGGCGGCGCAATAGCGCCGGGCTACATGCTCCTGCGGTACTGCCCCCCGACCTCGAACAGGGCGTGGGTGATCTGCCCGAGCGAGCACACCCGCACCGCGTCCATCAGCACAGCGAACACGTTGTCGTTGTCGATCACCGCTTGCTGCAGGCGCCTGAGCATCGGCCCGGCCTGCGCCGCGTTGTTCGCCTGAAACTCGGCCAGGCGCTTGAGCTGGGACTGCTTCTCCTGCTCGCTGGAGCGGATCAGCTCCAGCTTCGCCGGAACCGGGTCGCCGTGGGGATTGCGGAAGGTGTTGACGCCGATGATCGGGTAGGCGCCCGAGTGCTTCAGGTGCTCGTAGTGCATGGACTCTTGCTGGATCTTGCCGCGCTGGTAGCCGGTCTCCATCGCGCCCAGCACGCCGCCCCGCGCGCTGATGGCCTCGAACTCCTTCAGCACCGCCTCCTCCACGAGATCCGTCAGTTCCTCGATGACGAACGAGCCCTGGTTCGGGTTCTCGTTCTTCGCCAGGCCCCACTCGCGGTTGATGATGAGCTGGATCGCCATCGCGCGCCTGACGGACTCCTCGGTGGGCGTGGTGATCGCCTCGTCGTAGGCGTTGGTGTGCAGCGAGTTGGTGTTGTCGTAGGTGGAGACGAGCGCCTGCAGCGTGGTGCGGATGTCGTTGAACGCGATCTCCTGCGCGTGCAGGCTGCGGCCGCTGGTCTGGGAGTGGAACTTGAGCTTCTGGCTGCGCTCGTTGGCGCCATAGCGGTTCTTCATGGCCACCGCCCAGATGCGCCGCGCCACGCGCCCGATCACCGAGTACTCCGGGTCCATGCCGTAGCTGAAGAAGAACGACAGGTTGGGGGAGAACTCGTCGATGTGCATGCCGCGCGCGAGGTAGGCCTCGACGAAGGTGAAGCCGTTCGCCAGCGTGAAGGCGAGCTGGCTGATCGGGTTCGCCCCCGCCTCGGCGATGTGGTAGCCGGAGATGGACACCGAGTAGAAGTTGCGCACCTGGTGGCGGATGAACCAGTCTTGGATGTCGCCCATGACCTTCAGGGAGAACTCGGTGGAGAAGATGCAGGTGTTCTGCCCCTGGTCCTCCTTCAGGATGTCGGCCTGCACCGTGCCGCGCGCGGTGGCGAAGGTCCACTCGCGGATCTTCTCCAGCTCGTCGTCGCTGGGCTGGCGGCCGTTGTCAGCGGCGAACTTCTCCACCTGCTGGTCCAGGGCGGTGTTGAAGAACATCGCCAGCAGGGTGGGGGCCGGGCCATTGATGGTCATGGACACCGAGTTGTCGGGCGCGCACAGGTCGAAGCCCGAATACAGCACCTTCATGTCCTCGAGGGTCGCGATCGAGACCCCGGAATTGCCCACCTTGCCGTAGATGTCCGGCCGCTCGTCGGGGTCAAAGCCGTACAGCGTCACCGAGTCGAACGCGGTCGACAGGCGCTTGGCGGGCATGTCCTTGGACAGCAGGCGCAAGCGCCGGTTGGTGCGGAACGGGTCGCCTTCGCCGGCGAACATGCGCGTCGGATCCTCGTTCTCGCGCTTGAAGGCGAACACGCCCGCAGTGAACGGGAACGAGCCCGGCAGGTTCTCGCGCAGCTGCCAGCGCAGGATTTCGCCCGCATCCTCGAACTTCGGCAGCACCACCTTGCGCACCCGCGTCCCGGAGAGCGACCTGGTGCTGAGCGTGGTGCGCACCTCGCGGTCGCGGATCCTCACCACGTACTCGTCCCCGGAATAGGCCTTGACGGTGTCCGGCCACTGTTCCAGCAGCCTGCGCGAGTGCGCGTCCAGCTTCGCCTCGTGGTCGGCGATCAGGCGATCGAGGTCTTGTGTTCCGGCCAGGCGCTTCGCGGTCCTCAATCCCTGCAGGTCGCGCGCCAGGCGCGACTGCGCGAGGGCGTGCTCGTGGTAGGCGCGCACGCCCTCGGCGATCTCCGCCAGGTAGCGGGCGCGCTTCGGGGGCACCACCGCGTTCACGTTCGAGGACACCGGCGAAGCCGGCCTGGGCAGCTTGCCCGGCTCCAGGCGCAGCCCCTTGTTCCCCAGCGCCGCGGCGAGGCCGTGGTAGAGGGCGGTGACGCCGTCGTCGTTGAAGCGCGAGGCGATGGTGCCGTACACCGGCATCGTATCGGGCGCCGCGGCGAAGCTCTGGCGGTTGCGCTGCACCTGCTTGCGCACGTCGCGCAGCGCGTCCTCGGCGCCCTTGCGGTCGAACTTGTTGATCGCCACCAGGTCGGCAAAGTCGAGCATGTCGATCTTCTCCAGCTGGCTCGCGGCGCCGAACTCCGGGGTCATGACGTAGAGCGAGGCATCCACCAGCGGTACGATCGCGGCGTCGCCCTGGCCGATGCCGGAAGTCTCCACGATCACCAGGTCGAAGCCCGCGGCGCGGCAGGCGGCGATGACCTCGGGCAGGCAGGCCGCGACCTCGGCGCCGGAGGCGCGCGTGGCGAGAGAGCGCATGAACACGTTCGGGTCGTGAATGGCGTTCATGCGGATGCGGTCCCCGAGCAGCGCGCCGCCGGTCTTGCGCCGTGTCGGGTCCACCGACACCACCGCGATCTTCAGGCGGTCGCCCTGGTCGATGCGCAAGCGCCGCACCAGCTCGTCGGTGAGGGAGCTCTTGCCCGCGCCGCCGGTGCCGGTGACCCCCAGCGCCGGGGCTTTCCTCTTCGCCGCCGCGGCGCGGATCGCCTGCACCGTGCCGGCGCCGGCCGTGCCCAGCTCGATGGCGGTGATGAGCTGCGCGAGCGCCCTGCGGTCGCCCGCGAGCAGCCCCCTGGCGTGCGTCGGCGCGTGCGCCGACGGATCGAAGTCGCAGCGCGCCAGCATGTCGTTGATCATGCCCTGCAGGCCCATGCGCTGGCCGTCCTCGGGCGAGTAGATACGCGCCACGCCCGCGGCCTGCAGCTCGGCGATCTCCCCGGCGACGATCACGCCGCCGCCGCCGCCGAATACCTGGATGTGGCCGCCGCCGCGGCTGCGCAGCTCCCCGACCATGTACTTGAAGTACTCCAGGTGGCCGCCCTGGTAGGAGGACACCGCGATGCCCTGCACGTCCTCCTCCAGCGCCGCGGTGACGACGTCGGCCACCGAGCGGTTGTGGCCGAGGTGGATCACCTCCGCGCCCGAGGCCTGCAGGATGCGGCGCATGATGTTGATCGAGGCGTCGTGGCCGTCGAACAGGCTTGCCGCGGTGACGAAGCGGATCTTGTGCTTCGCCTTGTAGGCGAGGCTCTTGGATTCGGACAGGTCGGCCATGGCTCGGGACCGTCTCCTCAGGGGCGCCGGACAGGGTAGTTGACGTTGACGTTAACGTCAACTTCGCCGGCGCTCAACGCGGCAGGGGCGCCTTTGCTGCCGCGCTCCGATCGTAGCTCATCGGCCCTGCTCCCGGGACCGGATGCGCCGCGAGAAATCCGGGTCACCCGCCTCGTCGCGCGCCTGCTCGCCGATCTCGGCCTCGCGCTCCAGCTCGGCAAAGGGACGCGTGTTGCCGATCAGGCCGATGCGATAGAAGTACCGCGGCACCAACCCCGACAGCAGGAGCGATGCCGACCACGGCAAGGCGGCCCCGGAGGCCCGCAGGAGCCGCGCCACCTCGGTGGTGCAGTTCGCGAACAGGGTGTTGTAGAAGCGCGGCCGCTTCGCGACCGCGTTCAACTCGCCGACGTACCGGATGAGCAGGCGCCGCCGCACCGCGGGCGACAGGACGAGCCGGTAGCGGTGCACCGTCTCAAGGCGGATATTGGTGCGCACGCGCACGACGTCGGTCTCGCGCGCGACGATGACGATCAGCTCGAAGGACTTCATGAAGCCCGCCAGGCCCGTCCAGAACTCGTCGGTCTCGCGCCGGGTCTCGATCGAGAAGGCGAGCGGCCCGGCGCCGCGGAACACGAAGCTCACCATCAGGTGCGCGATCCGCCGGTCGCCCCAGGTCGAGGTGAACAGGTCCACCGCCTCGAGCGTATCCATGTCGAACACCGCATCCTCCCAGCGCGGCTCGTACTCGTGCCGGCCGCGCCACTCGAAGGCGCGCAGGTTGCGGATCGTGACGAGGTTGTCCGCAACCTCCCCGGTCCCCTGGCGCGCGTTCTCCTCCACCCACTGCCGCCGCGGCAGCGCGCGGATGGACGCCCACCAGATGGTCCAGAGCACGATCGCCACCGCGAACAGCGCATAGGCGGCGAGCGGCCGCTCGGGCAGCAGCCAGGCCGTCGCGGCCGCGAACGCGATCCAGCCCACGGCCCAGATTGCTGCGTGCCGCGAGCGGCTGAAGTAGAAGTACGCCGCCGCGGAATGCAGCAGGCCGAGGAGGAGGATGCCGAGGCGCGCCCAGAGCATGGCAGTCGAGGTGCCGAATCCGACCTTGCGCTGGACGCCCGGCCGGGATCAATCCCGGTAGGACGGGTCCTTCGCCTCCACCAGCCGCCGCATCGCCGCGAACACGTCCTCGCAGGTGCGCTTCTCGCCTGGGCCGGATTCGCGCACCGTCTGCGCGAACACCTCGGGCCGGATCGGCTGCAGGGGGCCCGCGGCGCTGGAGGCGATCTGCACGTCGCAGGCGCGCTGCAGCGTCCAGAGCGTCATGAAAGCCTCGGCCACCGACGGCCCCCACGCCAGCAGGCCGTGGTTGCGCAGGATCACGGCGCGCTTGGCGCCGACGCTGGCCACGAGGCGCGTCTTCTCGCCTTCCTCCACCGTGATGCCCTCGAACGC
>VGIA01000058.1 GCA_016868105.1 Betaproteobacteria bacterium | reverse complement strand
CGTTCTTCGAAAAGGAGCTCGAGCACTGCAAGAAGCATGACCTGCTGTTCTCGCTGCACCTCAAGGCGACCATGATGAAGGTCTCGCACCCGATCGTGTTCGGCCACGCGGTGCGCGTGTTCTACAAGGAGCTGTTCGACAAGCACGCGGCCACCTTCGCCGAGCTGGGCGTCAACCTCAACAACGGCTTCGCCAACGTGCTGGAGAAGATCAAGGCCCTGCCGGGGGCCAAGCGCGCCCAGATCGAGGCCGACATCAAGGCCTGCGAAGCGAAGCGGCCGCGCCTGTCGATGGTGGATTCGGCCAGGGGCATCAGCAATCTCCACAATCCCAACGACGTCATCGTCGACGCCTCGATGCCGGCGATGATCCGCGCCGGCGGCACCATGTGGGGACCGGACGGCAAGATGCACGAGACCAAGGCGGTGCTGCCGGAGTCCACCTTCGCGCGCATCTACCAGGAGGTGATCAGCTTCTGCAAGACCAACGGCGCCTTCGATCCGCGCACCATGGGCACGGTGCCCAACGTCGGCCTGATGGCGCAGCAGGCCGAGGAGTACGGCTCGCACGACAAGACCTTCGAGATCCCCGAGGATGGCGTGGCACGGGTGGTCGACAACCACGACGGCCATGTGCTCATGGCGTTGAACGTCGAGGCCGGCGACATCTGGCGCACCTGCCAGACCAAGGACGCGGCGATCCGCGACTGGATCAAGCTTGCCGTCAGCCGCGCCCGCCAGTCCAACACCCCTGCGGTGTTCTGGCTGGACGGGTACCGCCCGCACGAGAACGAGATCATGAAGAAGGTGCAGCGCTACCTCAGGGACCACGACACCACGGGGCTGGACATCCAGATCATGTCCCAGCTGCGGGCGATGCGATTCACGCTGGAGCGGGTGATCCGCGGCAAGGACACCATCTCGGTGACCGGCAACATCCTGCGCGACTACCTGACCGACCTGTTCCCGATCATGGAGCTGGGCACCAGCGCCAAGATGCTGTCGATCGTGCCGCTGATGGCGGGCGGGGCGATGTTCGAGACCGGCGCCGGCGGCTCGGCGCCCAAGCACGTGCAGCAACTCACCGAGGAGAACCACCTGCGCTGGGACTCGCTGGGCGAGTTCATGGCCATCGCGGCTTCGCTCGAGGACGTCGGCTACAAGCACCACCACAGCAAGGCCATGATCCTCGCCCGGACGCTGGACCAAGCCACCGGCAAAGTGCTCGAGACCAACAAGTCGCCCTCGCCCAAGGCCGGGCAGCTGGACAACCGCGGCAGCCATTATTACCTCGCCCTGTACTGGGCCCAGGCGCTGGCCGCGCAGAGCGAGGACGCGGAACTGAGGGCCTACTTCGCGCCGCTGGCCAAGACCCTGGCGGACAACGAGCGCAGGATCGTCGGGGAACTCAATGCCGTCCAGGGCAGGCCGGCCGACATCGGCGGCTACTACCTGTCGGACCCGGCCAAGGCCGGCCGGATCATGCGCCCGAGCGCCACCTTCAATGCCCTGATCGATCCGCTGGCCGCCTGACCGGTCCGGCAGGACCCCGACAGCAAGGCCGCCCTCGGGCGGCCTTTTCTTCTGGCGAGGACCGGCCTCAGGACTTCTGGATGTTCGACGCCTGCTTGCCCTTGGGGCCCTGCACCACCTCGAAGGAGACCTTCTGGCCCTCTTTGAGGGACTTGAACCCCTGCATGTTGATGGCGGAGAAGTGGGCGAACAGGTCTTCGCTGCCGTCCTCCGGCGTGATGAACCCGTAGCCCTTGGCGTCGTTGAACCATTTCACGGTGCCGGTAGCCATCGCGATTCGTTCTTTGAGTGCGCAGTAGGGTTATTGGGCGGCTCTTACCCGCCTTCGCTGCCTGCGTCAAGTGCCTCGGCCGGAGGGTTTGCGCTCCCGCATGGCATTGATTAGGATACAGATGACCGGGCGACGATGGAGCGTACGGAACTGAACACGGTGTGCCCATGCAGCACAAGGACGATGCGGTACTCGAGGCGAAGAAGGCGAAAGTCAAGCCTCCGCCCATGTACAAGGTCATGCTGCTCAACGACGACTACACGCCGATGGAATTCGTCGTCCTGGTGCTGCAGAAATTCTTCGCCATGACCCGGGAACGCGCGACCCAGGTGATGCTCAAGGTCCACCGCGAGGGCATCGGGGTATGCGGCGTTTTCCCGCGCGACGTCGCCACCACCAAGGTGCAGCAGGTCGCAGGCTACGCGCGCAGGCACCAGCATCCGCTGCAATGCGTGATGGAGGAAACCTAGCAATGATCGCCCAGGAGCTGGAGGTCAGCCTGCACATGGCATTCGTGGAGGCGCGCCAGAAGCGCCACGAGTTCATTACCGTGGAGCACCTGCTGCTCGCGCTGCTGGACAACCCGACCGCCGCCGAGGTGCTGCGCGCCTGCGGCGCCAACATGGACGAATTGCGCAAGAACCTGGCGCAGCACATCTCCGAGCAAACGCCGCGCATCGCCGCGGACCGCGAGGTCGACACCCAGCCGACGCTGGGTTTCCAGCGCGTGATCCAGCGCGCCATCCTGCACGTGCAGTCCTCGGGCAAGAAGGAGGTCACCGGCGCCAACGTGCTGGTGGCGATCTTCGGCGAGAAGGACTCGCACGCGGTCTACTTCCTGCAGCAGCAGGGCATCACGCGCCTGGACGTGGTCAACTACATCTCGCACGGCATCACCAAGACGCCGCAGGCGAGCCCGGCCAAGGGCGCCGAGGAGGCCGGCGAGGAGGCGCAGGCCGAGGCCGCCAACAGCCCGCTCGACAACTACACCCAGAACCTGAACGCGCTGGCGCTGGCCGGCAAGATCGACCCGCTCATCGGCCGCGACCGCGAGCTCGAGCGCGTGATCCAGACGCTGTGCCGCCGGCGCAAGAACAACCCGCTGCTGGTGGGCGAGGCCGGGGTCGGCAAGACGGCGATCGCCGAGGGCCTCGCCCGGCGCATCGTCGAGGACAGCGTGCCGGAGCTGCTGGAGAAATCCACCGTCTACGCGCTCGACATGGGCGCGCTGCTGGCGGGCACCAAGTACCGCGGCGACTTCGAGCAGCGCCTCAAGGCGGTGCTCAAGCAGCTGCTGGATAATCCGAACGCGATCCTGTTCATCGACGAGATCCACACCGTGATCGGCGCCGGCGCCGCCTCCGGGGGCACGCTGGACGCCTCCAACCTGTTGAAGCCGGTGCTCTCCAACGGCCAGCTGAAGTGCATCGGCGCCACCACCTACACAGAGTACCGGGGCGTGTTCGAGAAGGACCACGCCCTGTCGCGGCGCTTCCAGAAGATCGATGTCCTCGAGCCCTCGATCGAGGAGACGGTCGAGATCCTGAAGGGCCTGAAGACGCGCTTCGAGGCCCATCACAGCGTCAAGTACACCGCCAACGCGCTCAGCACCGCGGCGGAGCTCTCGGCCAGGTACATCAACGACCGCCACCTGCCGGACAAGGCGATCGACGTCATCGACGAGGCGGGCGCGGCGCAGCGCATCCAGCCCAAGGCGAAGCAGAAGAAGGTCATCGGCAAGCTGGAGATCGAGGACATCATCGCCAAGATCGCGCGCATCCCGCCGCGCAGCGTCTCGACCGACGACCGCAGCGCGCTGGCGAACCTGGACCGCGACCTGAGGGCGGTCGTGTTCGGCCAGGACAGGGCCATCGAGGCGCTCGCCAGCGCCATCAAGATGGGGCGCTCGGGCCTGGGCAACCCGCAGAAGCCGATCGGCAGCTTTCTCTTCTCCGGCCCCACCGGCGTCGGCAAGACCGAGCTCGCCCGGCAGCTCGCCTACTGCATGGGCATCGAGCTGATCCGCTTCGACATGTCCGAGTACATGGAGCGCCACGCGGTGTCGCGCCTGATCGGCGCCCCGCCCGGTTACGTCGGCTTCGAGCAGGGCGGCCTGCTCACCGAGGCGATCACCAAGAAGCCCTACGCGGTGCTGCTGCTGGACGAGATCGAGAAGGCGCACCCGGACATCTTCAACATCCTGCTGCAGGTGATGGACCACGGCACCCTGACCGACAACAACGGCAGGAAGGCGGACTTCCGCAACGTGGTGATCGTCATGACCACCAATGCCGGCGCCGAGTCCCTGGCGAAGAACGCAATGGGCTTCACCCATTCGGCCAAGGCCGGCGACGAGATGGAATCCATCAAGCGCATGTTCACCCCGGAGTTCCGCAACCGGCTGGACGCGGTGATCTCCTTCGGCGCCCTGGACCACGCCATCATCCTGCGCGTGGTGGACAAGTTCCTGATGCAGCTCGAGGAGCAGCTCGCCGAGAAGAAGGTCGAGGCGATCTTCACCGCCCGGCTGAAGGCGCACCTGGCGCGCAAGGGCTTCGACCCCCTGATGGGCGCGCGCCCGATGGCGCGCCTGATCCAGGACACCATCCGCCGCGCCCTGGCCGATGAACTGCTGTTCGGCAAGTTGCTGCACGGCGGCAAAGTCAGCGTCGATGCGGATGAGACCGGCAAGATCGTGCTCGAATTCCCGGCAGTTGCGCCGGCTTCGCCGCCGGCGGCTGCGCAACCGGTCGCCTGATCCCGGCGCGCGCGGGCCGGCGGGCATATCGGCCGACAAGCGGCGCCGACTTGACAGTGCGCGCCCGCTGCGGGGAGACTTCAAGGTGACCACCACGGGAGGGAGAACCCAATGAGAGCCGTTGTCATCGCGACGCTGGCGCTTGCCGCCGCGCCCGCCATCGCGCAGGACGTGCAGGGACGAAACCTGGCCTCCGCCTGCGCCATCTGCCACGGTACCGAAGGCCGCGTCGTGCCCGACAAGAGCCCGCTGATCCCGCTCGCCGGCCTGCCGAGCGAGCACATCGCCTCGCAGATGCGCGCATTCCGCGACGGCAAGCGCCCGGCCACCGTGATGCACCAGATCGCGAAGGGCTATACGGAGGCCGAGATCAACGCCATGGCCGCGTGGTACGCGGCGCAGAAACGCTAGGAGCCCCCCATGAAACGCAGAGACTTCATCAAGCTGGCCGGCGCCGGCGCCGCCGTGGGCACGCTCTCCGGGCTGGCCGGGTGCGCCAGCACCGTTCCGGCGAAGGCCCGCGTGGTGGTGATCGGCGGCGGTTTCGGCGGCGCCACGGCTGCCAAGTACATCCGCCTCTGGGCGCCCGCGGTCGACGTCGTGCTGGTCGAGCGCGAGAGCGCCTTCGTCTCCTGCCCGATTTCCAACCTGGTGCTGGGCGGGTTCAGCAGCATGCAGGAGATCACCACCGGCTACAACGGCCTGCGCCAGCACGGCGTGCAGGTGGTGCAGGACGAGGCGGTCGGGATTGACGCGGCGAAGAAGTCGGTGAGCCTGGCACGCGGCGGCGACATCGCCTACGAGCGCCTGGTGGTGTCCCCGGGCATCGACTTCAACTTCGGCGAGATCCAGGGCTACGAGCCGGCGATGCAGCAGGGGCGGGTGCTACACGCCTGGAAGGCCGGTGCGCAGACCGTGGAGCTGCGCCGCCAGCTCGAAGGCATGCGCGACGGCGGCGTCGCGATCCTGTCCATCCCGGCCGCGCCCTATCGCTGCCCGCCGGGACCATACGAGCGGGCCTGCATGATCGCCGCCTACCTGAAGCAGGCCAAGCCGCGCTCCAAGCTGCTGGTGCTGGACGCCAACCCGGACGTGACCTCGAAGGGCGGCCTGTTCAAGGCGGCCTGGAAGGATCACTACGCCGGCAACCTGGAGTACCGCGGCAATGCGAAGGTGGTCGCGGTCGAGGGCGGCGCGGTGCGCACTGAGTTCGATACCGTCAGGGGCGAGGTGCTCAACGTGGTGCCGCCGCAGCGCGCCGGCGACATCGCGCTGAAAGCCGGACTGATCACGCACAACAACCGCTGGTGCGACGTCGACTGGCGCAGCATGGAGTCGAAGAAAGTGCCCGGGATCCACGTCCTGGGCGACGCCACGCTCTCGGCCCCGGGCATGCCCAAGTCGGGCAGCATGGCCAACAACCACGCCAAGATCGCAGCCGCCGCGATCGTCGGCGCGCTGACCGGCCGCGGCGCCGGTTCCGACCCGAAGATCCTGAATACCTGCTACAGCTTCGTGTCGCAGAAGGAGGCGATCCGCGTCTCCTCGGTGCACGAGTGGAGCCCCGGGCAGGGCACGCTGATCGCGGTCAAGGGCTCCGGGGGCGTGTCCGCCGCGCGCAGCGAGGCCGAGGGGACCTTCGCCTGGAACTGGGCGCGTTCGATCTGGGCGGACAGCCTGAGCTAGCCCTACCCGGTACTGCCGAAGCCGCCGGCGCCGCGGGTGGAAGCCGCGAAGTCCTCGACGAGGTTGAACTCCACCTGCGCCACCGGCACCACCACCAGCTGCGCGATGCGGTCCATCGGCTGGATGGTGAAGGCCGCCTGGCCGCGGTTCCAAATCGAGATCAACACCTGGCCCTGGTAGTCGGAGTCGATCAGGCCGACCAGGTTTCCGAGCACGATCCCGTTCTTCGCCCCGAGGCCGGAGCGCGGCAGTACCATCGCCGCGTAGCCCGGGTCGCCGATGTGGATCGCGATGCCCGAGGGCACCAGCCGGCTCTCGCCCGGCTGCAGCGTCAGCGGCTCGTCGATGCAGGCGCGCATGTCCAGGCCAGCTGCCCCCGGGGTGGCATACTGCGGCAGCATTCCACGGATCCTCGGATCGAGAACCTTCAGGTCCAGGCGCCGCACTAGCGCGCCTTGTTCAGCATCGCCGCCATGTGCGCGACCAGCTTGCGCGCCTGCTCCAGCTTGGGGCCGCGGCCCAGCCGGTGGCGGCCTTCGGCGTCGAACAGCGTGAGGGCGTTGTCCTCGGCGCCCAGCGCCGATTGCGCCAGGTTGGCGGCGATCAGCGGGACACCCTTCTTCAACCGCTTGGCGCGCGCCTGCGCCTCGAGCTTCTCGCTCTCGGCGGCGAAGCCGACGCAGAACGGCGCGTCCTTGCGCGCGGCCACCCAGGCGAGGATGTCGGGGTTTTCCTCGAACTCGAGCGCCGGGGCGCGCCCGTACGCCTTCTTGAGCTTCTGCCGCGACGGGTTCTTCACCTTCCAGTCGGCGACCGCGGCGACCGAGATGAAGATGTCGCTGCCCTTCACCGCGGCCTTCACCGCGTCCAACATCTGCTGCGCGCTGCGCACGTCCACCCGCGCCACGCCCGCGGGCGTCTCCAGCGCCACCGGACCGCTCACCAGCGTGACCTCGGCACCCGCCTCGCGCGCCGCGCGCGCGACCGCATAGCCCATCTTCCCGGAGCTGGTGTTGGTGATCACGCGCACCGGGTCGATGGCTTCCTCGGTCGGTCCCGCGGTCACCAGCACGCGCTTGCCGGCGAGCGACTTGGGCTGGAACAGGGCCTCGACCTCGGCCACGATCGCCGCGGGCTCCAGCATGCGGCCCATGCCGGTCTCGCCGCAGGCCTGGTCCCCGGCTGCGGGCCCGGCGAAGGCGACCCCGTCGGCACGCAGGGTGCGAAGGTTGCGTTGCGTTGCCGGGTTGTCCCACATCTCCACGTTCATCGCCGGCGCCAGCATCAGCGGGCAGCGGCGCGCGAGCACCAGCGTCGACAGCAGGTCGTCGGCAAGGCCCTGCGCCGCCTTGGCCATGAAATCGGCCGAGGCCGGCGCCACCAGGATGAGGTCACGATCCCGCGACAGCTCTATGTGGGACATGTTGTCGGCGACGCGCGGATCCCAGAGGTCTGTCCAGGCCGTCTGCCCGGTCAGGGCCTGCATCGTCACCGGCGTGACGAAGCGGGTCGCGGCTTCGGTCATTGCGACACGGACCTCGCAGCCAGCGCGGCCCAGGGCTCGCGCCAGTTCGGCGGCCTTGTAGGCGGCGATGCCGCCCGTGAGGCCAAGCAGAATCCGCTTTCCCTTCAATGTCATCGCGCCAGCCACCCCGGGCGTTAAGGGATCGGAATTGTAGAGGAATCCGGGCAAGGGCTTACGCCATGTCGATATCGGACTGGCCGCCGGCCGAACGGCCGCGGGAGCGGCTGATGGCGCAGGGCGCCGCGGCACTGAGCGACGCGGAACTGCTTGCGGTCCTCCTGCGCACCGGGGTCCGCGGCAAAACCGCGGTCGAAGTGGCGCGAACGCTCCTCCAGAGCTCAGGGGGCCCAGCCCCCGCAAGCCGACCAACTGCTCACCCGCAACCTGCGCGCGGCCCTGGCGCTTGTGGAGGTGAAGGTGCTGGACCACTTCATCGTCGCCGGGCGCCAGACGCTGTCCTTCGCCGCGCGCGGCCTGCGCGGAAGCCCGGGCGAAGTGCCTGTTTTGAAGCCCTTTTTTGCAACCGTTTGCTGCTATAATTCGAGACTTTTTCGAAGAGCTTGGAACCATGTCCCGAATTTGCGCAGTCACCGGCAAGAAACCCATGAAGGGTCGCCTGGTCTCGCACGCCAACAACAAGACCATCCGCACCTTCCAGCCCAACCTGCACTACCGCCGCTTCTGGCTCGAGAGCCAGAAGCGCTGGGTGCGCCTGCGCGTGTCCACTGCGGGCCTGCGCCGCATCGACAAGCTGGGCGTGGAAGCGGTGCTCGCCGAGATCGCGGCGAAGCGCAAGGCTGCCGCCTGAGCGAACGAAAAGGACAGCGCCATGCGTGAAAAAATCAAGCTCGAGTCCAGCGCCGGCACCGGCCACTTCTACACCACCACCAAGAACAAGCGCACCAAGCCGGAGAAGCTGGAGATCATGAAATACGACCCCAAGGCGCGCAAGCACGTGATGTACAAGGAAACCAAGCTGAAGTAAGCCCCCGGCCTGCGGCACCAGGAAAAAGGCCCGCTTCGAGCGGGCCTTTTTCATTCCCGGCCTGCGCCGGGGAACGACCGCTCAGGCGTAGCAGCGCAGGCGCCGGCTGAACTCCACCAGCGGCGCGATGCCGCTGCTCTCTGCCTTGTGCACCCAGTCCTGCAACTGCTTGAGCAGCTGCTCGCGCGAGGCGCTGGATCGCGCCCACAAGGTGGCCAGCTCCTCGCGCAGCGCCAGCGCGGTGTCGATAGCCTTGGACGCCTTGCGCGCCTCGGCGATGCGGGCCCGCTCGACGGCGGAGTGATCCCGCGTACGGACCAGGTTGAGCTTGACCGACCTCAGCACCGCCGCCTCGCGCGAGCGCTGCCCGAAGCGCTCGAGCTCCTGGCGGTAGGTGGTCCTGAGGGAGCGGGCATAGCGCGCCAGGACGTCGTAGCGGTTGGCGATCACGGCCTCCAGCGTGTTGTGGTCGCACACCGGCTTGGGCTCGGAGAAGCGCGGCGTCGGCGCCACCTTCTTCACCGTGGCAAGGCCCAGCGACTCCAGCGCCTTGATGTAGATCCAGCCGAGGTCGAACTCGTACCACTTCAGCGCGAACTTGGCCGAGGCCGGGAAGGCGTGGTGGTTGTTGTGCAGTTCCTCGCCGCCGATCAGGATGCCCCAGGGCGAAATGTTGCGGCTGGCGTCGGGCGCCGGCACGTCCCAGTTCCGGTAGCCCCAGAAGTGCCCGATCCCATTGATCACGCCGGCGGCCCAGAACGGGATCCAGACCATCTGCGTGATCTGGATCAGCGCGCCCGGCACGAGGCCAAACAACGCGATGTTGACCGCACCCATGAGGATTAGGCCGAGGATGGCGTGGCGCGCGTAGAGGTTGCGCTCCACCCAGTCCTCCGGCGTGCCGTGGCCATAGCGCTCCATGGTCTCCGGGTGGTACGACTCCTTCACATACAGGACCACCCCCAGCCAGAGCACCTTGTTGATGCCGTGGATCTGCGGGCTGTGGGGATCCTCGCGGGTCTCGCACCTGGCGTGGTGCTTGCGGTGGATCGCCGCCCACTCCTTGGTCACCATGCCGGTGGTGAGCCAGAGCCAGAAGCGGAAGAAATGCGACGGTATCGGGTGCAGGTCGATGGCGCGGTGCGCCTGGTGGCGATGCAGGAAGATGGTCACCGAGGCGATGGTGAGGTGCGTCAGGGCCAGCGCCACGAGCACCAGTTGCCACCAGGAAAGATCCAGATATCCGGAGAAGAGCATCGTCGCCTTGGGTTAATGTCGTCCCAGCGGGACAGGCCCCGCGGATTCTACGCGAACGCTCCAAACCCGCAATGCAAACCACGTCATGTCTTGGGTAGCCTTTTCGCCGGAACCCTAACATCCCGATGTGGAAGGGGAATTCGGCAGTCTGGCCCGGCCCTGGTCACCTGCGCTCGAAAGCCGCCGCAAAGAAACCGTCGGTGCCGTTCAGGTCAGACCGCAGGCGCAACCGGGGGCCGCACTCAAGGCTTATGCGTTGCGCGGCCAGCAGTTCACCGCAATGCAACTCGGCGAAGGCCTCCCCCGCCCCCTGCCCAAAGGCGGCGACGACTTCCTCGTTCTCCTCCGCGAGCAGGCTGCAGGTGGCGTAGACCAGGCGCCCACCGGGCTTCACCAGCTTCGCCGCGGCCGACAGGATGCGCGACTGTTTCCGCGCCAGTTCCACCACCGAATCCGGGTGCTGGCGCCACTTCAGGTCCGGGTTGCGCCGCAGGGTGCCGAAACCGCTGCAAGGCGCGTCCACCAGCACGCGGTCCAGCTTGCCCGAGAGGCGCCTGGCGCGCAGGTCGTTCTCGCCCTCGAGCACGATCGGGTGCACGTTCGATATGCCCGCGCGCGCCGCGCGCGGCCCCATCTGGCTCAGGCGCTTGGCCGAGACGTCCATGGCGTAGAGCCGGCCGGTGTTGCGCATCAGCATCGCAAGCGCGAGCGTCTTGCCGCCGGCGCCGGCGCAGAAATCCGCCACCATCTCGCCGCGGCGGGGCGCAAGCAGGTAGGCCAGCAACTGGCTGCCTTCGTCCTGCACCTCGACCGAGCCGTCCAGGAACAAGGGGTGCTGGTTGATCGAGGGCTTGCCCTTCAAGCGGATCCCGGCCGGGGAATGCGGCGTCGCCTGGCCCTCGAATCCGTCCTGCCGCAACCGCTGCAGCGCCTCGTCGCGCGCGAGCTTCGCCAGGTTGACGCGCAAGTCGAGTGGCGCCGGGTTGAGCAGCGCCTGCGCGATCCGCTGCGCCTCGCCGGCGCCGTTCTGCGCCGCGAGCCGCTCCCAGAGCCAGTCGGGCAGGTCGAACTGCTCCGCGGGCGGGAGCTGGCGGAAGTCGAAGGACTTCACCTTGGTGATCAGGTCGGCTTCGCCCTCCTGCAGCGAGCCCTGCATCGAACGCCCGGAGAACCCGAGCACCCGCACCAGCGCCGCCAGCACCAGCGCGCGCGGCTGCCGCGATGCCGCCGCGGCCGCGAGCGAGCGCTTGCGCCGCAGCACCGCGTACACCGTCTGCGCTATGAAAGCCCGGTCCTCGCGGCCGAAGTTGCGGTGGGCACGGAAGTAGCGCGAAACCGCCTGGTCGGCGGGGCCCGAGAAGCGCAGCAGCTCGCCCAGCAGCGCCGCGGCCTGACCCACCAGCCCCGGGCGCGGCGTCACTGCGTGATCCGGACGGCGGTCACTTCGAGCACGGTGCCGTCCTTCTCGGTGACCAGGACGCGCACCGGGACGTTGCCCCGCTCCGGCGCCAGCCAGACCTGCGCGCGCCGGCCCTCGTCGCTGCGCTCCAGCTTGAGCGCATGGAAATCGCCGGCGGGGGTCCGGATCCGCTCGCGTCCGGCAGGCTCGTAGACGTGCGCGGACAGGCCGCGGCCGTCCGCGACCTGCAGCGTCACGCGCGCGGTGGGCGGCCGGAAGGCAAAGTGCCAGAGCACGCTCAGCCGGTCCTGCATGCCAGCGGCGGGCGCGGCGCGGCGCGGATCCTTCCCGGGCCGCAGGTCCTCGAACGCCTCCGGCCGCAGGCCCTCGGGCCCGACGCGGCCCGCGCTCGAGCGCCGTGCCTCGCCGCGAATCGCGTAGAGGCCCTTGGCCTTCCAGGTCTGCGACAGGCGATAGGTCCTGCCGTCGTGCACCAGCCGCTCGTGGACCTCGGCCACCGCGGACCCGTTGCGCCGCAGCTCATAGTCGATGCCCACCCGCTGCGGCGGGGCCGCCAGCGCGGCGCCCGCGGCGCAGGCCAGGCTAAGCAGCAAAGAAAGCTTGCGCATCCCCACCCTTAACGCGCACCTGCCCGTTCTCGAGGACAAGCCGGCCCTCGAGAAACCAGCGCTGCGCCCGCGGGTACAGCGCGTGCTCCTCGCGCAGCACGCGCGCGGCGAGCGTGTCCGGCGTGTCTTCCGCCCTCACCGGGACCGCGGCCTGGGCGATGATCGGGCCGTGGTCGAGTTCCGCGGTGACGAAATGGACCGTGCAGCCATGCAGCTTCACGCCCGCCGCGAGGGCGCGCGCGTGGGTGTCGAGCCCGGTGAACGACGGCAGCAGCGACGGATGGATGTTCACCAGCCGCCCCGCGTAGCGCTGCACGAATCCCGGCGTCAGGATGCGCATGAACCCGGCCAGCGCCACCAGCTTCGGCGCCAGGCGGTCGATCGCCGCAGCCAGCGCGGCGTCGAAGGCCTCTCGCGAGGCGAAGTCCCGGTGCGCGATGGTCTGCGCCGGTATGCCGCGCGCCGCTGCGATGGCGAGGCCGCCGGCGCCGGCGACATTGCTGATCACGCCGCAGACGGGAATCCCGGCTTCGACGAGTGCCTGCAGGTTGCTGCCCCGGCCGGAGAGGAGGACGACGACGGACATCGGGGGCGAATCTTATCCCACAGGGCGGGCGCCGGACTTGCTGCGGCGCTCAGCGTGGCGGCACGATCCAAAGAGGGATCAAGCGGTCCCGGTCACCGCTCGTCCAATGCTCGCGGCCGCTCGGCGTCTCCTAATTTTTCGCAAGCCGCTTCCAGCCGCACATGCCGAACCGATGCGAGACCATGCGCGATCCCGGCTTGAGGTCCGCCAGCAGCTTCGGCCTCAGCCGGAGAAGTCGGTCTGGAAGAGGTCCTGCACCGCGAAGCGCACCCGCGCCGGTTCATGCCTTCGGTCCGAGCATGTCTTGCGCCCTCACCCAGCGGTCGAAATCCGCCGCGGACACATGCCCCAGCGCCAATGCTGCCTCGCGTAGCGTGGTGCCGTCGCGGTGCGCCTTCTTGGCGATGGCGGCAGCGCGATCGTAGCCGATGCGCGGCGCCAGCGCGGTCACCAGCATGAGGGACCGGCCCACCAGCTCGCCGATGCGCGCCCGATTGGGTTCGATGCCGCGCACGCAGTGCGCCTCGAAGCTTGCCATGCCCTCGGCCAGCAGCCGCGCGCTGTGAAGGAAGTTGCGGATGATCAGCGGCTTGTAGACGTTGAGTTCGAAGTGCCCGGATGCGCCGCCGATGCCGAGTGCGACGTCGTTGCCCATCACCTGGGCGCAGAGCATGGTCAGCGCCTCGGCCTGCGTCGGGTTCACCTTGCCCGGCATGATGGAGCTGCCGGGCTCGTTCTCCGGGATCGTCAGCTCGCCCAGCCCGGAGCGCGGGCCCGAGGCAAGCAGGCGGATGTCGTTGGCGATCTTGGAGAGCGAGGCGGCAAGGGTCCTGAGCGCGCCGTGCGCGGAGAGCAGCGCCTCGTGACCGGCCAGCGCCGCGAACCGGTTCGCCGCCGGCGCGAAGCCGATTCCGGTCTCGGCCGCGAGCGCGTCGGCCACCAGCTGCGCGAAACGCGGATGCGTGTTCAGGCCGGTGCCGACCGCCGTGCCGCCGATGGCGAGATCGTGCAGGCCCGGCAGCGCTGCCTCGATCGCAAGCCGCGCCTGGCCCAGCTGCGCGACGTAGCCGGAGAACTCCTGGCCCAGCGTGAGCGGGGTGGCGTCCTGCAGGTGGGTGCGGCCGATCTTGACGATGTCCCCGAACGCGGCGCGCTTCGCCTCCAGCGAGGCCGCCAGCTTTCCCAGCTCGGGGAGCAGTTCATCGCGCAGCGCCCGGGCGGCGGCGACATGCATCGCGGTCGGGAAGACGTCGTTGGAGGACTGGCCGAGGTTGACATGGTCGTTCGGGTGCACCCGGCGCCCCTCGCCGCGCGGGCCGCCCAGCAGTTCCGAGGCGCGGTTCGCCAGCACCTCGTTCACGTTCATGTTGGACTGGGTGCCGGATCCGGTCTGCCACACCACCAGCGGGAACTCGGCCTCATGGCGCCCCTCCAGCACTTCGCCCGCGGCGCGAGCGATGGCGCCGGCCCTGGCTTCGTCCAGCAGCCCCAGCGTGGCGTTGGCCTGCGCCGCGGCGCGCTTGATGCGCGCCAGGGCGAGGATCACCGGTCGCGGCATGCGCTCGCCGCCGATGCGGAAGAAGCGCAGGCTGCGCTCGGTCTGGGCGCCCCAAAGGTGCTCGGCCGG
>VGIA01000057.1 GCA_016868105.1 Betaproteobacteria bacterium | reverse complement strand
TGGCCTGCGCCGCGGCGCGCTTGATGCGCGCCAGGGCGAGGATCACCGGTCGCGGCATGCGCTCGCCGCCGATGCGGAAGAAGCGCAGGCTGCGCTCGGTCTGGGCGCCCCAAAGGTGCTCGGCCGGCACCTCGATGGGGCCGAAGGCGTCCTTCTCTATGCGCGTGCCGCTCATTGCCGCGGCCCCGGCAAGGGCCACTTCTTCAGCAGGCTTCTGAGCATCCACGCGTTGCTCTCGTGGAGGTCGAGGCGCTGCGTGAGGAGCTCGAGCCTGGGCCGGTCGTTGGCCTTCTCGGCCAGCGGCAGCACCGCGTGAGCAGTGCGCGCCACGGCTTGCCGGCCTTCGATCAGGTGCTTGATCATGCGCTCGGCGATGGCGTTGCGGTGCTTGGCGCTGATTGCGGTGTCCATTCTTGGCTCCTGGTCGGAAATGACGACGTCGCCTCGCCGTTCACCTGTCAGGGCAGGTCGAACAGCAGCACCTCGGCCCCCGCGCCCTTCTCCAGCACGATCTGCGCGACATCGCGCGCCTTGAGCGCATCGCCCGCCTGCAGCCCCTTGCCGTTCACCTCGAGCGTGCCGCGCGCCACGTGCACGTAGGCGCGGCGGCCCGGCGCGAGGGCATGGGTGGCGCGCTCGGCGCCCTCCAGCAGGGCGGCATAGAGGCGCGCGTCCTGGTGCACCGTCACCGACCCCTCGGCGCCCTCGGCCGAGGCGATCAGGCGCAGGCGGCCGCGCTTGGAGGCAGCGTCGAAGTGCTTCTGCTCATAGGAAGGCGCAATCCCCTGCCGCGCCGGCTCTATCCATATCTGCAGCAAGTGTGTCGCGGCGGCTTTGTCGTGATTGAACTCGCTGTGCTGCACCCCTGTGCCCGCGCTCATGCGCTGCACGTCGCCCGGCACGATGGTCGAGCCGTTGCCCATCGAGTCCTGGTGCGCCAGCGCGCCCTCGAGCACGTAGCTGATGATCTCCATGTCGCGGTGGCCGTGCTTGCCGAAGCCGCTGCCGGCGCGCACCCGGTCCTCGTTGATGACGCGCAGAGGACCGAAGCCCATGTGCCTGGGGTCGTGGTAGCCGGCGAAGGAAAAGCTGTGGAAGGACTTCAGCCAGCCGTGGTCGGCATAGCCGCGCTCCGCGCCGCGGCGCAGTTCGATCACGACGGCTGCCCCCCGCCGCCGGCCTGCTGGCCCGCGGTCTCCTGGTGCACCTTGGCCATGTCGATCGACTTCGCCTGCGCCAGCACCTGCTCCAACGCCTGGCCGGGCAGCGCGCCCGCCTGCTGGAACAGCACCACCTTCTCGCGGAAGATCATCAGCGTCGGGATGGAGCGGATGTTGAACGCGCCGGCCAGCTCCTGCTGCTGGTCAGTGTTCACCTTGCCGAACACCACGTCCGCGTGCGCCTCGGCGGCTTTCTCGAACACCGGCGCGAAGCCCTTGCAGGGGCCGCACCAGGGCGCCCAGAAGTCCACGATGACGATCGGGTTGTCCGTCACGGTCTGCTCGAAATTATCCTTGGTGAGCTCTACGGTGGCCACGGCGGCAACGTCCTTCGGGGGGAGGATGGTGTGAAGACTGCACAGTGTATATTGGGGCGGAGCATGCCGGTTCAACCCGACCCTTCCTACGTTGGGCGCTTCGCCCCGTCACCCACCGGTCCGCTGCATTTTGGTTCGTTCGTCGCCGCCCTCGCGAGCTGGCTCGATGCGCGGGCGGCCGGCGGCCGTTGGCTGCTGCGCATCGAGGACCTCGACCGGCCGCGGGTGAGGTCCGATGCCGCGAGCCGGATCCTGACGCAACTCGAGGCAGCGGGGCTGCATTGGGACGCAGAGGTCGTCTGGCAGAGCCGGCGGCTGGATCTTTATCGGCAGGCGCTGGAGCGGCTGTCTTCCATGGACGCCACCTACTGGTGCGCCTGTACGAGGAAGGAGATCGCGGATTCCGCGATAACCCCCGACGGTGCGGGGGTGTATGCGGGAACGTGCCGCGCGGGATTCCCGCGCGGAAAGAGCCCGCGTGCGATCAGATTGAAAACGGTGCCGGAACGAATTGTGTTCGACGATCGGCTGCAGGGAACCATCTCGCAGTCGGTCGAGCGGGAGGTCGGCGATTTCGTGGCCTATCGCGCCGACGGCACCTTCGCCTACCAGCTTGCGGTGGTCGTGGACGACGCCGAACAGGGCGTCACCGATGTGGTACGCGGCGCCGACCTGATCGATTCCACGCCGCGCCAGATACACCTGCAGCGCCTGCTAGGCCTGCCGAGGCCGCGCTACCTGCATGTGCCGGTGGCGGTCACTGCCACAGGGGAAAAGCTGTCCAAGCAGAAGCACGCAGCCGAAGGTTCCTCGCGCGACCTGCGCGCGGCGCTCGCCTTCCTGGGCCAGGCCGCGCCCGCAGGCATGGCCGATGCAGAACTGCTCAACTGGGCAGCGGGCGCCTGGAACCCGGGCGCGATCCCGCGCCGGCGGACGATCAGCGCGAGCGCTGCGGCACGATCACCGTGAGCAGCGACCCCAGCACCAGCCCGAGCGCGGCGAACTCCGGCCAGCCCGGGCTCTCGCCCAGCAACAGCGCGCCGCTCAGCACCCCGACGATCGGGATCATGAGCATGCTGAGCGAGAACACCGTCACCGACATCGAGCTCGAGAGCTTGATCCACGCCCAGTGCGCCCAGCCGAACACGATGATGGCGTTGAAGGCGAGGCCGGCCAGTGCCGGGGCACTGATGGAGGCGAGGTGGCGCGGGTCCTCGATCAGGAACGTGCCGATGTGGATCGGGATCCCGCCCGCCACCATCAGCCAGGCGGTGAAGGTCCCGACCGGCACGCGTACCGGGATCTTCTTCTGCAACACCGTGCCGATAGCCCAGGCCCAGGCCGCGCCCAGCATCATCAGCGCGCCCAGCGGGGCGCCGCGCAGGCGCGCCACCTCCTCGAGCAGGAGCAGCGCCATCCCCGCCATGCCGAGCGCAAGGCCGAGCAACTTGCGCCCGGTGATGCGCTCGCCCAGGACCAGGACCGACAGCGGGATCGCCCAGGCCGGCATGGTGTAGGCGATGATGGCGGCGCGCCCCGATTGCATCAGCCCCAGGCCGAACACCACCAGCAGGTTCCACAGCGTGATGTTGAAGAGCGCGATCAGCGCCAGCCGCGGCCACGCCGCGCGCGGGATCGTCAGCGACTGCCCAGTGGCGAGCAGGTAGCCGAACAGGAGCAGGGCCCCGGAGGCGAGGCACAGGGTGCGGAAGGTAAAGGGCTGGACCTCGGTGATCGCGACCTTCATCGCGGTCCAGTTGAGGCCCCAGATCAGGGTCAGGCCGGCGAGCACCAGCCAAAGGGAACGGGGAACGTGGTCTGGAGGGGATGCCCGGTGCGTCGCCATAGGAAGCGGCCTTCTAGCCGCCTGCCCCGGCGGCGTCAAATTCCTCATCGTTTCAAACGCCTGGCGCGACGGGACGGCATCGCCTGCCCAGGAATTGTGCGATACATCAAGTATTTATGCTGCGTCGCAATAAAACATTGACATTCAATGTATAAGGACTTAAATTGTAATTGCTGCGTCGCACAAATCACCCCCAAAATGCGCACTCAACACCCAACCCAACGCCCAATTAGGAGAAGCACCATGTACGTGACGCCCGAACAGATCCAGGCCGCCGGCAAGGCCAGCATCGACTCCATCCTGTCGCTGTACACCGCGCAATTCGCGGCGGCCGAGAAGCTCGCCAACCTGAACGCCAACGCCCTCAAGGCAGCCTTCGAGGACAGCATCGCCAACGCCCGCGCCCTGACCGGCGCCAAGGACGTGCAGGAATTGATCGGCCTGCAGGGCACCTTCGCCCAGCCGACCCTCGAGAAGGCCATCGCCTACTCGAAGAGCCTCTACGAGGCCGCCACCGAGGCCAACGCCGAGTTCGCGAAGATGAACGAGCGCCGCGTCTCGGAGTGGAACGAGAACTTCGTCTCGCTGCTGGACAAGGCCGCCAAGAGCGCGCCGGCGGGTTCGGAGGTTGCGGTCAGCGCGATGAAGCAGATGATCGCCGCCGCCGACTCGGCCTATGACAACCTCAACAAGGTCGCCAAGCAGGCGAGCGAGATCGCGCAGGCCAACGTTGCCGCCGCCACCGAGACCGTGAAAGGCCTCGCCAAGGCGAAAAAGGCCGCCTAACAAGCGGCCTGCGCAAAAAAAACGCAAGTCCGGAGAAGCCCCGCCCCGCGGGGCTTTTTCATTTCGGGTCGTCGCTGAACGGGAAGCCCGCGGCTATGACGCCGTCCTTCAGCATCTGCAGCGCCTCGCCCGCCTGCGCCGGGTCGCCGCGCACGCCCAGCTCCACGTGCCGGCGCGAGCCGTCCTCGCCCATGGAGGGCAGGCTGAATACCTTCACTCCCGGGAAGCGCGCGCTCACTTCCTCCATCTGAGGCACCAGCTGGCTCTCCCCCGCGTCGTAGACGAAGACCGAGCCCTCGGCCCAGCGGTCGCGGTCAAAGAGCTGCCGGTACTTCTCCTCCAGCACCCATTCGGCCATCGGCCAGGCCATCTGCGGGAACCCGGGCACGAACCAGTGCTCGCGCACCGTGAACCCGGGGACGCGGTTCAACGGGTTCGGGATGATCTCGGCACCCACCGGAAACTCACCCATCTCCAGGCGCTTGGGCGTGATCTCGGCCCCGAAGCGGCCGCGGATCTCGCGCTCGGCCTCCGGGTGCAGCGCGAGGGGCACGCCCAGCGCCGCCGCGGCGCACTGCCGGGTATGGTCATCCGGCGTGGCGCCGATGCCGCCGAAGCTGAACACGATGTCGCCGGAGGCGAACGAACGCTTCAGCGCCGCGGTCAGCCGCTCCGGATCGTCGCCCAGGTACTCGCAGTGCGCGAGGCGCAGGCCGCGCTTGGCCAGCGCCTGGATCAGGAAAGCCATGTGCTTGTCCTGGCGCTTGCCCACCAGGATCTCGTCGCCGATGACGAACGCGCCGAAGCGTTGCCGCATCGGTGCAGTTTACCGCGCGCTCAGCCCTGGTTGCGCCGGGTCTGGCTCCTTATATTGATAAAAACGATAGATGACGGACCATGCGGGAGAAGCCTCATTGAAGGCCAATACTTCTTCGCCATCCATGATATAGTCCAAGCCTATGACACTGACCGAACTCAAGTACATCGTCGCGGTCGCCGAGGAGCGCCACTTCGGCCGCGCCGCCGAGCGCTCCTTCGTCTCCCAGCCCAGCCTCTCGGCCTCGGTGAAGAACCTCGAGGAGGAGCTGGGCGTGACCTTGTTCGAGCGTGGCAAGCGCGGCGTGTTCCTCACCGAGGCGGGCGGGCGCATCGTGGAGCAGGCGCGGCGCGCGCTGGCGGAGGCCGAGCGCGTCAAGCTGGTGGCGCGCCAGGGAAGGGATCCCCTCAAGGGCATCCTGCGCCTGGGCATCATCCACACCATCGCCCCGTACCTGCTGCCGGGCCTGGTGGCCGCGCTGCGGCGCGCGGCGCCCGAGATGCCGCTGGATGTCGAGGAGAACATCACCGCGACCCTTGAGCGCATGCTGCGCGCCGGCGAGCTGGACGCCGTGGTCCTCGCCCTGCCCTACGAGGCCCCTGGCGTGGACGTGCTGCCCCTGTACGAGGAAAACTTCAAGGTGGTGGTGCCGGCCAGGCACGCCATGGCGAAGCGCAAGTCCGTCGCGGTCGAGGACCTGGACGCCGGCGAGCTGCTGCTGCTGCCGGTGGGCCACTGCTTCCGCGACCAGGTGCTGGATGCCTGCACCGAGTTTTCGCGCCCCCCGGAACCCGGCCGCCAGGGCAATTCGCTGGAGACCCTGCGCAGCATGGTGGCCTCGGGGCTGGGGGTGACCGTGCTGCCGGCCACCGCGCTCACGGCGCGCCATGGCAGCGCGCTGGTGAAGGCGGTGCCCTTCGCCGCTCCGCAGCCGTCGCGGCGCGTCGTCCTCGCCTCGCGCCACGGCTTTCACCGCGCCGCGGCGCTGGCAAAGCTCGCCGAGGCGGTGCGGGGCCTGGACCTGCCGGTCACCCGACTGTCGTAGCCTTGCCCTCGATCGGCGCCGCGCGCAGCGCTGCCAGCTTGCCCAGCAGGTAGTCGATGAAGGCAAGGCCCACGATCACCGGGGCGAACAGGCCCACCACGGGGACGTAGGCGAGCAGCGCCAGCGCGAAGCCCAGGCCGTAGAGCGCGCCGCGATGGGCGCGGAACAGGACGCGCATCTCGCCGGGGTCAGCGTGCTCGGCGAGCGCGTCGTAGCGCAGCACCTGCTGGTTCACCCAGCCCAGGATCGCCACCGGGATCAACGGCCACAGCGGCGGCAGCAGCCACAGCGGCACCGAGGCCAGGCCCAGCGCAACCATGCCCAGCAGCGCGAGCACGCTGTTCCACACCCCGCCGGCGAGGCTTCCGCCCCGGCGCCGCGCCAGCGCCGGGTAACTGCGGCCGGCGACATGCGCCACCATCACCGGCATGCCGAACGCCCCGAGGATCAGCAGCGCGGTGAGCACCACCCCCGGGACGAAGAACAGCACCAGCAGCGCGTGGGCGATGAGGCTCGCCGCATCCGCGTAGTTCAGGGTCACCGCGAGCAACGAGGACTCGATCCAGCCGCGCAGGTGCCCCGCGATCCACGACGCCACGCGCATCCAGAACACCAGCGCCACCGTGCCCCACACCAGCAGCGCGGCGAGCATCGGCCAGACCATCAGCCACAGCATGCGCGGGTGCAAAGCGTTCATCAGGGCGTACATCAGGGAGCGGGTCATGGGATTGGAGCTTACCTCTTCAGCCTCTGCCACAGCTTGGCCAGGCGCTTGGGTGAGACCGGCACCGGGGTCTTCAGTTCCTGCGCGAACAGCGAGACCCGCAGTTCCTCCAGCAGCCAGCCGAACTGCTCCAGTTCCGCGGCCAGTGCGCCGTGGCGCGCCTGGGCGGCCAGTTCGCGGCGATACGCAGTCTCCAGCGGCGCCAGCTCGCGCGCGCGCGCCGCATCGCGGGCCGGATCCGCGCGCAGCTTCTCCAGCCTGAGCCCAGCGGCCTTCAGGTAGCGCGGCAGGTGCCGCAGCCGCTCCCAGGGCGTGCGGGCGATGAAGCCCGGCGCCAGCAGGCGCGCCAGCTGCTCGCGCACCTCCCCGGCCGCCTGTGGCCAGGCCTTCTGCGAGGCGGCGATGCGCCTGTCCGCCTGCGCGCGCTCGGCGAGGATGGCCGCCGCCAGGCGCTGCAGTTCCTGTGCGATCAGGTTGAGGCGGCTGCGGCCCTCAGCCACGCGCCGCGCGAAGTCCTGCGGCTGCATCGGCAGGCCGTCGGCGAGGAAGGTGCGCTCGAGCGCCGCGGCCACCAGGTCATCCTTCAACGCGGCGAGCGACATGTCCTTCGCCAGCGCCTTCTCCAGCTCGCGCACGCGCTCGCGGAACGCGATGCGCAGCAGGCGCAGCACGCCGCCGCGGTGGGTTTCGCGAGCCCTCTCCGGGGAATCCAGGACCTGCAGGGTCACGGCGTCCCCGGCGTCCGCCAGCGCCGGGTAGCCCACCAGCACCTGCCCGCCTCGCTTCAGCTCCATCAGCTCGGGCAGCTCGCCCATGGTCCAGCCGGTATGGCGCTCACTGTCATCCACCGCCGCCTCCGCGCCCAGCTCGGCCTGCGCCTGCGGCGCGAACCCGCGCTTGAGCGCCGCGAGGTCCCGCCCCATGCCCAGTTGCCGGCCGTGCTCGTCCACGACGCGAAAATTCATGTGCAGGTGCGGCGGCGCGGAATCCGGGCCGAAGGCGTCGGCGGGCACCTCGATGCCGATGGCGGAGCGGATGTGACGCGCGAGCGCGGCTGCAAGCGGCACATCCGCCGGCGGGTTGGCCGCGGCGAACCCCTGCGCGAACTCCGCCAGCGGCCCCAGCTTGTGCCGCAGGCGCTGGGGCATGCCCTTGGCGAGGGCCTGCACCTTTTCCTTGAGCAACCCCGGCACCAGCCATTCGCAGCGCGCCGCCGGCACCTGGTTGAGCAGCGCCACCGGGACCGTGAGCGTGACGCCATCCTTGGGCGAGCGCGGCTCGAAGTGATACTCGAGCGCGAGCTTGTTGGGGCCGACCGCGAACGCGTGCGGGAAGTTGTCGGTGGTGATGCCGGCCGCCTCGTGCCGCATCAGGTCCTCGCGCGCGAGCTGCAGCAGCCTCGGGTTGGCGCGGGAAGCTTCCTTCAGCCACTTCTCGAAGTCCGCCCCGTTGGTGATCCCCTCGGGCACCCGCGCCTCGTAGAAAGCGAGCATCAGCGCCTCGTCCACCAGAATGTCCGCGCGGCGCGACTTGTGCTCCAGGCGCTCGATGTCGCGCGCCAGGCGCTGGTTGTGGGCGAGGAACGGCGCGCGCGTCTCGTACTCGCCCTCGAGCAGCGCGCAGCGCAGGAAGATGTCGCGCGAGAGCTTCGGGTCGACCGGCCCGTAGTGCACGCGCCGGTCGGTGTACACCGGCAGGCCGTAGAGCGTGCCGCGCTCCAGCGCCACCACCTGCGCGCGCGCCTTCTCCCAGTGCGGGCGCTCGGCGTGGCGCTTGAGCACGTGGGCACCCACCTGCTCGATCCACTTCGGGTCGATGGTGGCCACGGTGCGCGCGTAGAGGCGCGTGGTCTGCACCAGTTGCGCAGCCAGGATCCACTTGCCCGGCTTCTTGGTGCCCGAGCCCGGGTGCACCCAGAACTTGGTGCCGCGCGCGCCGGTGTAGTTGTTGTCGGCTTCGTCCTTCATGCCCACGTTGCCGAGAAGCCCAGCCAGCAGGGCGCGATGGATGGCGCGGTAGGCGTCGGGCTTCTCGAGATTCACGTTTGAGAGCTCCCAGCCCAGCTCTGCCACGGACTGCGCCAGCTGCCGATGGGTGTCGCGCCACTCGCGCATGCGCGGGTAGGACAGGAAATGCGCCCGCGCCTGCTTGCGGGACGGGCCCTCGGGAAACGCGCGCCACAGCTTGAGGAAGCCGAGAAAGTCGGAACGCTCGTCGGCGAAACTGGCATGCTGCTGGTCGGCGGCGGCGGCCCTGTCCAGCGGCCGGTCGCGCGGGTCCTGCACCGACAGCGCGGCGGCGATCACCAGCATCTGCGCCAGGCACCCTTCCTCGCGCGCCGCCACCAGCATGCGGCCGATGCGCGGGTCCAGGGGCAGGCGCGCGAGTTCCCGGCCCACCTTCGTCAGCGCATTGGCCTCGCCCACTGCGCCCAGCTCCGCCAGCAACGCGTAGCCGTCGGCGATGGCCCGCGGGCTGGGCGGGTCGAGGAACGGGAAGTCCTCCACCTTGCCCAGGTTCAGGCTCAGCGCGCGCAGGATCACCGCCGCCAGCGAGGAGCGCAGCAGCTCCGGGTCGGTGAACGCCGGCCGGCGGGTGAACTCCTCCTCGCCGTAGAGCCGGAAGCAGATGCCGTCGGATACGCGGCCGCAACGGCCTGAGCGCTGCTTGGCCGCGGCCTGCGAGATGTTCTCCACCTGCAGCTGCTCCACCTTGTTGCGGTAGCTGTAGCGCTTGACGCGCGCCAGGCCCGTGTCCACCACGTAGCGGATGCGCGGCACCGTGAGCGAGGTCTCGGCGAGGTTGGTCGCGAGCACGATGCGGCGCAGCGATCCGGGCCTGAACACCCGGTCCTGCTCGGCGTTGGACAGGCGGGAAAAGAGCGGCAGGATCTCGGTGTCCCGGAGCTTCCTGTTGCCGATCGCGGCCGCCGCGTCTCGGATCTCGCGCTCTCCGGGCAGGAAGACCAGCACGTCGCCGGGGCCGTGGCGGCAGGCTTGCTCCACCGCCTCGGCCAGCGCGTCCTCCTCCTCGTCGCGCGTGGTGTCCTCCTGGTCGCCTTCGACTTCGCGGTAGCGCAATTCCACCGGGTACAGGCGCCCGGAGACTTCGATCACCGGTGCGCCGCCGAAGTGCGTGGAGAATTTCTCCGCGTCGATGGTGGCAGAGGTGACCACGACCTTCAGGTCGGGACGCTGCGGCAGCAGTTGCTTCAGGTACCCGAGCAGGAAATCGATGTTGAGGCTGCGCTCGTGCGCCTCGTCGATGACGATGGTGTCGTAGGCGGCAAGCTTCGGGTCGCCCTGCGTCTCCGCCAGCAGGATGCCGTCGGTCATGAGCTTCAGCGCGGTATGCCGGCCGACGCGGTCGTGGAAGCGCACCTTGAAGCCCACCGCGCCGCCCAGCTCCACCTTCAGTTCCTCGGCGATGCGCGCCGCCACCGCGCGCGCGGCGATGCGGCGGGGCTGGGTGTGGCCGATCATCTTGCCGGCGCCGCGCCCCATCTCCAGCAGGATCTTGGGGATCTGCGTGGTCTTGCCCGAGCCGGTCTCGCCGCAGACGATGACGACCGGATGAGCGTTGATGGAACGGGCTATCTCGGCGCGTTTGCCGACAACCGGAAGCGCGGGATCGAAAGAGGGCCGCCAGCGCCGTTGGTTCACGCGAGCGGCGGGTTGAGCACCTTCAACTCGGCAGAGCGCCGGGAATCCCGATCGGCTCTGCAGAGTTCGCGCACGCCGTGCTGCATGCAGATCGCGGCGAGGCGCGCCTCATGGACCTGCGGACCGGCAACCCGTCCAGCCCGCAGGCTGGCCGCCAGGCAGCGCTCAGCCGCGACCGCGCAGCCGCTCGACATAGCGCGCCAGCAGATCCACTTCCAGGTTGACCCTCGCCCCGGCCGCCAGCCGCCCCAGCGTGGTCACCGCCAGCGTGTGCGGGATCAGGTTCACCTCGAACCTTCGCCCGCGCACCGCGTTCACCGTCAGGCTGACCCCGTCCACGGTCACCGAGCCCTTCCTCGCGACGTAGCGCGACAATGCCGCGGGGGCGTGGAACGCGTACACCCCGCCCTTCACGGACGCGCACGCGCCGACCCCGTCCACGTGGCCCGTGACCAGGTGCCCGCCCAGCCGGTCGCCCAGCGCGAGCGACTTCTCCAGGTTCACCGCGCCGGGACGCGCAAGGCCCGCGGTGACGCGCAGCGTCTCGGGGGAGACATCGAACCAGAGCCGGCGCCCGGCCCTGTTCGTCACCGTCAGGCAGCAGCCCTGCACGCAGATGGAATCGCCGATGCGCACCCCGGCAAGCGGCAGCTTGCCGGCGTCGATCACCAAGGGTTTCGTGGAAACGATGCGGCCGACGGCCTGCACGATGCCGGTGAACATGTCAGCGCCTGGCGAGAATGCGCAGTTCGTTGCCGAGGCGCGCGATGGCGTGCAGGCGCAGCCGCGGCCGCGCCTCGAGCGCATCGACCGCCGGCAGGTCCACCATGCCCTGCGCGCTGTCGCCGAGCAAGCTGGGGTTGAGGTAGACCAGGAACTCGTCGACGCAGCCCTCGCGCACCAGCGACCCGTTCAACCGGAACCCGGCCTCGACGTGCAGCTCGTTGACGCCGCGGCGCGCCAGCTCGGCCAGCATCGCCGGCAGCTCAACCTTGCCGTTGGCGTTGGGCAGCGCCACCATCTCCGCGTTCTTCGGCGTGCGCCCTTCCCGGCCGGCGAAGACCAGCACGCGTTCGCCCTCCAGGATCCGCGCGCCGTCGGCGATCTCCAGCCGGCTGTCCACCACCACGCGCAGCGGCTGGCGCGGCGTCGCCACCTCGCGCACCGTCAGGCGCGGGTTGTCGGCCTTCACCGTGCCGATGCCGGTGAGGATGGCGCAGGCGCGCGCGCGCCAGTGATGGCCGTCGGCGCGCGCCTCCGGCCCGGTGATCCACCGGCTGCGGCCGTCCCGCAGCGCGGTGCGCCCGTCCAGGGTGGCCGCGATCTTCATGCGCACCCAGGGCCGGCTGCGCGTCATGCGTGAGAAAAAGCCGATGTTGAGCTCGCGCGCCTCGTCCTCCATCAGCCCTATGTCGAGGCGGATGCCGGCAGCCTCGAGCGTCTCGGCGCCCAGCTGCGCCTTGGGGTTCGGATCGCGCACCGCGGCCACCACGCGCGCGACGCCGGCCCGGATCAGCGCCTGCGCGCAGGGCGGCGTGCGGCCCTGGTGGTTGCAGGGTTCCAGCGTGACGTAGGCGGTGGCGCCCTTCGCCGCACCGCCGGCGGCGGCGAGGGCGTTGGCCTCGGCGTGCGGGGCGCCGGCCTTCTCGTGCCAGCCTTCGCCGACCACGGCGCCGTCCTTCGCCAGCACGCAGCCCACGCGCGGGTTGGGCGTCGCGGTGTAGAGGCCTTTGCCGGCCAGCGCGAGCGCGCGCGCCATCATGGCGCGGTCGAGCTCGGAAAAGGAATTCACTTCCTGCGCCGGCGCGGGGACTTGATCTCCTGCACCGCCTCGCGGAAGTCATCCGGGGTCTCGAAGCTGCGGTAGACGGAGGCAAAGCGAATATAGGCGATCTTGTCCAGCCTTGCCAGCTCGCGCATCACCAGGTCGCCGACGCGGCTGGTGGGGACTTCGCGCTCGCCCAGCGAGCGCAGCCGCTCCTCGATGCGGTCCACCGCGGCGTCGATGGCCTCGGTGGCCACCGGGCGCTTCCTCAGCGCGAGCATCATGCTGCCCACCAGCTTGTCGCGGTCGAAGTCGCTGCGGCTGCCGTCCTTCTTCACCAGGCGCGGCATGCGCAGCTCGACGCGCTCGTAGGTGGTGAAGCGCTTGTCGCACTTGGGGCAGCGCCGGCGGCGGCGGATGACGTTGGTGCCCGGGTTGGAGCGCGTGTCCAGCACGTTGGTGTCCTCGTGGGCGCAGAAGGGACAACGCACGGCGGTGTCTCCGGCGTGCTAGCCGAGGTAGACCGGGAAGCGCGCGCACATCGCCTTGACCTCGCCGGCGACGCGCGCGCGGGTGGCCTCGCCGTGCGGGTCCTCGAGCACCTCGGCCATCAGCTGCGCCAGCGTTTCCGCCTCGGCGGCGCCGAAGCCGCGGGTGGTCATCGCCGGCGAGCCGATGCGGATGCCGGAAGTGACCGTGGGCTTCCGCGGGTCATTCGGGATCGCGTTCTTGTTGACCGTGAGGTGGGCGCGGCCGAGCGCGTCCTCGGCGTCCTGGCCGCTGAGGTTCTTCGCGCGCAGGTCGACGAGGAACAGGTGGCTGTCGGTGCCGCCGGAGACCACGCGCAGGCCGCGCCGCTGCAGGGTCGAGGCCATGACGCGGGCGTTCTCCAGCACCTTCAGCTGATAATCCCTGAACTCGGGCCGCAGCGCCTCGCCCAGCGCCACCGCCTTGGCGGCGATGACGTGCATCAGCGGGCCGCCCTGGATGCCGGGGAAGATGGCCGAGTTGACCGCCTTCTCCTGTTGGGCGCGGCCGAGGATCAGGCCGCCGCGCGGGCCGCGCAGCGTCTTGTGCGTGGTGGTGGTGGTGAAATCCGCGATCGCCACCGGCGAGGGATACAGGCCCGCCGCGACCAGGCCGGCGTAGTGCGCCATGTCGGCCATGAGCAGCGCCCCGACCTTGTCGGCGATCCCGCGAAAGCGCTGCCAGTCGATGGCGCGCGAATACGCGGAAGCCCCGGTGACGATCATCTTCGGCCGGTGCTCCAGCGCGAGGCGCTCGGCCTGGGCGTAGTCGATGCGCTCCTCGGCATCCAGCCCGTAGGACAGCGCCTTGTAGAGCTTGCCCGAGAGGTTCACCGGCGAGCCGTGCGTCAGGTGCCCGCCGTGCGCGAGCGACATGCCCAGAATCGTGTCGCCCGACTTCAGCGCCGCGGTGTACACCGCCTGGTTGGCCTGCGATCCGGAATGCGGCTGGACATTGGCCCAGGGCGCGCCGAACAGGCGCTTGGCGCGCTCGATGGCGACGGCCTCGGCCATGTCCACGTACTGGCAGCCGCCGTAATAGCGCCTGCCCGGGTAGCCCTCGGCGTACTTGTTGGCAAGCGCCGAACCCTGCGCCGCCAGCACCGCGCGGCTGGCGTAGTTCTCCGAGGCGATCAGCTCGACGTGGTCTTCCTGCCGGCGCGCTTCCTTGCGGATGACGCTGCAGATTTCGGGATCGGACTGCTCGAGGGAGGCATTCATCATGGGGTGGCGGATTTTACGCGATGACCGGGGGCGGGAGGTCCGAGGGCCGGTCGATGTCCCGCACCACGCCCGGGTCGCCCACCGGCACCTTCACCAGCGACTTCTCCTGCTCGCTGAGCAGCTTGCGCGCGCCCTCCTCGCCGCAGGCCGATTCCAGGTGGCCGCGGAAGCGCCGGCCGATGCCCACCGGATGCCCGCGCCGGGCCCGGAAATACGGCGCGGCGAGGTCCGCCCCGTTCGCCAGCGCGTCGCGCACCGCGGCGATGCTGGTGGGACGAACGAAGGGCATGTCGGCCAGTGCCACCAGCCAGCCCTCCGCCCCGGGGGTGGCCTTCACCGCGCAGGCGAGGCTCGCGCCCATGCCTTCGGCGGCGTTGCGGCAGAAGTGGATCTCGCAGCCGGCATCGGCCAGCGGGCGCGCGGTGTCGTCGGCGCCGGGCCGCAGCACCGCGATCACCCGCGGCAGGACGGACTTGAGGTTGCGCGCCGCCTGCACCGACATGGACACCCCGTGCGGCAGCGCATGCAGCAGCTTGTTGGAGCCGAAGCGGGAGCCGGTTCCCGCGGCAAGCAGGATGCCGACGATATTCAAGGCTTCAGAGAAGCGGAGGCGGCCTGTCCGGGCACCTCGCAAGCCGACGGATCGAAGCGGCTGGCCTTCTTCGCCGCCCAGCTCGGGTCGGTGACGCCGTGGCG
>VGIA01000056.1 GCA_016868105.1 Betaproteobacteria bacterium | reverse complement strand
AGCGATCGTCACGGGAGGGGCTGCCGGTATCGGCGCGGCGATCGTCGAGCGCTTTCGCGCCGAGGGCACCGAGGTGGTGGTGTTCGATCTCAACGGCGAGCCGAAGGTGGACATCACCGACTACGCCGCGGTGAAGCAGGCGGTGGCCACGGCCGGGCCGGTGGACATCCTGGTGAACAACGCCGGCTGGGACATGTTCAAACCGTTCCTCAAGACCGACCCCGCGTTCTGGCAGAAGATCATCGCCCTCAACCTGGTGGGGCCGATGAACCTGCTGCACTGCGTGCTGCCGGGGATGGTTGAGCGCGGCGGCGGCAAGGTGGTGAACATCGCCTCGGACGCGGGCCGCGTCGGCTCCTCGGGCGAGGCGCCATACTCCGCGTGCAAGGGCGGCATCATCGCGCTGGGCAAGACCCTGTCGCGGGAATTCGCCACCAAGGGCGTGCGCATCAACACCGTCTGCCCGGGGCTCACCGAGACCGGCATGCTGGAGGCCTTCATGCAGGGCGCGGGCAACCCCGACAAGCTGCGCGAGGCCTACCGCCGCGCGGTGCCCATCGGGCGCCTGGGCAAGCCCGAGGACATCCCGGGCGCGGTGCTGTTCCTGTCGAGTGACGACGCGGACTTCATTACCGGGCAGACGATCAGCATCTCCGGCGGCCTGACGATGCACGGCTAAGCCCGCAATACAGGCTGATAATGAGATCGCAGCCGCGCCGGCCAGCGGCGAATTCCGGCCGTTGGCGATGGCCAAGGAGGCGCTGCGCATGCCTTTCTGAAGGGGGCCGATGTCATCCATCGGTTACATCAGCCCGCCGTTGCGATGCCTCAGGATGCGCCGCCGAAGCCCTGCTCGCGCAGCGCGCGGCGGTAGGCGAGCGCCACCTTGTCGAACGCCAGGTGCAGCTCGGATGCCCCGTCAAGGGGCACCGGACCCACGGGCTGCGACTCGATGATGCGCCGGTCCTGCTCGAAGATGGTGCGCTCGAAGTCCCGCATCATGGACTCCGGCTGCTCGTGCTGGTAGTTGCGCGCCACCTGGCAATAGCCAATCGAGCGCGCCTCGTCCACCGGCTGGGAGGCGAAAAGGTAGACCATGCCGTCGGCGCCGCCCCAGTCGATGTGCTCGACCAGGGTGAACGGCAGGTGGATCGCATAGTGCGTGCGCCGCAGGGAATCCTTGCGTTCGCCCTGCGTGAACACCGGCAGCGCTTCGGTGTTCGGCTGGTCGGGCCGGCCGTAGGCGTAGCGCAGCACGTGGCCGTCGGTCTGGACCTGGTGCGGTGCGACCACTGGATTGGACGGATCGCCGAGCAACCCTTCGTGCACGAACGCGAAGTGGCCGAAGTCGGTGAAGTTCTCCAGCTGCCGCGAGGCGTGCGCGCGCCAGTCGAACGGCCCGGTGCGCACCACGCGCCAGGCGGGATCGGAGAACTCGGGCAGCTCGGGCAGCGGCCAGCGCGGCTCTTCCAGCGCCACCCAGACCAGGCCGAGCTTCTCCACGCAGCGCCACGCCTCCACGCGCGCGCGCTCTGGCACGCGCGCCGGGTCCTCCAGCTGCGGGATATGCGTGCAGCGGCCATCGGCCGCAAAGCGCCAGCCGTGGTAGGGGCAGACCAGTTCTCCCGATTGCAGCTTGCCCAGCGACAGCGCGGTGCCGCGGTGCGGGCAGCGGTCGCGCATCGCGCGCGGCGCGCCGGCGGCATCGCGCCAGAGGACGACCGGTTCGCCGAGCAGGCGCGCGGCTCTGGGCGCGTCCGTCAGCTCGGCGCCATAGCACACCGGGTGCCACGCTTGCCGCAGGGCAGACTGGTTCATGGCGCGTAGTTTACTTTGCGCTTGGGAGGCTGGCGCCATCGGGCCCGGGGCGATGAGACCCTCGCCCGAGCCCAGCCTGCTTCACGCGCAGCAGCCCTAGCGCAGCAGCGCGAGGACGTTGTTCGGCAGCGCTTTCGCCTGGACGTGCATCGCCACGGCGGCCTTTTGCAGGATCTGGGCGCAGCTCAGCGCGGCGGTTTCGGCGGCGTAGTCCGCATCCTTGAGCCGCGCGCGGGAGGCCGACAGGTTCTCCGCCGTGGTCTGCAGGTTCGAGAAAGCGGAATCGAAGCGGGTCGCCGCGCGCGATCCCCGGCCGGACCCGCCCGCGTCCTTCAGCACCTTCTCCCATTTCGCCGTCTCGGCACGGATGAACTGGGCGAACTGCTCCGGCGTGTTGGGCGCGTAGCGCTCGCCCTCGAGCTCCATGCGGCACTGGACTTTCAGCAGCTGCATGATGCGGTTCACTTCGGTGTTCCAGCGCCGCACGATCTCGGGGCCTGCGCCGAGAGCGCGTGCAGCGCCAGCACCCATGGCCAAGAGGCTGCGAATCGAGTTCATGCGCGATCCTCTCGCCTCAGGGCTTGTACCCCGCCGCGGTCATCATGTCGTAGCGCACGCGGTCGTGCGCCGCCACCGGGTCCATGCCGCCGCGCACCGCCTCGATGATGCTGTCCTCGATGGACTTGAACAGCTTCGCGAACTCCAAAACTTCGGCCATCTTGTCCCTGGGCACCACGCAGACCCCGTTCTCGTCGGCCATGATCAAGTCGCCGGGTTTCACCGGTATTCCGCCCAGCTGCACCTCGATGCCGTAGCCGGCGCAGGCGCAGCGGTTGCGGATGGACTGCTGGATGAAGCCCTTGCCGAACACCGGCAGGTTCAACTGCTTGTACTCGTCGATGTCGCGCGTGACGCCGTCGATGACGCAGCCGACGAGGCCGAGGTGCCGGGTGGTGAAGCCGGCGACGCCGCCGTAGCTGTTCACATCCATGCGCCCGGCCTGGTCGATCACCAGCACGTCACCCGGCTTGCCCAGCTTGACCGCCGCCAGCGTGCCCAGCACCGGGGACTCGGTGGCCTGGCCGACCGGCACCAGCTTCAGCGTCGCCGCCGGGCCGACGATCTTGGCGCAGGCATCCCACAGCGGGCCGATGCCGTGCGGGCAGCCCTTGATGCCGAGGCGGTCCAGGCCGTCGGACACGTTGGCGGTGGACAGCATGCGGTATTCGGCGATCAGGCGCTTCTGGTCCGGCTGCGTGCTCACCTCGGGGTTCTCCCTTGTTTCGGAGTTTCGGAAATGGGTCTTGTCATCCCCGTGGGGGCAGGGGATAGTCCGGCAAGCCTAATCCGATTGGAGCGCAGGCATGGCGACAGTTTCGCAGTTCCGTGTGGTGCTGCTGGGCAACATGTACCACCCGGAAGGGGACGCGCGGCTGCGCGCCGGCGCCAGCGTGCAGGTGCTCGAGCAGCCGACCCCGCAGAGCGTGCGCGAGGCGCTGCGCGAGGCGCACGGGGTGTTCGTGCGCTACCCCAACAAGCTGCGCGCCGAGGCCATTGCGGGCGCCGCCCGCCTGAAGATCATCAGCAGCTCGGGCCGCGGCACCGACGCCATCGACCTTGCCGCCGCCACCGCCGCCGGCGTGGCGGTGGTGAACAACCCCGCCTTCGGCGTGGTGCCGGTCGCCGAGCACACCATCGGCGTGATGCTCGCCTTCGCCAAGAACCTGCTGCCGCTCAACCGCCTGACGCACGCCGGCCGGGGCTGGCCGGCGCAGAAGGACTACCCGCGCACCGAGCTGCGCGCCAAGACCCTGGGCGTGGTCGGCCTGGGCAACATCGGCGAGGAAGTGGTGCGCCGCTGCACGCAGGCCTTCCGCATGCGCGTGCTCGCCTACGACCCTTACGTCGCGGCGGAAAAATTCGCGCGCGCCGGCGCCCAGCGGGTCACCGACCTCGTGCGCATCTGGCGCGAGTCGGACTACGTGTCGATCCACGCCGAGCTGAACGACGAGACCCGCGGCATGGTCGGGGCGGCGCAGCTGGCCGCGATGCAGCCGCACGCCATCCTCATCAACACCGCGCGCGGCCCGATCGTGCAGGCAAGCGCGCTGGCCGATGCGCTGCACGCCAAGCGCATTGCCGGGGCCTCGCTCGATGTCTACGAGGAGGAGCCGTTCTGCGCCGACAGTCCGCTGGCGGGCCTGGAGAACGTGATCCTGTCGCCGCACACCGGCGGCCTCACCCTCGAGGCGCTGCACGGCATGGCGCTCTCGGCGGCCGACCAGATCCTGCAGGCGCTCCGGGGCGAGCGCCCGCCGCACCTGGTCAACCCCGAGGTCTGGGGGCGGCGGTGACGTTCCGGCGCCAGAACCTGCATCCGCAAGGGCTGTCGCGGCGCCTCGTCGGCGGGCACCTGCTCTATTCGCCGGTGGTGACCCTGGAGGACGCGCGCTTGGTGTTCGTCTCCGGGCTGCTCGCGCGCGACTCGGCCGGCAACATCATCGGCAAGGGGGACATGGGCGCGCAGATCGCGCAGGTGGGCGAGAACCTGCGCGTGGCGCTGGCGGCGGCCGGCGCCACGCTGGCCGATCTGGTGCGCACCACCACCTACGTCACCGATATCGACGAGTTCTTCGGCCATGTCGAGGTGCGGCAGCGCTATTTCGGCGCCGCGCTGCCCACCAGCACCACGGTGGAGGTGCGCCGACTGTCGCACCCGGACTTCCTGGTGGAGGTGGAGGCGTTCGCGGCGCTGCCGCGCTGAGTGTAGGATTGCGTCCACCATGAACGCCCCCGCCGCGCCGCCGGAACTGCGCTACTCGGTCTGCCCGCACGATTGCCCGTCGACCTGCGCGCTGGAGATCGAGCGCCTCGATGCGCGCACCATCGGCCGCGTGCGCGGCGCCGGCGACAACAGCTACACCGCCGGGGTGGTGTGCGCCAAGGTGGCGCGCTATGCCGAGCGCGCCAACCACCCGGACCGGCTGCGCCAGCCCCTGCGGCGCAAGGGGCCCAAGGGGTCGGGACGCTTCGAGCCGCTGTCCTGGGACGATGCGCTCGAGCTCACCGCCGAGGGCCTGCTCGCCGCCGAGCGCCGCCACGGCCCGCAGGCCGTCTGGCCGTACTACTACGCCGGCACCATGGGCCTGGTGATGCGCGACGGCATCCACCGCCTGCGCAACGTCAAGCGCTACTCCGGCCAGTACAGCACCATCTGCGTGACGCCGGCCTGGACCGGGTACATCGCCGGGACGGGGAAGCTCGCCGGCGCCGACCCGCGCGAGATGGCCAGGTCCGACTGCGTGGTGATCTGGGGCACGAACCCGGCGCACACGCAGGTCAACGTCATGACCCACGCGGTGCGCGCGAGGAAGGAGCGCGGCGCGAAGATCGTGCATGTCGACGTCTACCGCAACGCGACCAGCGAGGCGGCGGACATGGCGATCATCCTGCGCCCGGGCACCGACGGCGCCTTTGCCTGCGCGGTGATGCACGTGCTGTTCCGCGACGGCATGGCCGACCGCGACTACCTCGAGCGCTACACCGACGCGCCGCGCGAACTGGAGGCGCACCTGGCGGCGAAGACGCCGCAGTGGGCCGCCCGCATCACCGGCCTGCCGGTGCCGGAGATCGAGGCCTTCGCGCGGCTGGTGGGCCGCACGCCGAAGACCTACTTCCGCCTCGGCTACGGCTTCTCGCGCAACCGCAACGGCGCGGTCAACATGCACGCCGCGCTGTGCATTGCCGCGGTGACCGGCGCCTGGCGCCACGAGGGCGGCGGCGCGTTCCACAACAACGGCGCGATCTACCACTGGAACAAGACCATGATCGAGGGACTGGACGCCCTCGACCCGGCGGTGCGCGTGCTCGACCAGTCGCGCATCGGCGCGGTGCTGACCGGCGATGCCGGCGCGCTGAAGGGCGGCCCGCCGGTGGAGGCGCTCCTCGTCCAGAACACCAACCCGATGATGGTGGCGCCGGACCTGAACGCGGTGCATCGCGGCTTCGCGCGCGACGACCTGTTCGTCTGCGTGCACGAGCAGTTCATGACCGAGACCGCGAAAATGGCCGACGTGGTGCTGCCGGCCACCATGTTCACCGAGCACGACGACCTGTACCAGGGCGGCGGGCACCAGCACATCATGCTCGGGCCCAGGGTGGTCGATGCGCCGGAGGGCTGCCGCTCGAACCACGAGGTGATCTGCGCGCTGGCGAAACGCTTGGGCGCGACTCACCCGGGGTTCGACATGAGCGTGCGCGAGCTCATCGATTGGACCCTGGTGAACTCGGGCTGGCGCGGTATCGCGGAGCTGGAGCGCGAGAAGTGGTTCGACGTGCAGCCGGCGTTCGAGGCTGCGCATTACCTGAACGGCTTCGCCTGGCCGGACGGCAAGTTCCGCTTCAAGGCCGACTGGGCGGGGGTCAGGCCGCAGGGCTTCGGGCCGGCCGAGGGGTTGCCGACACTACCCGATCACCACGAGGCGATCGAGAAGCCGACCGCCGAGTTGCCCTTCCGGCTAGCGACCTCGCCGGCGCGCAATTTCCTCAATTCGAGCTTTACCGAAACGCGCTCGTCGGTGAAACGCGAAGGGCGGCCGACGGTGCTGGTGCATCCGTCCGACGCCGCGCGCGCCGGCGTCACCGAAGGCGCCCGCGTGAGGCTGGGCAACCCGCGCGGCACGGTGCTGGTGCATGCCAGGCTGTTCGATGGCCTGCGCGAAGGCGTGCTGGTGGTGGAAGGCATCTGGCCGAACGCCTCGTTCGAGGAAGGCATCGGCATCAACGCGCTCACCGGCGCGGACCCGATCGGCCCGGTGGGCGGCGCGGCGTTCCACGACAACCGCGTCTGGATGCAGGCCGCCTGAACGGGCGGCCTGCTCAGGCCGGCGCCGCCTGCACTTTCGCCTGGTCGCGCGCCAGGTCCTCGCGCGTGGTGATGCCGCGGAACCAGATCGTCACCGCGCTGGAGCTGAGCACGATGAAAAGCGAATACAGCACCGGGATCAGCAGCACCTGCTGCTGCATCTCGCCCGAGAAGGTGAGCACCACGATCAGCACCCCGAGCGGCCCGTTCTGGATGCCCGTTTCCAGCGCGATGGTGCGCGAGCGCCGCGGGTCCTGGCGCAGCAGCCTCGCCAACCAGTAGCCGAGCAGCATGCCCACCAGGCCGATGCCGATCGCCGCGGTGTAGACATCCGCCGGCGTGGTCGCCAGCAGCCGGTGGTTGCGAGGCACCCAGGTGAGGATCAGGAACAGGATCACCACCACGCCCAGCGCCCCGCCCAGCAGCTCGACGGTGGCGCCCACGTTCGGGTTCCACTTGCGCAGCACCATGCCGATCACCGTGGGCACCACCAGCACCACCAGGATCTGCGCCACGTTGCCCGCGGGCACCTTGTACTCGCTGGGCAGCGCGCGCAGGCCGGAGTAGATCTCCAGCAGCACCGGCACCGCCGCCACCGCCACCAGCGTGGAGCAGATGGTCATCATGATGGACAGGGCCAGCACGCCCTTGCTGAAGTAGGTGAAGATGTTCGAGGTGGTGCCCCCGGGCATGCAGCCCATCAGGATGAGGCCGATGGCGAGCGGCGGCGACAGGCCCAGCAGCACCGCGAGCAGGTAGCCCAGGAACGGCATCACCCCGTACTGGCACAGCAGGCCCACCAGGATGCCCTGGGGCTTCCTGAAGGCGATGCGGAAGTCCTTGAAGGTGAGCGAGGCGCCCATGCCCAGCATGATGAGCACCATCATCACCCCGAGCAGCTTTGTTTCCAGTTCGGTGAGCATCAGCGGGCCTCCTCGCGCAGTTCCTCCCGCAACGCCTTCCTCAGGATCTTGCCGATCGGCGTCTTGGGCATCTCGGTTCGCAGCTTCACGCTCTTCGGGACCTTGTAGTCGGCGAGGTACTTCCTGCAGTGGGCGCGCACCGCGGCCTCGTCGCAGCCGGCGCCCTGCGGCACGATGAAGGCGCGCACGGCTTCGCCGGTCTGCGGGTCGGGCACGCCGATCACCGCCACCTCGAGCACCTCGTCCATGCGCGCGATCACGTCCTCGACCTCGTTGGGGTAGACGTTGAAGCCCGAGACCAGGATCACGTCCTTCTTGCGGTCCACGATGCGGTAGTAACCGTCTGCGTCCACCACCGCCACGTCGCCGGTGTGCAGCCACCCGTCGCGCAGCGCCAGCGCGGTTTCATCGGGGCGCTGCCAGTAGCCCTGCATCACCTGCGGGCCGCGCACCAGCAGCTCGCCGGGTTGCCCGTCGGCGACCGGCTGGCCGGCGTCGTCCACCAGGCGGATCTCGGTGCCGGCCACCGCGATGCCGATGGAATCGGGCTTGCGCACCCCCGAGATCGGGTTGAAGCACACCACGGGCGAAGCCTCGGTGAGGCCGTAGCCTTCCGCGATCACGGTGCCGGTGACGCGCTGCCAGCGCTGGGCCACCACGCCCTGCAGCGCGGCGCCGCCGGCCACCGCGGCCTTGAGCTGCCTGGGCGGGAAGGCGGTGAACCATTCCTCGTTCAGCAGCGCATTGAACAGCGTGTTGACGCCGCTCACCCAGGTGATGGGGTAGTTGTCGAAGGCGCGCTGCAGGTTCTGCACCGGGCGGGGGCTGGGTACCAGCACGTTGCGCGCGCCGACGGCGTAGAAGCACAGCAAATTGAACTGGAACGCGAAGATGTGGTACAGGGGCAAGGCTGTGAGCACGCACTCGCGGCCTTCCTCGATGTGCGAGGCGCCCATGGCGTAGGCCTGCTCGAGGTTGGCCAACAGGTTGCCGTGCGTCAGCATCGCGCCCTTGGAGAGGCCGGTGGTGCCGCCGGTGTACTGCAGCGCCGCCAGCGCCTCCAGGCCCTGGCCCTGGGTGTAGGAGGCGAGAGCGCCGGGTTTTGCCTCCAGCGCCGCCGCGCCCTCGGCGAGCGCCTGGGCGAGGCGCACATGCGGCACCAGGACCGCCGGCAGCACCCGGTACCACAGCTTCATCACCGCGCGGATCACCGCGCGCGGCACCGCGCCGAAGAACTGCGTCACCTCGGCCACCACCACCGTGCGCACCTTGGTGTTGGCGAGGATCCCCTGCAGCTTGTTGGCGAACAGGTCCACGATCACCAGCGCCTCGGCGCCGGAATCGCGCAGCTGGTGCTCCATCTCCGAGGGGGTGTAGAGCGGATTGGTGTTCACCAGCACGCAGCCGGCCTTGAACACGCCGAAGGCCACCACCGGGTAGGCGAGGCAGTTGGGCGTCTGCAGCGCCACGCGCGCGCCGGCGGCGAGGCCCAGGGTTTCGCGCAGGTAGGCGGCGAAGGCCTCCGAGAGCCGGTCCACCTCGGTGTAGCTGAGCGAGCCGTGCATGCCGTTGGGCATGCAGGTGGTGAACGCCGTCTGGCTGGAGAAGCGCGCCGAAGACTTGCGCGCGAGGTCGGCCAGGTGCGTGAAGCGAACTACGGGCAGCGGTGCGCTCATCATTCCCTCCAGCTTGAGAATAGCGTAGCTGCCCCGATCGCCGCCAGCGCCGCGACCACGCCGTAGGCGATGGCGTAACCGTGCAGCGTGGTGACGATCGCGGTGGCGAGCGCCGGCAGCACCAGCACGCCGGCGAACATGGACGAGGATCCCAGGCCGGTGGCCTCGGTGCGGCGCGCCCCGCCCAGGCGCGCGAACTCACCGTAGGCGATGCCGGTGTAGCCGCTCGCGGTGGCGCCGGCTGCCACGCAAACGAGCACGATCAGCCATGCCGGCCAGTCGGCTGCGAACTGTCCCGCCAGGGCCGCAGCAATTGCCATGACCACGCCCTGCAGCACCAGCAGCCGGCGCGCCGGCATGACGCGGTCGGCGAGCCAGCCCCACACCGGCCGGGTGAGGACGCCGCTCACCTGGTAGGCGGCGAGCGCCTGGCCGGCGGCGATCAGGTCGAACCCGGCGCGGCTGGTGAGGTGCACCGTCATGAAGGCGATGAACACCAGCTGCGTGCCGGAGTAGATGAAGCTGGTGAAGGTGAGGCGCGCGAGCGCGGCATTTCCCACCAGCAGCGCGAAGGGGCCCCGCAGGGTCGCGAGCAGCGGGGCCGGGGCGCCCGATGCGGGGCGCGAACCTTCCCAACTGCGCCGCGCGATTTCCAGAAGGACGATCAGCAACACCACCGGAGCGATCTGGGCCAGCATCGCGTTCTGCCAGCCCAGCGCGAGCGCCACCGGCGGCAGCAGCAGCGCGCCCAGCACCCCGCCCAGCGGCACCCCGATCTGCCGGAGCGAAATGACGAAGTTCATCATCCTCGGCGGCGTGCGCGGCACCAGCAGGTGCGTGGCCGCGGGCGCGGTGGCGCCGTAGCCGATGCCCAAGGCCACCGCGCCCAGCGCCACCGCCAGCAGATCGCCCTGGGCGCAGATGAGCAGCATCGCCACGGTCGCCAGCAGCACGAACTGGCAGGCGCGCACCGCGCCGTGGCGGTGGATGAAGCCAGGGGCGAGCAGCGACGAGCCGATGCCCACGCCGTAGACCACCGAGACGAAGTAGCCCACCCAGGCGCCGTTCACCTCGAGGTCGGCGGCGACCATCGGCGCCAGCGCGGGCAGCGTGTAGGCCGCGAGGGTGGCGAGGGTCTGCGTGGCCAGCGTGGCGAGCAGCGGCCAGAGGGGGAGGGAGGTTGGCGTCACGCGCCGACTTACGCGACAGGGCAAGTGGCGGAAGAGGCATCTGTCAACCCCCTAGCATTAATGCGGGTCTCAGGGGAGTCCGGATCTGTATCCGCCAGATATTCCGCCATTCGGCCCTCCGAGTGCCGGAACACGTTGCGCAGTGCCTTCACGAACATCTAGCCGACCGCGCCCTGGATGTCGGCACCGGCGTAGTCCATCGGCACCGGTGGCACCTCGGCGAGCGAGATCTCCGAGCGCCTCAGGATGAAGCCGATCTGCGGCCCGTTGCCCTGGGTGACGACCACGTTCCAGCCGCTCTCCAGCATGCCGCCGATGTCCTCGGCGAGCGCGCACACCATCTCGTACAGGTCCGGGATCGACTCGTGGAGGCGGTCGCCGATCAGCACGTTGCCGCCGATCGCCAGAACGGCGAGCCGGTTCACCGGCACGAGGTCTTCAGCTCGACAAGCGCCTTGGCAAAGCAGGCGAGCGGGGCGCGCGTGACGCCGGCGCCGATTTGCCCGACGCCGGCCTCCTTGTGGGCGATGCCGGTATTGATGACCGGGAGGATGCCGGTATCGACGACGCGGCGCGCATCGATACACGCCGGTGCGCCGGCGAAGTCGAGCGCGGGCAGGGTGAAGCCGCCGTTGCGCACAAGGGTGATGTGCGTCATCGCGAGCGTGTTGGCGAGCGCGTCCCGGGGGCTGCCGCCGACGAGCTTGACGATCGCCGGCGCCGCCGCCATGGCGAAGCCGCCGACACCCGCGGTCTCGGTGATCGCGCTGTCGCCGAGGTCGGGGGCGGCGTCCTTGATTGACTGATTGGGGAAGTACAGGCCGTTCACCAGCGGCGCCGGCGCGGTGAACCAGCGCTCGCCGGTGCCGGAGACGCGGATGCCGAACTCCACGCCGTTGCGCGCCATGGCGGTGACCATGCTGCTTGAGGCGACGCCGTGCGCCGCGTCGAGCATCGCCTTGCACGCGGCCATGGAGATGTTGAGGAAGAAATGGTCGTTGCCCGCGATGAACTCGACCGCCGCCGCGGCATCGGCGGCCGGCGCGCCCGACTTGAGCAGCGCCGGCATCAGGCGCTTGATGAGGAGCGACGAGGCGGCGGCGTTGCGGTTGTGCACCTCGTCGCCCATGTGCAGCGCCTGCGCCATCAGCGGCTTGATCTCGAGCGGGCCGAGCTTGCCGAGCGCCGCCTGCAGCGCCGGCGCGAGCGTGTCCCGCATCCAATTCAGGCGCGCGATCACCTCAGGCCCGTTGGCCCCGAAGCGCAGCACCTTGCCCAGCCCTTCGTTCAGGTTGCTGAAGCTGCGGTTGCCGTGCACCGGGTTGAGCACCCTCCAGACCGGCATCGAGGGGCTGATGATCCCGGCCATCGGGCCGACCGCGCCGTGATGGTGGCAGGGCTCGAAGGCGATCTCGCCGCCTTTCGCCATGGCGCGCGCCGCCTCGGCGTCCCGCGCCCAGCCTTCGTAGAGGATGGCGCCGACGATCGCGCCCTGCATCGGGCCGCACATGCGCTCCCAGGCCACCGGCGGCCCCGCGTGCAGGATCATGCGGGTGCCCATGCCGGGCAGCGCCTCGCGCGCCACGCCGATGCCCTCGAGGCGCGGCTGGGCGGCGAGGTAGCGCTCGGCCGCCTGCGCGTTCGCGGCCTCGACCCTCGCGTCGTTTACCAAGCGCGCGAGCGCCGCGCCGGCGCGCGCATCGCCGTTCGCCGGCGGCGCCCACTCGATGCGCACGGCGGCCCCGCCCCGCCGCTCGATGGCGTCGGCGAACGAGGCGATCCCCACGTTCAGCACCGACAGCGGCTTGGCGAACAGCGCGCTCATGCGCGGCGCCCCGCGATGGCCGCGGCGAGCCTCACCGCGCGCGCATTGCTCTCGGCGAGCACCACGCCCGCCTTGCGCAGCGCCGATTCCTGGCGCGCGAGCCCCTGCGGGTCCTCGTCGGTGCCACAAACCGAGCCGACCAGCACGAGCGAGCGGTTCCTGCGCGCTTCCAGCAGCGCCGGCATCATTTCGGCCGCGGGATCGGGATGCGAGCCGTAGCCGAGCACCACGTCGAACAGGATCACCGCGACTTCCGGGTCGGCCGCCTCGGCGAGCAGGCGCTGGTTGCGCAGGCGGTGATCGATCATCGGGTGCGGGCGCCCGCGCGTGAAGACGTCGTCGCCAAGGTCGAGGAGCGTGTCGCCGGAGGATTTCCAGACCTCCTTTATCCGGCGCGCCGGATCGACCGGGGCGTTCGACCACGCCTCGCCCAGGAGCGACGAGGCCTCGTAGCAGAAGGTGCCGCCGCTGTAGAGACCGCGGATGAACCTCTGGTTTTTCCTGAATTTCGTCTTCGGGATCTTCCGGCCCGGGCGCGGGGGCCGCGCAGGGCGCCGGCCGGCCGTCAGCGCGACTGCCGCGAGGGCGGCTTCCTCGAGCGTGCCCGCCGTGTGCAGATTGGCGCCGCTCGCGGGCTCGCGGGCGCCGACGAAGTTGACAACCACCGGCTTGCCCGCGCGCCGCGCCGCGTCGAGCACCGCCTTCGCGACGCGAGGCGAGGGCGGCTTGGAGATCAGGACGATCACGCGCGTCTGCGGGTCGCGCGCAAGCAGCTCGAGGCCGCGCAGCATGGTGATGCCGCCGATGTCCTGGTGCAGGTCGTGGCCGCCGGTGCCGATGGCCTGCGAGATGCCCGCGCCGCGGCGGTGCACGAGGCTCGTCACCTGCTGCGTGCCCGTGCCCGAGGCGCCGACCACGCCGATCGCCCCGCGGCGCACCGCGTTGGCGAAGCCGAGCGGAATTCCGTCGATGATCGCGGTGCCGCAGTCGGGGCCCATCATCAGCAGGCCGCGGCCGCGCGCGTAGCGCTTGAGCGCCGCCTCGTCCGCGAGCGGCACGTTGTCGCTGAAGAGCATGACGTTCAGGCCCAGGCGCAGCGCCTTCATCGCCTCGGCGGCGGCGTACTCGCCGGGCACCGAGATCAGGGCGAGGTTGGCGCCGGGCACCTGCGCCAGGCCCATTTGCAGGCTGCGCGGCGGCTGCGCTGCCAGCCCGCCCGCGCCGGCCTGCGCCGGCGGCCTCTGCAGTTCCTCCATCGCCGCGGCGATCGCCGCCTCGAGCGCGGCCGTCGACTTGCCGCGCACCGCGATCAGGAGGTCGTTCGGGCTTGCGCTGGGCGCCCCGTCCAGCAACCGGGCCCCGCGCAGCAGCTCGAGGTTGGCCGGCGTCGCCATGACCGCGGAGGCCTGCTCCACCCCCGGCAGCCTGCCGAGGGCGGCCGACAGCTGCATCAGCGACACCGAGTCGCGGTACAGGTTGGCGACCCGCTTATGGATGTACACAGACTTGCATACTAGAGTACGCTTGCGCCGTGCTGCAAGGCGCCGACGCGCTCGATCTTGCCTCGCTGACAAGGCGCTACGCGGCCGGGACGCTGCGGCCCTCGCAGACCGTGTCCGGCATCCTGGAGCGCATCGCGGCGCGCGGCGAGGACCGGGTCTGGATCCACCGCCTGCCGCGGGCCGAGCTCGAGGCGCGCGCCGCCGAGCTCGAGCGCCGCGGCCCGGAGGGCCTGCCGCTCTACGGCATTCCCTTCGCGATCAAGGACAACATCGACTGCGCCGGGCATCCCACCACCGCCGCCTGCCCGCAGTTCAGCTACGTGCCGAGGGAGAGCGCGCCGGTGCTCGAGCGGCTGCTCGCCGCGGGCGCGATCCTCTTGGGCAAGACCAACCTAGACCAGTTCGCCGCCGGGCTGGTGGGGGTGCGCTCGCCCTACGGCGTTCCCGGCAACACCTTCAACCCGGCGTACGTGCCCGGGGGCTCGAGCTCGGGCTCGGCCGTAGAGCGGCGAGTCGGCATAGCGTTCCAGTGCGCGGGCACTGGCCTCGACCGCCGCCCAGCAGCCGTCGGCCAGCCTAACCGGCGCCGGCGACCCGGCGAGCTGCCTGAGCGAGGCGAGGTCGAGTTTGCCGGGTCTGAGCAGCACGGTTTCCTGCGGCGCGTTGGCCATCGCCTTACTGCCGGTATGCGAACGACTTGTCGAAGCGGCCGAGGATGTATTCGCCGCAGCTGACCGGCGGATACTTGGCTGCCACCCCGGGTGCGGTCACCGGCACGATTGGCGTGTCGTGTTCGGGGTCGACGAAGACCGCGATCGACAGCCGCTCCCGCCCGGACGAGTTCACGACGCGGTGCGGCGTCGAACGGAACGTGTCGTTGGTCCAGCGCCCGAGCAGGTCGCCGGAATTGATGACGAGCGTCCCGGGGATCGGGTGCGCGGTCACCCATTCGCGGTCCCGGTTGG
>VGIA01000055.1 GCA_016868105.1 Betaproteobacteria bacterium | reverse complement strand
GCTGCTGGTGGAGTACTGCATGCGTCGCTGCCGGGGCTGGATGATCGCCGGCGGCTCGATCGAGATCCTGAAGAACCGCATCGCCGAAGGCGTCTTCGGCCGCAGCTTCTCCCAGCGGCCCTAGCCTGAACGAGGGTGCGTCACCCCGGGTGCCTGGCCCGGCGCCCGCTCAGTCGATCTTCGCGCCGGAGGCCCTGACCACCTGCGCCCACTTGTCGATCTCCGACCGGATGTAGGCGCGGAACTGCTCCGGCGTGCTGCCGACCGGCTCCGCGGCCTGCGCGGCGAACCGGTCCTTCACGTCCTGCGTGGCGAGGATGCGCACCAGCTCCTGGTTGAGCCTGGCGATCACCTCCGGCGGCGTCCTCGCCGGCGCCAGCACGCCGTTCCAGGAACTCACCTCGAAGTCCGGCAGTCCGGCCTCGGCCATCGTCGGCACGTTGGGAATCTGCGCCAGGCGCCTGGTCGCCGCCACGGCGAGCGGCTTGAGCTTGCCGCTCTGCATGTGCGGAATTGCCGACAGCGCGGTCTTGAAGCCCATCGAGACGACGCCCGAGACCACGTCCACCAGTGCCGGCGCCGCGCCCTTGTAGGGAACGTGGATGAGGTCGATGCCGGCGCGCAGCTTGAGAAGCTCGCCCGCGAGGTGCGGCGAACCGCCCGCGCCTGAGGACGCGAAGCTGAGCTTACCGGGCTGCACCTTGGCGAGCGTGATCAGCTCCTTCAGGTTGTTGGCCGGCAGCGCGTTGGTCACCACGAGCACGCTGGGGGCCGCCATCGTTTGCGTCACCGGCGCAAAATCGCGCAGCGTGTCGTAGGGCATAATCTTGTAGATCGACATGTTGGTCGCGTTGGCGATGGTGCCCAGCAGCAGCGTGTAGCCATCGGGCGCCGCCTTGGCCACTTGTTCCGAGCCGATGTTCGAGCCGGCGCCCGCCTTGTTCTCCACCACCACCGGCTGGCCGAGCGCTTCCTGCAGCTTCTGCGCCATCAGCCGGCCGACGATGTCGGTGGCCCCGCCGGGCGGGAACGGCACGATGAGCTTGATCGGCCGCGAGGGGTAGCTGTCCTGCGCGAAGGCGAAGGGGGTGAACAGGAGGGCCAGGATGACGAGGGTCTTTCTCATGGGTTCATGCCTTCTTCAGGTGGTCCAGAACGCTGTCCAGGTCCTCGACATCGGCGAACTTCATGTCCATGTCGAAGAGGTTGGCGCGGTGCGCCGAGGGGCTGCGGTCGCCGCAGGCCTCGCCGACCACGATGACGCGGAAATTGTGCGAGAAGGCGTCCTCCACCGCACCGCGCACGCAGCCGCTGGTCGAGACGCCGCACACCACCAGCGTGTCCACGCCGTCGTAGCGCAGGAACGATTCCAGCGGCGTGGCGAAGAAGGCCGAGGGCTTGTTCTTCAGGATGATGCGGTCCTCGGGCCGCGGCGCGAACTCGGGCGGCCACTGGTCGGCGCGCGGGTCGTTCTTGTACTGGAAGGTGTCGGCGGTGCCCAGCTTGTAGTTCCAGATGCCGCGGTAGGTCGGGTGGCTGCGGTCGTCGCGCCGGCTGTAGTAGATCGGCAGCCCCGCGGCGCGGAAGGCGGCGGTCAGCCGCGCCAGCGCCGCCTCCACCCCAGGCATGCGCCGGCCGCACAGGTCGTAGGCCGGGTCGATGAACATCCAAGTGGTGTCGATGTTGAGCAGCGCCGTCTTCGCGCCGAAGCCGATGCGCTCGCCGAAGCCCGCCTTGCGGTAGACCTCGAGCTCCGCGTCGGGAACGAACCCCTTCCAGCGCGCCAGCTTGTTCATATGCCGGCTACGCCATCTGCCAAGCGATTGCGTGTAGCTTGAAAGAGCGTTGAAGTGCTGCCTGCCATCCGCTAGCCGGCGTGCCCGACCCGGAAGTCGTTCCGCCCGGTGCGATCTTCCCCGCGCAGCAGCCAGAGCGGCCGGGTGCTGAAGTCCACCCGGTAGCCGCTGCCGTCCCCCGGCGCGATCAGGTTGCGCTCGAACACCGAGCTTCCCGGCATGTAGCGGATCGCCACCCCGGCGCGGCGCCGGGGCGAGCGGTTCACCGTGGCGCCATGGATCATGTAGACATCGTGCAGCGACATCTGGCCCGGCTGCAGCTCGATGTCCACCGCGTCCGCCTCGCGGAACGCAGGGTCACTGATGCGCTGGGTCAGCACCAGGTCTGCACGGTCCTCGCGCAGGTGCGCAAGGAGCTTGCGGTTCCGGTGCGACCCCGGGATCACGCGCAGGCAGCCGTTGTCCCGCCTCGAGGCATCCAGCGCGAGCCAGATGGTGCAGGTGGCAAGCGGCCGGATCGGCCAGTAGTGCCCGTCCTGGTGGAACGGCGTTTCCAGCCCGTCGCCGCCCGGTTTGCAGAACACCTGGCAGCCCCACAGGATCACGTCCTCGCCGATGGCGCCGGAGACCAGCTCGACCAGCTCCGGATCCCGCGCGAGGTTCAGGAACGCCTGCGAGCCGAGAACGCCCTCCGCGTTCCTGCCCTGGATATGCGCGCTCACCAGTTTCTCCGGTCGGATGCCCGGGTTGTCCGCAATCAGGCGGTCCAGGGCTTCGCGCATCGCATCCACCTTCGCTTGCGGCAGCCGCCAGGCCGGCACGACGTAGCCGTCGCGCTGGTAGTTCGTGCGTTCGGCGGCGCTGAGCAGGGCCATCGGCGCTACTGCGGCTGCCCCAGCCGCAGCTTGAGCTCCGGCGCCTTGCCCGCCCGCTGCAGCGACAGGGACACGGTATCGCCGGGCTGGTGGCGCTCGGGCTCGTGGGGCAACTCGTTTCGGGTCGCCACCGGCCTGCCGGTGAGCACCAGCGCGAGCACCTCGTCGTCGCGCGAGACGTAGTCGAGCACCTCGATCAGCCCGGCGCGCATGCCGTCGTCGACGGCGTTGCGTAGCTGCGGGCGGTTGAGCGTGACGGCCGCGATGCCGCCCTCCACCGCCAGTTCGATCGCGGTGGTGGCGCGCTTCTTTTGTACCGTGGATGTCGCCATGCCCGATGATATGCTCGAATCATGAAATGTTACCGAATCGCCTCCATTCCCGGCGACGGCATCGGCATCGAGGTCATCGCCGAGGGTATCCGCGTGCTCGAGGCCCTCGCTGCCCTGGAGGGCTTCTCGCTGCAGTTCAAGGGCTTCGACTGGAGTTCCGCCCGCTTCAAGGCGACCGGCGCCTACATCCCGGCGGGCGGCCTCGCGGAGTTGAAGACCTTCGACGCCATCTTCTTCGGCGCGGTGGGCGCGCCCGACGTCCCCGACCATGTCTCGCTGTGGGGCCTGCGCCTGCCCATCTGCCAGGGGTTCGATCAGTTCGCCAACGTGCGGCCCTCGCGCGTGCTGCCCGGGATCGCCAGCCCGCTCGCCCGGGGCAAGGACATCGACTGGGTGATCGTGCGCGAGAACTCCGAGGGCGAGTACTCCGGCGCCGGCGGCCGCGTCCATAGCGGCCACCCGGAGGAGGTCGCGATGGAGGTCTCCACCTTCACCCGCGCCGGCGTGGAGCGCGTGCATCGCTTCGCGTTCGCGCTCGCGCGCTCGCGCCCGCGCAAGCACCTGACGCTGGTCACCAAGTCCAACGCCCAGCGCCACGGCATGGTGCTGTGGGATGAAATCTTCTACGAAGTCGCGAAGGACTTTCCAGAGGTCACGACCAACCGGGTCCTGGTGGACGCGGTCACCACGGTCATGGTGCTCAAGCCCGCGTCGCTGGACGCCATCGTCGCCAGCAACCTGCACGCCGACATCCTGTCCGATCTCGCCGCGGCGCTCTCGGGGTCGCTCGGCATCGCGCCTACCGCGAACCTGAACCCGTCGCGCAGGTTTCCCTCCATGTTCGAGCCCATCCACGGCTCGGCCTTCGACATCACCGGCAAGGGCATCGCCAACCCGATCGCCACCTTCTGGACCGCGTCCCTGATGCTGGAGCACCTGGGCGAGGCGAAGGCGGCCGCGCGCCTGATGAAGGCCATCGAGCGCACCACCGGGGAACAGGTGTTCACCCCCGACCTGGGCGGGGTGCATGACACCAGGGCCGTGACCAACGCGGTGATCCGGGCGCTGAAGTAGCCTGGTGCACGCCGACAGCGCCAGGAACCGCCTCCTCGGCATCGGCCTGATCTCGCTCACCATCCTGTGCTTCGCGGTGCTGGAGGCCGGCGCGAAGTGGCTGGTGCGCTCGCTCCCGGTGATGGAAGCGGTGTTCCTGCGTTTTTTCCTGCATTTCCTGTTCACCACCGCCCTGCTCGCGCCGCGCCACGGCTTGGCGCTGGTGCGCACGCGCCGGCCCTGGCTGCAGCTGGCGCGCGGCTGCTTCTTACCGGTGATGACCGGGATGAACTTCTGGGCGCTGCAGTACCTGCAGCTGGCCGAGACCGGCGCGATCCAGTTCACGGTGCCGATCCTGATTGCGCTGTTCGCCGCGCCGCTGCTGGGCGAGCGCCTGGACCGCGCGCGCTGGATCGCGATCCTGGTGGGCTTCATCGGCGTGCTGGTCATCATCCGCCCCGGCACGCAGGGCTTCCACCCGGCGCTGCTGCTCGCGCTCGCCAACGCGGTGCTCTATGCCCTGTTCAACCTCCTCACGCGCCACCTCGCGGCCTACGATTCGGCGGAAGCGACGCAGTTCATCGCCGGCGCGGTGGCGGTGGTGACGCTGGCGCCGTTCGCCTTCGCGGTCTGGCAGACCCCGCAGGGGTGGCTGCCGTGGGCGGTGGCGGTGCTGATCGGCATTGCCGGCGGCATGGGCCACTACCTGCTCGCGCTCGCGCACCGCTACGCGCCCGCCTCGGTGCTCGGGCCCTTCCTCTACCAGCAGATCATCTGGATGGTTCTGCTGGGGTACCTGGTGTTCGGCGACCTGCCGGATGCGCCGGTGGTCCTGGGCTGCGCGATCGTGGTCGCGAGCGGGGGCTACCTGCTGTGGCGGGAACGCAGGAGCGTGAAGCCGGGAGCCTAGCGCCTCGCCTGCTTGGCGCGGCGCCTGGACGACGCCCGCGGCAGCGGCGGCCTCGCCGCGCGCCTATACCTGGGGCTCGGCTGAGGCCTGCGCGCTCAACCGCCCACCAGGTGGCGGCGGGTTAGCGCGGCGAGCGCGCGCGCGCCGCCCTCGCCGGACTGCTCCAGCCGCGCGGCGATCAGTTCCATCTCGCGCCGGCCGCGGTTCTGCGACAGCTTCCAGCGCGTCTGCAGCCGCCTCACCGCGACCTCGAAGGTGACGATCCCCTCCAGCATCTGCTCTAGGTATTCGGGCCGCAGGGCGTCGAACCTTGGCAGCCACTCCGGATCCATTTGCGCCACCAGCTCGCGTTGCGCCGCATGCTTGGCGGCCCGGTCAGGGTTCAGCGTCACGCTGCCGTAGGCGTGCACCGCGGCGTAGTTCCAGGTCGGGACCCGTTCGCGCTCCTCGTACCAGCGCGGCGAGACGTAGGCGTGGGGGCCGGAGAAGATGAACAGGGCCTCGCCGGCATCCTCACCGAAGAACTCCTTGCACTGCGGGTTGTTCCTCGCCATGTGCGAGTGAATCACCAGCGTCCCGCCCTGCTCGCGAACGGTGACCGGCAGGTGCGACGCGTGCAGCCTGCCGCCGGTGCCGGTCACCAGCACGGCGAAACTGTTGGCGCGCAGCAACGCCAGTACCTCGGCGCGGTCCCGAGCATGGTTGTAGGGCGGCGAGTACATGGCTAGCTCCTCTGCTCGATGAGCGCGACGGCCTGCGCCGCGATGCCCTCCTCGCGGCCGATGAAGCCGAGTTCCTCGGTGCTGGTCGCTTTGACGCTCACCGCCGCCGGCTGCAGGCCGAGGTCGGCGGCGATGTTGCCGACCATGCGCCAGACGTGCGGCGCCATGCGCGGCGCCTCGGCGATGATGGTGGCATCGACGTTGACGATGCGAAAGCCCGCGGCCGCGACCTTGGCGGCGGTCTGGCGCAGCAGCTCGCGGCTGTCGATGCCCTGGAAGTCCGGGTCGGTGTCCGGATAGTGCCGGCCGATGTCGCCCAGGGCGGCGGCCCCCAGCAGCGCATCGCAGATGGCGTGCAGCAGGACGTCGGCGTCCGAATGCCCCTGTAGTCCCTTGGCGTGGGGGATGTCCACGCCGCCGATCACCAGGCGCCGCCCGCCCACCAGCCTGTGCACGTCGTAACCCTGTCCGATCCTCATGTCCGCCTCACCCGCCTTTCAGGATGGCCGCCGCGATGCCCAGGTCCTCCGGGTACGTGAGCTTGATGTTGTCCCGGCTCCCCGGCACCAGCCGCGGCTTCAGGCCAAGCTGCTCGATCGCGCTCGCCTCGTCGGTGATCAGCGCCCGGTTGCCGGTATGCAGCGCCTGCGCCAGCAATCCGGCGCGGAACATCTGCGGGGTCTGCGCCAGCCACAGCTGCGAGCGGGCCTCGCTCGCGGTGGCCCGCAGCACGCCCGCCTCGTCCTGCGCCGCGCGCTTCACGGTGTCGGCCACCGGAAGCGCGAGCAGGCCGCCTACTGCGTCGCCGGCGCATTGCCCCAAAAGCCGCTCCAGGTCCGCGCGCGGCAGGCAGGGGCGCGCCGCGTCGTGCACCAGCACCCAGTCGTCGGCGTCCACCGCAGCCATCGCCGCCACCAGCCCGTTGTGCACCGACTCGGCGCGGCTGGCACCGCCGCAGTACAGCGGCTGCAGCCTGCCGCCGAACGCGCTCCAGTCGCAGCGCTCGAAGGCCCTGTCCCCGGGCGCCAGCACCACGAACACCATCTCCACCGGCGCCACGCAGACCCCGCGCAGCGCGTGCCACAGCACCGGCTTGCCCGCGAGCGGCAGGTACTGCTTGGGCGCCGCGTCGGGCGCGCCACCAGCCATCCGCGAGCCGCTTCCGGCCGCGGCGATGAGGGCAAAGGTGCTCAATCCGAAATCCCCGTTCTTTCAACCAGTTAGAATAATAGCCTAGGTATGCATCGGGATGCACTTCCGGCACGCAGCAGATACGGCCGCCTCGCCGGCTCGGGGGACGCGCTCGCGCTCGCGCGCCTGGCCCGAACCTGCGCCCCGCTCGCCGTGATCACCGCCTCCGCCGCGGCTGCGCAGCGCCTGACGGAGGAGATTGCCTGGTTCGACCCGAAGCTGCGGGTGCTCATGCTGCCGGACTGGGAAACGCTGCCCTACGACGGCTTCTCGCCGCACCACGACCTGGTCTCCGAGCGCCTGGCGACGCTCTACGGCATCCAGCGCGGCGAGTTCGACCTCGCCATCGTGCCCGCTGCCACCGCCCTGGTGCGCCTGTGCCCGCCGGAGTACCTGGCCGCCTACACCTTCTTCCTCAAGCAGGGCGAGCGCCTGGAGGCGGACAAGCTGCGCGCGCAGCTTGCGCTCGCCGGCTACAACTTGGTCACCCAGGTGGTGGCGCCGGGGGAGTTCTGCTTGCGCGGCGGCATCGTGGACCTGTTCCCGATGGGCAGCGCGGTGCCTTACCGCCTCGACCTGGACGACGACCTGGTGGACAGTATCAAGACCTTCGACGTCGACTCGCAGCGCACGCTGTACCCGGTGAACGACGTGCGCCTGCTGCCGGCGCGCGAGTTCCCGCTGGACGAGGCCGGGCGGGCCGGCTTCCGCAGCCGCTTCCGCGAGCTGTTCGAGGGCGACCCGTCCCGGCGCCGCCTGTACAAGGACATCTCCAGCGGCGTGCCCGCCGCGGGGGTCGAGTATTACCTGCCGTTGTTCTTCGACAAGGTCGCGACCCTGTTCGATTACCTGCCGCAGGACGCGGTGCTCGCCCTGCACCACGACGTGTCCGGCGCCATCCAGGCCTTCTGGCGCGACGCGCAGTCGCGCTACCGGCTGCTGGGCGGCGACGCCGACCGGCCGCTGCTGCCCCCGGAGCGGATCTTCGTGCCCGCCGAGGAGTTCTACCTGCGCGCCAAGGCCTGGCCGCGCCTGGACATCCTCCCGGGCGAGGCCCCCCAACCCGACCTCCCGGAGGAACCGGTCGTCGCAACCCCGCTGCCGCCAGTGGCCCTGGACCGGCGCGCACAGGATCCGCTGGCGGCGCTGAAGAAGTTCCTCTCGGGCCCCGCGCCGCGCCTGCTGGTGGCCGCGGATTCGCCCGGCCGGCGCGAGATCATGCTCGCCTACTTCGCCGAATACGGCCTGAGGCCCGCGCCGGTCGCGGACTTCGCGGCCTTCCTCGCCTCGAGCGCGCCGCTCGCCATCGCCGTGGCACCGGTGGCAAGCGGATTCCAGCTGCCCAGGGAAGGCTGGAGCGTGGTCACCGAGGCCGAGCTCTACGCCGGGGTCGCCCGCCACCGCGGCCGCGCCCGGGAGAAGACCTCGGTCGAGGGCATGCTGCTCGACCTCTCGGCGCTGCGGCCCGGCGACCCCGTGGTCCACGCCCAGCACGGCATCGGCCGCTACAGGGGTCTGGCGAGCATGGACCTGGGTGACGGTAGCAACGAGTTCCTGCACCTGGAATACGAGGGCGGCGACAAGCTCTACGTGCCGGTGGCGCAGCTGGCGGCGATCTCGCGCTACGCCGGCGCGCAGCCCGAGGCCGCGCCGCTGCACAAGCTGGGCAGCGGCCAATGGGACAAGGCGCGCGCCCGTGCCGCGAAGCAGGTGCGCGACACCGCCGCCGAGCTGCTCTCGCTCTATGCCCTGCGCGCCGCGCGCAAGGGCCACGCCTTCAAGGTGAAGGGGCACGACCTGGATGCCTTCGCCGAGGGCTTCGGCTTCGAGGAAACCGCCGACCAGCAGGCCGCGATCGAGGCCGTGATCGCGGACATGACCTCGGGCAGGCCCATGGACCGCCTGATCTGCGGCGACGTCGGCTTCGGCAAGACCGAGGTCGCGCTGCGCGCCGCCTTCGTCGCGGTGGCCGACGGCAAGCAGGTCGCGATCCTGTGCCCCACCACGCTGCTGGTGGAGCAGCACTATCAGACTTTCACGGACCGCTTTGCCGACTTCCCGGTCCGCATCGGCGAGCTGTCGCGCTTCCGCAGCGCCAAGCAGGCCGCCGAGGTGGTGGCCAAGCTCGCCGCCGGGGAGCTCGACATCGTCATCGGCACCCACCAGCTGCTTTCATCGGGCTTGAAGTTCGCCAACCTGGGCCTTGCGATCATCGACGAGGAGCACCGCTTCGGCGTGCGCCAGAAGGACGCCCTGAAGGCGCTGCGTGCCGAGGTGGACGTGCTCACGCTCACGGCAACGCCGATCCCGCGCACCCTCGCCCTGTCGCTGGAGGGCCTGCGCGAGTTCTCGGTCATCGCCACCGCGCCGCAGAAGCGCCTGGCCATCAAGACCTTCGTCGCCCAGGCGGGCGAGGGCCTGGTGCGCGAGGCGGTGCTGAGGGAACTGCGGCGCGGCGGCCAGGCGTACTACCTGCACAACGAGGTCGAGAGCATCGAGCACGCGCACGATCGCCTCGCGAAGCTGCTGCCCGAGGCGCGCATCGCGGTGGCGCACGGCCAGATGCGCGAGCGGGAACTGGAGCGCGTGATGCGCGACTTCACCCGGCAGCGCAGCAACGTGCTGCTGTGTTCGACCATCATCGAGACCGGGATCGACATCCCGAGCGCCAACACCATCGTCATCCACCGCGCCGACCGGTTCGGCCTGGCGCAGCTGCACCAGCTGCGCGGCCGCGTCGGGCGCTCGCACCACCAAGCCTACGCCTACCTGCTGACGCCCCCCGAGGACGCCTTGGGCGCGCAGGCGAAGAAGCGCCTGGAGGCGATCCAGATGATGGAGGAGCTGGGCGCGGGCTTCTATCTGGCGATGCACGACCTGGAGATCCGCGGCGCGGGCGAGGTGCTGGGCGAATCGCAGTCGGGCCAGATCCAGGAAGTGGGCTTCGATCTCTACACCCGGATGCTGGAGCGCGCGGTGCGCGCGCTCAAGAAGGGCAAGGCCATCGACCTCGACCAGCCCCTGGACACCGGCACCGAGATCAAGCTGCACGCCCCCGCGCTGCTGCCCCAGGACTACTGCAGCGACGTCAACCAGCGCCTGACCCTGTACAAGCGCCTCGCCAACTGCGAGACCGCGGAGCAGCTGGAACGCATGCGCGAGGAACTCATCGACCGCTTCGGCCTGCCGCCGGAGCCGGCGCAGGCGCTGCTGGAAGTCCACGGCCTGCGCATCCTGTGCAAACCGCTCGGCGTGGCGCGGCTCGATGCCACCCACGAGACGGTGCAGCTGCAGTTCCTGAAGGACCCGCCCATCGGCGCGCAGAAAATCGTGGACTTCGTCAGCCGCCGGCGCGACCTGCGCCTGGCCGGGCCTGAGAAGCTGCGCCAGGCGGTGAAGGCCCCCACCTGGCAGGAGCGCGCCAGGGCGGCGCGCGGGCTGCTGCTGGAGCTCGCGGCATGAGAGGACTCGCCGCGCTGCAGAAATGAGCGGCCGGTGAACCTGGTGCTGCAGGGCCGCGCCCTGCCCCATGCCGAACTGAAGCGCTTGGTGCACATGGTCTCCGGCGGCGGCGTCACCGCGCTGGGGCCGGCCGCAGTGCGCATCTCCGGCGCCGAGGAATCGCCCCTGGTCGCCACCTACTGCGAGGAGAACGAACTGGATTTCGCCTGGGTGCCCGATTCGCGGCGCCTCGCCGACCTGCGGCTCATCGCCATGGACATGGACTGCACCCTGGTCACCATCGAGAGCATCGACGAGATGGGCGGGCTGCTGGGCATCAAGGATCGCATCGCCCAGGTCACCGAACAGGCGATGCGGGGCGAGATCGACTACAGGGAATCGCTGCAACGGCGGGTCGCGCTGCTCGCCGGGCTCGAGGAATCGGCGCTGGCGCGCATCTGCGAGCAACGCATGCGGCTCTCGCACGGCGCCGAAGCGCTGATTTCGCGCTGCCACAAACTGGGCATCCGCACCCTGCTCGTCTCCGGCGGCTTCTCCTTCTTCACCGGCTGGCTCAAGGAACGCCTCGGGCTGGATGCCGCCTACTCCAACCAGCTGGAGATCGCCGATGGAAAGCTGACCGGCCGCGTGCTCGGCGACATCGTCGATGGCCAAGCCAAGGCCGCGCGGCTGGTGCAGGAAATTGCCTCGATGGGGATCACGGCTTCCCAGGCCGTGGCGGTGGGCGACGGCGCCAACGACATCCCGATGATGGGAATCGCGGGCATTTCCGTGGCCTACCGGGCGAAGCCGGCGGTGAAGGACTCGGCGACGCATGCGCTGGACCATTGCGGGCTGGATGCGGTGCTCAACCTCTACGCCTGAATCCGGTCGAGCGGGCTGACGACGCCGTGGCGCAGGGGAAAGAGTGCGAGCGCATGGGCGCCGAGGGCATCCCCGCGCCTGCCCGCGATCGACCAGCTCTCCAAGGTGCCCAACATCCTCTACATCAGGGATGCGTGCTTCAACACCGGGCGGCTGCTGTCGATCCTGAACAAGGCCGAGGCGCGCCCGACCGATCCGGGCGCTACTTCGCCGCCACCACCATCACCTCGACCAGCGCGTCGGGCGAGGCCAGGGCCGCCTCGACGCAGGCGCGCGGCGGCTTGTGGTTCGGATCCACCCATGCGTTCCACACCGTGTTCATCGGCTCGCGGTTGCGGATGTCGGTGACCCAGATCTGCGCCTGCAGGATCTTGGACTTGGAACTGCCGCACTTGGCGAGCAGCCGGTCGATCTCGGCCAGGATCTCCTGGGTCTGGCCCTTGACGTCGGCCTTCAGGTTCTTGGCGACGATGCCGGCGAGGTACACCGTGTTGCCGTGCTCGGTAGCGAGGCTGAGGATGGGACCGGGGTCGTGGCGGACGATGCTCATGCGCTTCCTCCTGGGTTGACGGACCGCAACTCTAGCCTACCCAGGCGCGCGCATTTCGAAACATCCGCATCCAGGGCGAATCCTCCCCCGCGCCGTCGGGCGACCAGGACATCTGGATGCTGCGGAATACGCGCTCGGGGTGCGGCATGACGATGGTGAAGCGGCCCTCGGCCGTGGTCAGCCCGGCGATGCCCTCCGGCGAGCCGTTGGGGTTGAGCGGGTAGGCCTGCGCGACTGCGCCGCGGTGGTCCACGAAGCGCATCGAGACCACGGCGTTGGCCTGGTCCCCAGGCGCGGCGAACACCGCGCGGCCCTCGCCGTGCGCAGTGGCGATGGGCATGCGGCTGCCGGCCATGCCGCGCATGAGAATGGAGGGGTTCTGCGGGATCTCCACCATGACGAAGCGCGCCTCGAACTGCTCGCTGCGGTTCTGGGAGAACACCGGCCAATGCCCCGCGCCCGGGATGATCTCCTTCAGCGCCGCCATCATCTGGCAGCCGTTGCAGGACCCGAGCGCGAAGGTGTCGCCGCGCGCGAAGAAGGCCTCGAACTCCCCGCGCGCGCGGCCGTTGTACAGGATCGTCTTCGCCCAGCCCTGGCCGCCGCCCAGCACGTCGCCGTAGGAAAAGCCGCCGCAGGCGGCAAGGCCGCGAAAGCCCTCCAGCGAGATGCGGCCCGCGATCACATCCGACATGTGCACGTCCACCGCCTCGAAGCCGGCGCGGTGGAACGCCGCGGCCATCTCCACCTGGCTGTTGACGCCCTGCTCGCGCAGGATCGCCACCCTGGGCCGCGCGCCGCAGGAAATGAATGGCGCGGCGAGGTCCTCGGCCGGATCGTAGGAGAGCGCGAACGACAGCCCGGGATCCTCCGCATCCAGCGCGCGGTCAAAAGCCTCCTGCGCGCAGTCCGGGTTGTCGCGCAGCTGCTGCATGCGAAAGCTGGTCTCGGACCAGGCGCGCTGCAGCACCGCGCGCTTCTCCGCAAACACCTTCTTCGCGCTGCGCGTGAAGGCGATCTCGTCGCGCGGGTTGGGCAATCCGGCGAGATGGGCGCAGCCGTGCACGCCCGCCTGCCGCAGCACCGCCAGCACGCGCCCGCGGTCGCGGGCGCGGATCTGCACCACGGCCCCCAGTTCCTCGGCGAACAGCGCCTCCAGCATGCGCTCGCGCAGGCGGCCGGCCAGCTGGTGCTCGCCGCCGTAGGACCCGCCGTGCTTGAAGCCGTCGACCTCGTCGCTCCAGCCCTCGAAGGCGAGCGCGTCCAGGTTCAGCGTCACCCCGCAGCGGCCGGCGAAGGCCATCTCGCAGACGGTGGCGAACAGGCCGCCGTCGGAGCGGTCGTGGTAGGCGAGCAGCAGGCCTTCGTCGGCCAGGCGCAGGATCGCGCCGAAAAAGCCCTTCAGCAGCGCCGGATTGTCCAGGTCGGGACAGCGATCGCCCAGCCGGGAATACACCTGCGCCAGGATCGAGCCGCCCAGGCGATTGCGGCCGGCCCCCAGGTCCAGCAGCCACAGCTCGGTGTCGCCGGCGTCGGTGCGCAGGCGCGGGGTGAGCACCTTGCGCGCATCCGGCAGCGGCGCGAAGGCCGACACGATGAGCGACAACGGCGCCACCACTTCCTTGTGCGCGCCGCCGTCCTGCCAGGCGGTGCGCATGGACAGCGAATCCTTGCCCACCGGGATGGCGACGCCCAGTGCCGGGCACAGCTCCAGCGCAACCGCGCGCACCGTGTCGTAGAGCGCGGCGTCCTCGCCCGGGTAGCCGGCCGCGGCCATCCAGTTGGCCGACAGCTTCACGCGATCCAGCGCCTCGACGCGCGCCGCCGCCAGGTTGGTCAGCGCCTCGCCCACCGCCATGCGGCCGGAGGCCGGCGCATCGATGAGCGCGAGCGGCGTGCGCTCGCCGATGGCATAGGCCTCGCCGCCATAGCCGTCGAAATCCAGCAGCGTCGTGGCGCAATCGGCCACCGGCACCTGCCAGGGACCGACCAAGGGATCGCGCGAGCACAGGCCGCCCACGGTGCGGTCGCCGATGGCGATGAGGAAGGTCTTGTCGGCCACCGCCGGGTGGCGCAGCACGCGCAGGGCCGCCTCCCTGAACTCGATCCCCTCCAGCGACAGCGCCGGCAGCGCGGGCTTCAGGCGCTTCACGTCGCGCAGCAGCCGCGGCGGCTTGCCGAGCAGCGTGTCCGTGCGCATGTCCACGGCGCGCTCGCCCAGTTCCGGGTCCTCGACCACCAGCCGGCCCTCGACGGTGGCGGTGCCCAGCACCGCGAACGGGCAGCGCTCGCGCGCGCACAGCGCCGCGAAGCGCTCCAGCGATTCCGGCGCGATGGCGAGCACGTAGCGCTCCTGGGCCTCGTTGCACCAGATCTCGCGCGGCGACATGCCGCTGTCCTCGGAAGGAACCTGCCGCAGGTCGAGGCGCGCGCCCCGGCCCGCCCCGTGGGCGAGTTCGGGCAGCGCGTTCGACAATCCGCCCGCGCCGACGTCGTGGATGGAGAGGATCGGGTTGTCCGCGCCCAGCTGCCAGCAGCGGTCGATGACTTCCTGCGCGCGACGCTGGATCTCGGCGTTGCCGCGCTGCACCGAATCGAAGTCCAGGTCCTCGGTGTTGGTCCCGGCACCCAGGGAGGAGGCCGCGCCGCCGCCCATCCCGATCAGCATGCCGGGACCTCCGAGCTGAAGCATCAGGCTTCCGGGAGGCAGCGCCGCCTTGTTCCGATGCACGTCGGCGATGTTGCCGATGCCGCCCGCCAGCATGATCGGCTTGTGGTAGCCGCGCAGCACGCCCGCGGCCTCCATCTCCAGGGTGCGGAAGTAGCCCGCGAGGTTGGGCCGGCCGAACTCGTTGTTGAACGAGGCGGCGCCGATCGGGCCCTCGAGCATGATCTCCAGCGCCGAGACGATGCGGCCGGGCTTTCCGGGATCGTTTGCCTCCCAGGGCTGCATCGCGCCGGGGATGCGCAGGTGGGACACCGAGTAGCCCACCAGGCCCGCCTTGGGCCTGGCGCCGCGCCCGGTGGCCCCCTCGTCGCGGATCTCGCCTCCGGCGCCGGTGGCCGCGCCCGGGAAGGGCGAGATCGCGGTCGGGTGGTTGTGGG
>VGIA01000054.1 GCA_016868105.1 Betaproteobacteria bacterium | reverse complement strand
CAACTGCTTGGTCGCGATGGACCAGTCGCGCTCGGCGCCTTCCTCGTGCGAGGAGGAGGTGCGCAGGCGCGTCGGCCAGTACGGCCAGACCGGGTTGAGCTCGGGGTCCGGCGGCATCGGCAGCAGCTCGAACTGCGTGACCGAGACCGCACCGTGCCGGTTGGAGGTGCCAACGCAGTCCGAGCCGGTGTCGCCGCCACCGATGACCACCACATGCTTGCCCTTCGCCCACAGGTCCTTCACGCCGCGGTCGCCCGCCACGCGCCGGTTCTGCAGCGGCAGGAAGTCCATCGCGAAATGCACGCCATCGAGCTGGCGCCCGGGCACCGGCAGGTCGCGCGGCACTTCCGCGCCGCCGGCCAGCACCACGGCGTCGAACTCGGCCAGGAGCTCGCTGGGCTCCACCGCCTGCGCCTTCGGGTTGCCGGCGCCCGGGGGGACGGAGGCGACGACGTGATTGGTGCGGAACTCGACGCCCTCGGCCTTCATCTGCTCAACGCGGCGGTCGATATGGCTCTTTTCCATCTTGAAATCGGGAATGCCGTAGCGCAGCAGCCCGCCGATGCGGTCGTTCTTCTCGAACACCGTTACGGCGTGGCCGGCGCGCGCCAGCTGCTGCGCGCTGGCAAGGCCGGCGGGGCCCGAGCCAATCACCGCGACTTTCCTGCCGGTGTTGCGCGCCGCCGGTTGCGGCGCGATCCAGCCCGATTCCCAGGCCTTGTCCACGATGGCGTGCTCGATGGACTTGATGCCCACCGGGTCGGCGTTGATGCGCAGCACGCAGGCCTCCTCGCAGGGGGCGGGGCAGAGGCGGCCGGTAAACTCGGGGAAATTGTTGGTCGTGTGCAGGGTCTGGATCGCGGCCCGCCAGTCCTGGCGGTAGACCAGGTCGTTCCAGTCCGGGATGATGTTGTTCACCGGGCAGCCCGACATGCAGAACGGCGTGCCGCAGTCCATGCAGCGCGCCCCCTGCACCTTCGCTTCGTCGTCCGACAGGTGCACGACGAACTCGCGGTAGTGCTGCTTGCGTTCCTGGGGCGCCTGGTACGCCTCCTCGAGCCGCTGGAACTCGAGGAATCCGGTGGCCTTGCCCACCTAGGCCGCCGCTTTCTTTTGTGACGCGGCGAGCTCGCCCAGCGCGCGCCGGTACTCCTTCGGAAACACCTTGACGAAGCGGCCGCGATGCTCGCCCCACTTCTCCAGGACCTGCCGGCCGCGCCGGCTGCCGGTGTGCTTCACGTGCGCCTCGAGCAGCCGGCGCAGGATGGCCTCGTCGGACTGGCCGCGGTGCCACAGCTCGCGCGCGAGCCGGCCCTGCTGCTCGGACTCGGTGAGCACCGGCTCCAGGTCCACCATCGCCGGATTGCAGCGCTTGGCGAACTCCCCGTCCACGTCCAGCACGTAGGCGATGCCGCCCGACATGCCCGCAGCGAAGTTGCGCCCGGTGAGCCCCAGCACCGCCACGGTGCCGCCGGTCATGTACTCGCAGCCATGGTCGCCCACGCCCTCGACCACGGCCGAGGCGCCGGAATTGCGCACCGCGAAGCGCTCGCCGGCGACGCCGCGGAAGTAGGCCTCGCCCGCGATCGCGCCGTAGAGCACGACGTTGCCGCAGATGATGTTCTCGGTCGGCTCGCCGCGGAACTTGGGCGAGGGCTGCACCGAGATGCGGCCGCCCGAGAGCCCCTTGCCGGCGTAGTCGTTGGTGTCGCCCACCAGCTCGAGCGAGATGCCGCGCGCGAGGAAGGCGCCGAAGCTCTGTCCCGCGGAGCCGGCGAACTTCACCCGGATGGTGTCCTCCGGCAGGCCTTCGTGGCCGTAGCGACTGGCGACCTCGTGCGACAGGATGGTGCCGACGGTGCGGTTGATGTTGCGGATCGGCATGTCGATGGCGACCTTCTCGCCGCGCAGCAGCGCCGGCTGCGCCAGCTCCAGCAGGCGGCGGTCGAGCACCTTCCCCAGGCCGTGGTCCTGCACCTCGGTGTGGCGCAGCGAAACCTCGGCGGGCATTTTCGGCATGTAGAAGACGCGCGAGAAGTCCAGCCCCTTCGCCTTCCAGTGCTCGATGCCCCGGTTCACGTCGAGCAGGTCGGTGCGGCCGATGAGCTCGTCGAGCTTCCGCACGCCCAGGCTCGCCATCAGCTCGCGCACCTCTTCGGCGACGAAGAAGAAGTAGTTGACGACGTACTCCGGCTTGCCGGTGAACTTGCGCCGCAATACCGGGTCCTGCGTCGCCACGCCCACCGGGCAGGTGTTGAGGTGGCACTTGCGCATCATGATGCAGCCCTGCACCACCAGCGGCGCGGTGGCGAAGCCGAACTCGTCCGCCCCCAGGATCGCGCCGATGACCACGTCGCGGCCGGTCTTGAGCTGCCCATCGACCTGCACCGCGATGCGGCCGCGCAGGCGGTTGAGCACCAGCGTTTGCTGGGTCTCGGCGAGGCCCAGCTCCCACGGCGTTCCGGCGTGCTTGATCGAGCTCCAGGGCGAGGCGCCGGTGCCGCCGTCGTGCCCGGAGATGGTGACATGGTCCGCCTTCGCCTTGGACACCCCTGCGGCAACCGTGCCGACACCCACCTCGGACACCAGCTTCACCGAAATCGAGGCCTTCGGGTTGGCGTTCTTCAGGTCGTGGATCAGCTGCGCCAGGTCCTCGATGGAATAGATGTCGTGGTGCGGCGGCGGGCTGATCAGCTCCACCCCGGGGGTGGAGTAGCGCAGCTCGGCGATGTACTCCGAGACCTTCCTGCCGGGCAGCTGGCCGCCCTCGCCGGGCTTGGCGCCCTGCGCCATCTTGATCTGGATCTGCTCGGCGCTCGCCAGGTACTCCGCGGTGACGCCGAAGCGGCCCGAGGCCACCTGCTTGATCCTGGACTTGAGCACGTCGCCTTCGCGCAGCTCGATGTCGGTCTCGACGCGCGCCGCGCCCAGGCGGCTGCGCAGCGTCTCGCCGGCCTTGACCGGGGCGTAGCGCTTGCGGTCCTCGCCGCCCTCGCCGGTGTTGGACTTGCCGCCGATGCGGTTCATCGCGATCGCGAGCGAGGCGTGCGCCTCGGTCGAGATCGAGCCCAGCGACATGGCGCCGGTGGCGAAGCGCTTGACGATCTCCGCGGCGGGCTCGACCTCCTCCAGCGGCACCGGCTTGACCGCGTCGCGGCGGAACTCGAACAGGCCGCGGAAGGTCATGTGGCGCGCCGACTGGTCGTTGATCAGCTGCGCATACTCCTTGTACGTGGCGTAGGACTGCCGGCGCGTCGCGTGCTGCAGCTTGGCGATTGCGTCCGGCGTCCACATGTGATCCTCCCCGCGCACCCGCCATGCGTACTCGCCGCCGGCGTCCAGCTCGGCCGCGAGCACCGGATCGCTCTCGCTGAAGGCGGCGCGGTGGATGCGCATCGCCTCCTCGGTGATCTCGAACAGGCCGATGCCGCTCACCTTGGAGGCGGTGCCGGTGAAGTACTTGTCCACCACCGTGCTCGAAAGGCCGATCGCCTCGAAGATCTGCGCCCCGGTGTAGGACATGTAGGTGGAGATGCCCATCTTGGACATCACCTTCTTCAGTCCCTTGCCGATCGCCTTGACGAAATTCTTGATCGCCTTGCGGCCGTCCACGCCCTCGCCCAGGCGGCCCTGCGCCGCGAGTTCCAGCAGCGTCTCCAGGGCAAGGTACGGGTGCACCGCCTCGGCGCCGTAGCCGCCCAGCAGCGCAAAATGGTGCACTTCGCGCGCCGAGCCGGTCTCGACCACCAGGCCGGTGGAGGTGCGCAGGCCCTTGGCCACCAGGTGCTGGTGGATCGCCGAGAGCGCGAGCAGCGCCGGGATGGCGACGCGGTCGCGGTCCACCTTGCGGTCGGAGATGATGATGATCGAGGTGCCGGCGCGTACCGCGTCCTCGGCCTGGGCGCGCAGCGAGGCGAGGCGCGCCTCGATCGCCTCCTTGCCCCAGGCCACCGGGTAGGTGATGTCCAGTTCGCAGGCCTGGAACTTGCCCTGGGTGTAGCGCTCGATGTGGCGCACCTTCTCCATCTCGAAGAAGTCGAGCACCGGCTGGCTCACCTCCAGGCGCAGCGGCGGGTTCATCTCGTCGATGCCGAGCAGGTTGGGCTTGGGGCCGATGAACGACACCAGCGAGGTCACCAGCTCCTCGCGGATCGGGTCGATCGGCGGGTTGGTGACCTGCGCGAACAGCTGCTTGAAGTAGTGGTAGAGCGTCTTGTCCTTGCCCGAGAGCACCGCCAGCGGCGAGTCGTTGCCCATCGAGCCGGTGGGCTCCTCGCCCGACTGCGCCATCGGCGCCATCAGGAACTTGACGTCCTCCTGGGTATAGGCGAAGGCCTGCTGGCGGTCGAGCAGCGGCACCGCCGAGCGCTCCGGCTGCTGGCGGTCGCTTTCCACCTCGTCCAGCCTGACGCGGATGCGCTCGATCCAGTCCGCGTAGGGGCGGTGATGCGCAAGGGCGTCCTTCAGTTGCTTGTCGTCGACGATGCGGCCCTTCTCCAGGTCGACCAGGAACATCTTGCCGGGCTGCAGGCGCCACTTCTTGACGATTCTCTCCTCGGGCACCGGCAGGCAGCCGCACTCCGAGCCCATGATCACCAGGTCGTCGTCGGTGACGATGTAGCGCGAGGGTCGCAGGCCGTTCCTGTCCAGCGTGGCGCCGATCTGGCGGCCGTCGGTGAAGGCGATCGATGCCGGGCCGTCCCAGGGCTCCATCATCGCGGCGTGGTACTCGTAGAACGCGCGCCGCGCCGGGTCCATCAGCGCGTGGTTCTCCCACGCCTCCGGGATCATCATCATCATGGCGTGGGCGACAGAGTAGCCCCCCATCACCAGCATCTCAACCGCGTTGTCGAAGGAGGCCGAATCCGACTGGCCGTCGTAGATCAGCGGCCAGATCTTGGCCAGGTCCTCGCCCAGCACCGGGCTGGAGATGGCGCCCTGGCGGGCGCGGATCCAGTTGACGTTGCCACGCACGGTGTTGATCTCGCCATTGTGCGCGATCAGCCGGAACGGGTGCGCCAGGTCCCACGACGGGAAGGTGTTGGTCGAGAAGCGCTGGTGGATCAGCGCCAGCGCCGACTCGACCCGCGCGTCCTTGAGTTCGAGGTAGTACTCCCCGACCTGGTGCGCGAGCAGCATGCCCTTGTAGGCGAGCGTGCGCGCCGACATCGACGGCACGTAGAACTCCTTGCCGTGCGCGAGCTGCAGCGCCTGGATGGCGTGCCCGGCGCTCTTGCGGATGATGTAGAGCTTGCGCTCCAGCGCGTCGGTGACCGTGACGCCCTTGCCGCGGCCGACGAACACCTGCCGGATCACCGGCTCGAGGTTCCGGGCCGGCTCGGCGAGATCGCTATTGTCCACCGGCACGTCGCGCCAGCCCAGCAGCACCTGGCCTTCGTCCTTGATGGCGCGCTCGATCTCGTACTCGCAAGCAAGGCGGCTGGCCGGCTCGCGCGGCAGGAACACCATGCCGACGCCGTACTGGCCCGGCGGCGGCAAGGCCAAGCCCTTGGCCGCCATTTCCTCGCGCAGGAAACGGTCGGGGATCTGGATCAGGATGCCGGCGCCGTCGGAGAGCTTCGGGTCCCAGCCCACGGCGCCGCGGTGGGTGAGGTTGCGCAGCACCGTGAGGCCCTGCTGGACGATGGAATGGGTCCTGCGGCCCTTGATGTGTGCCACGAAGCCCACGCCGCAGGCGTCATGCTCGTTGGCAGGATCATAGAGCCCCTGCGGGCCGGGACGAAATTGCAAGCTCATTCTCAAGTGCCTGATTTAAATTAACATATAGGCATTTTTGCGGCGTCGCACAAAAATTTTGCCTTGACTTTGAAATATACCCGTGGAACCACGGGCTTACAAGGGTTTCGGCCCACGCCCGCCTCAGCGGGCGGCGGCCATGCTCTGGCGGACCAGCGCCGGATCGATGCCCCCGCGCAGCACGGCGCGGCCGATCGCCTCCAGCAGCACGAAGCGCACCTGGCCGCCTTCGGCCTTCTTGTCCGCCTGCATCAGCTCCAGGAGGCGCTCGGCTTCCAGCGCCGGCGCGCGCGCGGGCAATTGCGCGCGTTCCACCAGGCGTCGCACGCGCGCCACCTCGGCCGATGGCAGGCCGGCGCAGCGCGCCGAGAGCTCGGCCGCCATCACCATCCCGGCGGCCACCGCCTCGCCATGCAGCCACTCGCCGTAGCCCAGACCGGCCTCGATGGCGTGGCCGAAGGTGTGGCCGAAATTGAGGATCGCGCGCAGCCCGGTCTCGCGCTCGTCGGCGGCGACCACGCCGGCCTTTAGCTGGCAGCAGCGCTGCACCGCGTGGACAAGTGCCCCGCGGTCCCGCGCAAGCAGTTTGCCGAGGTTCGCCTCCAGCCAGGCGACGAAGTCGGCATCCAGGATGAGGCCGTGCTTGATCACCTCGGCCATGCCGGCGCTCAGCTCGCGCGCCGCAAGCGTGTCCAGCGTGGCGACGTCGGCGATCACCGCCAGCGGCTGGTGGAAGGCGCCGATCATGTTCTTGCCGCGCGCGTGGTTGATCGCGGTCTTGCCGCCGACCGAGGAATCGACCTGGGCCAGAAGCGTCGTGGGCACCTGCAGGAACGGCACGCCGCGCTGGTACACCGCGGCGGCGAAGCCCGCGAGGTCGCCGACCACGCCGCCGCCGAGCGCGACCAGCAGGGTGTCGCGGCCGCAGCGCGCCGCCAGCAGCTCGTCGAACACCCGGTCCAGCGTCTGCCATTCCTTGGCCTGCTCGCCCTCGGGGATGACGATCCTGGTGAGCGCGCGCGCGCCCGCGGCGCGCAGCGCGCGCTCCAGCCGGTCCAGGTACAGCCGCGCCACTGCGCAATTGGTGACCACCGCGACCGCGCCGCCGCCCAAGTGAGGCGCGTACAGGTCCGCCCGATCGAGCAGCCCGGCGCCGATGTGGATCGGGTAGGCGCGCGCGCCGAGCTCTACGCTGAGATCCGGCACGCGCCCTCCAGCCTGGCGAGCAGGTCGCGCGCGAGCGCCAGCACGCTCTGGCGCGCGGTATCGAACACGATCGCCGCCGTTTCGCGGTACAACGGGTCGCGCACGGCGTACAGTTCCTCGAGCTTGGCAAGCGGGTCCGCCGTCGCCAGCAGCGGCCGGTTGCGGCCGTGCCGGAGGCGTTGCCAGAGGTCGGCGGGCCTGCCGTGCAGGTAGACGACGAGGCCGGAATCGGCCATGCGGCGCCTGTTTTCCGGGGCAAGGATGGCGCCGCCGCCGGTGGCGAGGACGATCCCCTCCAGCGCACACAGCTCCTCGATCAACTGCGCCTCGCGGGCGCGGAATACGGCCTCGCCCTCGATCTCGAAGATCAGGGGCACGCGCACGCCGCAGCGCGCTTCGATCGCGTGATCGGAGTCGTGGAACGCGCGCTTCAGGCGTCGCGCCAGGATGCGGCCGACGGTGGTCTTGCCCGCGCCCATCATGCCGACCAGGATGATGTTGCTGTTGCGCTTCACGGCGACATTGTAACCAGCCGCCCAAAAAACGGCCGGGAGGACCCGGCCGCCTGCAGGTCCGAGAAGAACGCGCTGGCGAACCCTGATCTGCTCGTTGACCACGCGCGGGATGATGAAGACCAGAAGCTCGGTCTTGAAGGTGCGCGACTGCTGGCTGCCGAACAGGAAGCCAATGCAGGGCAACTCGCCGAAGAACGGCGCGCGGGTGGTATCGGCGCGGTCTTCCTGCTTCTGCATCGGCAGCTCGGGGCAGAACTCCTTGGCCGATTCCGACGCCGCCGGCTTGAGCAGCTCGAACGGTAGGCCACGGGACAGTCCTGCCTGGTTGATGTCGACCAGCAGCGCGTCGGTCTGCGCCTTGTTCGGCAGCTGCTTGAGCAGGGCGCCGAACTGGGTGTCGATCAGGACGATGAACGCTCTGGTGGTCGATACGCGGCTGACCCAGGCCAACGGCGCCCGCCGAGCGCGAGGCGGCGATCGAGGCGCTCACCGAGCTGCCGGGCGATCAAGGTCACTGTTTTTCGGGGCAGGTGGTATCATGTCCGCCCCTGCCGCACCCCTTACCCCCAAACCCATTCCCCTGGAGAGATCATGAATCGCCTCGCACTTGGACTGACCGTCCTTGCCGCCTCGCTGGCGGTGATCGGCTGCGGCGACAAGCCGGCCGACACGAAGAAGACCGCGGAAGTGAAGAAGGGCGCGCCGCCGCCGCCGTCCGTCGAGATCAAGATCGGGCACGTCGGCCCGCTCACCGGCGGCATTGCCCACCTGGGCAAGGACAACGAGAACGGCGCGCGCATGGCGATCGACGAGGCCAACGCGGCCAAGATCAAGATCGACGGCAAGGATGCGAAGTTCGTCTTCGTGCCGGAGGACGACCAGGCCGACCCGAAGGTCGGCACCACCGTGGCGCAGAAGCTGGTGGATGCGAAGGTTGCCGGCGTCGTCGGCCACCTGAACTCGGGTACCTCGATCCCGGCCTCCGACATCTACAACAAGGCGGGCATCCCGGTGATCTCGGGCTCGGCCACCAACCCCAAGCTCACCGAGCAGGGCTTCAAGGTGCAGTTCCGCGTCGTCGCGCGCGACGACCAGCAGGGCCCGGCGGTGGCGAACTACCTCGCCGGCGTCGCCAAGCCCAAGCTGGTGGCGGTGATCGATGACGCGACCGCGTATGGCGAGGGCCTCGCCAACGAGGTCGAGAAGTCCCTCAAGGGCGCCAACATCAAGGTGCTGCCGCGCGAGAAGGGCACCGACAAGACCACCGACTGGAAGGCGGTGCTGACCAAGCTCAAGGGCCGCAACCCGGACGCGGTGTTCTACGGCGGGATGGACGCCACTGGCGGCCCGATGCTCAAGCAGGCGCGCGAGCTGGGCATCAAGGCGGTGTTCTCCTTTGGCGACGGCGCCTGCACCGACGAGATGCCCAAGCTGGCGGGCGCGGCGGCCGACGGCCTGCTGTGCTCGCAGGCCGGCCTGCCGCCCCAGGCGGCGGACAAGAAGTTCCTCGAGGCCTACAAGAAGGCGTTCAAAGTCGACCCGATCATCTACGCGCCGTTCACCTACGACGCCGCGAACCTGCTGATCGAGGCGATGAAGAAAGCGAATTCGGCCGACCCGGCGAAGTACCTGCCGGAGCTGGCCAAGATCGACTTCAAGGGTGCCACCGGCCAGATCGCGTTTGACGGCAAGGGCGACCGCAAGGGCGCCGAGATCACGATCTTCACCATGAAGGCGGGCAAGCTGGAGCCCACCGCGATCGTGAAGGGCGGCAAGAGCACGCCCTACGCCGAGTTCATCGGCGGCGCCGCCGCGCCCGCGAAGGACGCGGCCAAGAAGTAGGGCCTCGCCGCAAGCACGAAAACGGCGCCTTTGGGCGCCGTTTTTTTTGCTAGGCTCGCTGCGTGGACATCTTCCTCCAGCAGATGGTGAATGGCCTGACCCTGGGCGCGGTCTACGCCGTGGTGGCGCTGGGCTACACCATGGTCTACGGCATCATCCAGCTGATCAACTTCGCGCACGGCGAGGTGGTGATGATCGGCGCCATGGTGGCGTTCACGGTCATCAACCTGCTCGCCGCCGGCGGGCTGCCGCCGCTCGCGGTGGTCCTTGTCGGCACCGCCTGCGCGATCCCGGTGTGCATGCTGGTGAGCTACACAGTGGAGCGGCTTGCCTACCGGCCGCTGCGCCGCGCGCCGCGCCTGGCGCCCCTGATCACCGCCATCGGCGCCTCCATCATCCTGCAGCACCTCGCCATGCTGGTGTGGAGCCGCAACGTGCTCGCGTTCCCGCAGATCATCCCGCTCAAGACCTTCAGCTTCCTCGGCGCCACCGTCACCGGCGTGCAGCTCGCGATCCTGGGCATCTGCGCGGCGATCATGTGCGGCCTGGCGGGGCTCGTCTACCGCACCCGGCTGGGGCGCTCGATGCGCGCCACGGCGCAGAATCCGCAGGTCGCCGGGCTGATGGGCGTGGACATCAACCGCGTCATCGCCGCCACCTTCGTGATCGGCGCCGGGCTCGCCGCGGTGGCGGGGGTGATGGTCGGCACCTACTACGGCGTGGCGCAATACACCATGGGCTCGATCCTGGGACTCAAGGCCTTTGCCGCCGCGGTGCTGGGCGGCATCGGCAACGTGCCGGGTGCCATGGTCGGGGGCCTGCTGCTGGGCGTGGTCGAGGCGCTGGGGGCGGGCTACATCGGTGACATCACCGACCTGTGCCGCTACGGGCCTCTCGCGCGCGCCGTCGGCGAGCGCTGCGCCGACGGCGGCCACTTCGTCCTGTTCGGCTCCAACTACCAGGACGTGTTCGCGTTCGTGGTGCTGATCCTGGTGCTGGTGTTCCGGCCCTCGGGGCTGCTCGGGGAGCGCGTGGGCGACCGCGCATGAGGCGCCTGGTCGATGCCCGGGGCAACCCGCTGCTCTTGTGGGCGGGCGTGGCCGCGGTCGCGGTGGCGCTGATCGCGCTGCCCTTCGTGCTCAGCATGGTGGGCACGACCTGGGTGCGCATCGCCAACCTCGCCGTGCTCTACGTGCTGCTCGCGCTGGGACTGAACATCGTGGTCGGCTTCGCCGGGCTGCTGGACCTGGGCTACATCGCGTTCTACGCCGTGGGCGCCTATGCCTATGCGCTGCTCGCCTCGCCGCACTTCGGCCTCAACCTGCCGTTCTGGATCATCCTGCCCATCGGCGCCGCGGTGGCGGCGCTGTTCGGCGTCATCCTGGGCGCGCCAACGCTGAAGCTGCGCGGCGACTACCTCGCCATCGTCACGCTGGGCTTTGGCGAGATCGTGCGCATCTTCCTCAACAACCTGTCGCAGCCGGTGAACATCACGCGCGGGCCGCAGGGCATCGCGCAGATCGCCCCGTTCAGCATCGGCCCGCTGGACTTCTCGACCACCGACCGCGTCCTCGGCCTCACCATCAGCGGCCCCATGAAGTACTACTGGCTGCTGCTCGCCGTGATGGTCGTGGTCGTCGTCATCAACCTCCGGCTGCAGAATTCGCGCATCGGGCGGGCCTGGGAGGCGGTGCGCGAGGACGAGACCGCGGCGCGCGCCATGGGCATCGACACCACCAGCGTGAAGCTCCTCGCCTTCGCCATGGGCGCCTCCTTCGGCGGCATCGCCGGCGGCATGTTCGCCTCGATCCAGGGCTTCATCTCGCCCGAGAGCTTCGTGCTGGTGGAATCCATCATGGTGGTGGCGATGGTGGTGCTGGGCGGGATGGGCAACATCTGGGGCGTGATCCTGGGCGCGGTGCTGCTGTCGTTCGTGCCGGAGATCCTGCGCTGGACGGTGGCGCCGCTGCAGAACGCGTTGTTCGGCAAGCAGCTGGTCGAGCCCGAGGTGATCCGCATGCTGCTGTTCGGCCTCGCCCTCGTGCTGGTAATGCTGTTGCGCCCAGCGGGGCTGCTGCCCTCCTCGGTGCGCCAGCGCGAATTGGCCGGCGAAGAGGCGAGATGAGCGCGCTGCTCCGGGCACAGGGCATCGGCAAGCGCTTCGGCGGCATCCGGGCGCTGGAGGAGGTGTCGTTCTCGATCGCGGAACGGGAAATCTACGGGCTGATCGGCCCCAATGGCGCCGGCAAGACCACCCTGTTCAACCTCCTCACCGGGATCTACCTGCCGGATGCCGGTGGCTTTACCTTCGCCGGGCAATCGCTCGCCGGCCTGCGCCCGGACCACGTCGCGGCGGCCGGCATCGCCCGCACATTCCAGAGCATCCGTCTGTTTGCAAACGTCTCGGCGCTGGAGAACGTGATGATCGGCCGCCACGTGCGCACGCGCGCCGGGGTGCTGGGCGCGGTGCTGCGCAACCGCGCCACCCTGGAGGAGGAGGCGGCGATCGAGCGCCGGGCGCTGGAACTGCTCGACTACGTCGGCATCCGCACCCGCGCCAACGAGGCCGCGGGCGGGTTGCCCTACGGCGACCAGCGGCGCCTGGAGATCGCACGCGCGCTCGCCACGGAGCCCAAGCTGCTGGCGCTGGACGAACCCGCAGCGGGGATGAATCCCTCGGAGCGCCTGGCGCTGGCGAAGCTGATCGGGCGCATCCGCGCCGACGGCGTGACGGTGCTCCTCATCGAGCACGACGTGCGCCTGGTGATGAACGTCTGCGACCGGGTGCTGGTGCTGGACTACGGCGAGCGCATCGCCGAAGGGCCGCCGGCCGAGGTGCAGCGCGACCCGAAGGTCATCGAGGCCTACCTCGGCAGGCCCGCCGAGCCCGCTGCGGCATGAGCCTGCTCGAGGTGAAGGGGCTGGAAGTCCACTACGGCGGCATTCGCGCGGTGAAGGGCATCGACCTGCGGGTCGAGGGGGGCGAGCTGGTCTGCCTGATCGGCGCCAACGGCGCCGGCAAGAGCTCCACGCTGAAGGCCATCTGCGGGCTGGTGTCGCGGTCCGGATCGGTCTCCTACGCCGGCATGGATACCGCCGGCACGCCGGTGCACGAGTTGCCGCGCAAGGGCCTGGTGATGGTGCCGGAGGGCCGCGGCATCTTCCCGCAGCTCACCGTGGCCGAGAACCTCGCTATGGGTGCCTACGCGCGCAATGATGCTTCAATCAACGAGGACATCGGCCGCCAGTACGACATGTTCCCGCGCCTGAAGGAGCGCCGCGCGCAGACCGCGGGCACGCTCTCGGGCGGCGAGCAGCAGATGCTTGCCATGGGCCGGGCTCTGATGGCGCGCCCGAAGCTCCTGCTGCTGGACGAGCCCTCCATGGGACTCGCGCCGATGCTGGTGGCGAAGATCTTCGAGATCGTGCGCGACATCGCTCGGCAGGGCGTCACCATCCTGCTGGTGGAGCAGAACGCGAAGCTCGCGCTCGAGATCGCCAGCCGGGGCTACGTCATGGAGTCCGGCGCGGTGACGCTCGCCGATGAGGCAAGGAAACTGCTCGCCGAGCCGAAGGTGCGCGAGGCTTACCTTGGCGAGGAAGCGGGCGCCTAGCCCGTGGAAGGCGACCCTATGTGCACGATCGTGCAGGTTTATTTGCAGCCTATGGATCGGCCTATCCAAGACCTGGAAAATTAGGTGAAAATCCCCGCCATGACCTCATTCGGTGTCGCATACAAGGGCAGGCTCGAGGACGAGCGCATGCTCACGGGTCGGGGGCGCTACGTCTCCGACTGGAGTTTTCCCGGCCAGGCCCACGGCCATTTCCTGCGCTCCGACCGGCCGAGCGCGCGCATCTTGTCGATCGATGCCTCGGCTGCGCTGGCGATGCCGGGGGTGATCAAGGTGCTGACCGGCAGGGACGTCCTCGCCGCCGGCCACAAGCCCATGCCCGCCGCCGCCCCGATGAAGGGCCGCGGCGGCGCCGACCAGAGGGTGCCGCCGCGCTATTCGCTCACGCCCGACTGCGTGCGCTATGTGGGGGAACCCGTCGCGCTGGTGATCGCCGGGACGGCGGCACAGGCGCAGGACGCGGCCGAGGCCGTGGTCGTGGAATACGAGGAGCTGCCCGCCGTGCTCACCGCGCAGGCCGCGCTCGCCGCGGGCGCGCCGCAGCTGCACCAATCGGTGCCGGGCAACCTGGTGCTCGACTTCGCGGGCGGCGACGAGGAGAAGACCAAGGCCGCGTTCGCGCGCGCGGCGAAAGTGGTGACGCATGCGGCCTACCACTCGCGCGTGGTCGGCAATCCCATGGAGCCGCGCGCGGCGACCGCGAGCTACGACGCCGGGGCCGACCGGTACACCCTGCACGCGACCACGCAGGGCGCCGGGCCCATGCGCCTGCAGGTGGGCGCGATGCTGGGGGTGCCGCCGGAGAAGGTGCGCATCGTCGCCGAGGAGGTGGGCGGCGGCTTCGGCGTGCGCTTCAACGCCTATCCCGAGTACGGCGCGCTCTGCCTCGCCGCGAAGACGCTGGGGCGGCCCGTGAAGTGGGTCGGCAGCCGCTCCGAGGTCTTCGTCTCCGACGAGCAGGCGCGCGACATCGTGCACAAGGGCGAGATCGCGCTGGACGCCAACGGGCGCATCCTGGCGATGCGCTTCGAATATTTCTCCAACGCCGGCGCCTACCTCGCCTTTACCGGCTCCTTCATCAACACCGTGAACCTCGTCAACGTGGCGAGCGGCGTCTACGACGTGCCGGCGGTGTACGTGCAGGCGAAGATCGTGCTCACCAACACCGTGCCCACCGCCGCCTACCGCGGCGCGGGCCGGCCGGTCGCCTCCTACGCCATGGAGCGCCTGGTGGAGGAGGCGGCGCGCGAGCTCGGGGTGGACGCGGCCGAATTCCGCCGCCGCAACCTGGTGCCGAAAGCCAAGTTCCCCTACAGGATCGTCACCGGCTTCGAGTACGACTGCGGCGATTTCGAGGGCGTGCTGGACAAGGCGTTGCAGCTCGCGGACTGGCCGGGTTTTCCGGAGCGAAGAAAAACCTCGGAAAGAAAGGGCAGGCTCCGCGGCCGCGGCATCGCCACCTACATCGAGGCCTCGGCCGCGGGCGGCTTCGCGCCCTTCGACCAGGCGCACATCACCTGGGAGAAGGACGGCACCATCACGCTGCGCACCGCCAGCCACAACCACGGCCAGGGGCACGAGACCACGCTCGCGCAGGTGGCCTCGGCGGTGCTGGGCGTGCCGGTGGAGAAGTTCCGCCTGCGCACCTCGGAGCCGGACTTTTTCATGACGGCCAATCCCACGGGCGGCTCGCGCACGCTGCTCGGCATGGGCAGCGCCTTCCACTGGGCTGCGCTGGAGATCGTGAAGAACGGCATCAAGCTCGCGGCCGACGCGCTGGAGAGCGCGCAGGCGGACATCGAGTTCGATTCCGGCGCCTACCGGATCAAGGGAACCGACCGCTCGATCGGCATCGCCGAGCTCGCGCGGCAGCACCCGGGCAAGCTCGATCTGGACTACCGCGACCGGCCCAAGGTGCCCTCGACCTTCCCCAACGGCTGCCACATCTCGGAGGTGGAGATCGACCCCGAGACCGGCGAAGCCGAGGTCGTCGCCTACGTTGCCTGCGACGACGCCGGCAACATCGTCAACCACCAGATCGTCGAAGGGCAGATGCAGGGCGGCATCACGCAGGGGGCCGGCCAC
>VGIA01000053.1 GCA_016868105.1 Betaproteobacteria bacterium | reverse complement strand
TGGCGGAGAGGGAGGGATTCGAACCCCCGGTACCGCAAGCGGTACAACAGATTTCGAGTCTGCCGCATTCGACCACTCTGCCACCTCTCCGCGGCCCCGCGCTGCGGCCAGCGCGAGGGGGCGAATTTTATCAGGCAGGAGTGATCTTCCCGGCCCCGCCCATGTAGCTTCGCAGCGGCTCGGGCACGCTCACCGAGCCGTCCGCCCGCTGGTAGTTCTCCAGCACCGCGATCAGCGTGCGCCCGACCGCGAGCCCCGAGCCGTTCAGCGTGTGCAGCGTATCGGGCCGGGCCTTTTCGTTGCGGAACCGCGCCTGCATGCGCCGCGCCTGGAAGCCCTCGAAGTTGGAGCAGGACGAAATCTCGCGGTAGGCGTCCTGCCCGGGCAGCCAGACCTCGAGGTCGTAGGTCTTGGCCGAGGAAAAACCGGTGTCACCGGCACACAGGAGCATGGTGCGATAGGGCAGCGCCAGCTTCTTCAGGATCGCCTCCGCGTGCGCGGTCAGCTCCTCGTGCAGCTCGTAGGACCGGGAAGGGTGGACGATCTGCACCAGCTCCACCTTGTCGAACTGGTGGTTGCGGATCATGCCGCGCGTGTCCTTGCCGGCGGCGCCCGCCTCCGAGCGAAAGCACGGCGAGTGGCAGACGTACTTCAGCGGCAGGGCTTCGAGTGGCACGATCTCGTCGCGCACGAAGTTGGTGACCGGGTATTCCGCGGTCGGGATCAGGTACAGGTCGCGGTCCTGGATCTTGAACAGGTCGCCGCTGAACTTGGCGAGGCTCGAGACGCCGTCGGCGCAGGCGCCGCTCACCATGTAGGGCGTGTAGACCTCGGTGTAGCCGTGCTCGGTGGTGTGCACGTCCAGCATGAACTGCGCGAGCGCCCGGTGCAGCCGCGCCAGCTGCCCCCTCATCACCACGAAGCGCGCCCCGGCCAGCTTGGCGCCGGTGTCGAAATCCAGGCCCCCGAGCAGCGCGCCGAGGTCGACGTGGTCCCTGGGCTTGAAATCGAACCGGCGCGGCTCGCCCCAGCGGCGCAGTTCCGCGTTCTGTTCGGCAGAGGTGCCCGCCGGCACGCTCTGGTGCAGCAGGTTGGGGATCACGGAGACCAAGGCATGCAGCTTCGCCTGCACCGCGTCGTTCTCCGCCTCCATCTGCTTCAGCCGGTCGCCGTAGCCGGCCACCTCGGCCATGATCTCGTCGACCCGCTTCTGGTCCTTCGCCGCCTTGGCCTGGCCGATCTGCTTCGACTTGGCGTTGCGCTCGGACTGCAGAGCCTCGGTCGCGACCTGGATCCTGCGCCGCGCGTCCTCGAGCGCGCTGAAGCCGGCGACATCGAGCCTGAAGCCGCGCGCGGCGAGCCGCTTGGCGACCGCGTCGGTGTCGTTCCGCAGCAGCTGGATGTCGATCATTTCTTCTTCCGTGCCTCTTGGTTCAGGCGTCGCAGTTGGTCGAGCTTGTCCCGGATCCGGCCTTCCAGCCCGCGTTGCGTCGGCAGGTACCAGCGCAGTTCCGGCATTCCGTCGGGCAAATAGCGCTCGCCGGCCGCAAACGCATCGGCTTCATCATGCGCGTAGCGGTAGTCCTTGCCGTAGCCCAGGTCCTTCATCAGGCGCGTCGGCGCGTTGCGGATGTGCAGCGGCACCGGGCGCGTGCCGTCTTCCCGCACGAAAGCGCGGGCCGCATTATAGGCGGTGTAGCCGGCATTGGACTTGGCGCAGGCCGCGAGGTACAGCACGGCCTGGGCCAGCGCGAGTTCGCCCTCGGGCGAACCGAGCCGCTCGTAGCTCTCGCAGGCATCGAGCGCGAGGCGCAGCGCGCGCGGGTCGGCGAGGCCGACGTCCTCGATCGCCATGCGCACGATGCGCCGGCCCAGGTACAGCGGGTCGGCGCCGCCGTCGAGCATCCGCACCAGCCAGTACAGCGACGCGTCGGGATCTGAACCCCGCACCGACTTGTGCAGCGCCGAGATCTGGTCGTAGAAAACTTCGCCTGCCTTGTCGAAACGGCGCAGGTTCTTGGCCAGCGTTTGTTCCACGAAGGCGCCGTCGATCAGGCCCGCGGGCCTGGCGTTGGACAGGATCTCGATGGCGTTAAGCAGCCGGCGCGCGTCGCCGTCGGCGAAGCCGGCGAGGCGCTCGCGCGCCTGCGCCTCCAGCTGTACGCCGGAGCGGTCCATCAGCAGGCCCAGTTCGGCCGCGTCCAGCCCCTGCAGCACGTACACCGTGGCGCGCGACAGCAGCGCGCCGTTGACCTCGAAGGACGGGTTCTCGGTGGTGGCTCCGACCAGAGTGAAGAGGCCCTTTTCGACGAAGGGCAGGAAGGCGTCCTGCTGCGCCTTGTTGAAGCGGTGCACTTCGTCCACGAACAGGATGGTGCGCCGCCCGTGCTGCGCCAGGCTGTGTTCGGCCGCCTGCACCGCGTCGCGGATGTCCTTCACCCCGGAGAGCACCGCGGAGAGCGCGATGAACTCGGCCTCGAAGGCCTTCGCCATCAGGCGCGCCAGCGTCGTCTTTCCGGAGCCCGGCGGCCCCCACAGGATCATGGAGTGAGGCTTGCCGGACTCGAAGGCCACCCGCAGCGGCATGCCCGGGCCCAGCAGGTGCTTCTGGCCGACGACCTCGTCCAGCATCTTCGGGCGCAGGCGCTCGGCCAGCGGCGCGGCGGGTTCCGGCGCGCCGATCAGGTCGCCCGCCGCGCTATTTTTCGCCCAGGACATCGGCGCCCCCGGGCGGGGTGAAGCGGAAGGTCTCGGGATCGACCTGCGGGTTGCGCCTCAGCCCGGTGAAGCGCAGCGCCGTGGTCTGGCCGAAGCTGTCCACCAGCTCCATGGCCTCGATGCCCGCCACGCCCATACCGAGGCGGATGCGCTCGAACCCGGCGTCCTTGTCCCTGGGCCTCGCCTCCACCCAGGCGAGGCCATCGCGGTCGGCGCCCTCGGCAAGTTCGAAGGCCTGGTCGATGTCGGAGGCCCCCGCCAGCAGCGCCGCCGGGACTGAGCCCAGCGCCCTGGAGGTCCTGCGCACGGTCACTTGGTTCAGGTCCCGGTCGTACACCCAGAGGCGCTCGCCGTCGCCGACCAGCAGCTGCGAATGGGGCTTGGTGTAGGCCCAGCGGAAGCGCCCGGGGCGCAGGAAGGCGAAGCGCCCGCTGGACTCCTGCACCAACTTGCGGTTGCGGTCGAAAACCTTCTGCTCGAAGTCCGCGGTGGCCGATTGCGTGGTACGCAGCAACAGCTGGAAGCGCTCCAGGCTGGAACCCTGGGCGTGCGCGGGCAAGGCGCAGGCCAGCAACAGCAGCACCGCCACCAGGCGCGGCACGCTACTCCACCTTCGCGGCGACCAGCACCTCGCGGTTGCCGTTGGCTTGCATGCTCGAGACCAGGCCCGCCTTCTCCATGTCCTCGATCAGGCGCGCGGCGCGGTTGTAGCCGATGCGCAGATGTCGCTGCACCAGCGAAATCGAGGGCCTGCGGGTGCGCACGACGATTTCCACCGCCTGATCATAGAGCGGGTCCTTCTCGCCGGTCTGTTCGCCGCCGCCCTCGGCTGCGGCCTCGTCGCCCTCGGCCGCCGGCTCCAGCACCTCCTGCAGGTACTCGGGCCTGGCAAGGGACTTCAGGTGCTCCACCACTTTGTGCACTTCCTGGTCCGCGACGAAGGCGCCGTGGATGCGCTGCGGCAGTCCCGAGCCCGGCGGCAGGTAGAGCATGTCGCCCGCGCCCAGCAGCGACTCGGCGCCGGACTGGTCCAGGATGGTGCGCGAATCGACCTTCGAGGCCACCTGGAAGGCGATCCGGGTCGGGATGTTGGCCTTGATCAGGCCCGTGATCACGTCCACCGAGGGCCGCTGCGTGGCGAGGATCATGTGGATGCCGGCGGCGCGCGCCTTCTGCGCCAGGCGGGCGATCAGTTCCTCGACCTTCTTGCCCGAGGACATCATGAGGTCCGCCAGCTCGTCGATCACCACCACGATCACCGGCATCACCTCGAGCGGCGCCGGGTTGCCGGTGTCGAGCGTCGCGGGGTCCTCGAGCTTGCGGCCGTGCTTCTCGGCGTCGGCCACCTTGTGGTTGTAGCCCGACAGGTTCCTCACCCCCAGCCAGGACATCAGTTTGTAGCGCCGCTCCATCTCGGCCACGCACCAGCTGAGCGCGTTGGCTGCCTGCTTCATGTCGATCACCACCGGCGCCAGCAGGTGCGGGATGTCCTGGTACACCGACAGCTCCAGCATCTTCGGGTCGACCAGGATCAGGCGCACGTTGCGCGGCTCGGCCTTGTACAAGAGCGACAGGATCATGGCGTTGATCGCCACCGACTTGCCCGAGCCGGTGGTGCCCGCCACCAGCAGGTGCGGCATCTTCGCCAGGTCGGCCACCACCGGGTGGCCGGCGATGTCCTTTCCGAGCGCGAGCGCGAGCGGCGAGTGGGACGCGTGATAGACCTCCGAACCCAAGATCTCCGAAAGCCTCACCATCTGGCGGTGGGGGTTGGGGATCTCCAGTCCCATGCAGGACTTGCCCGGGATGGTCTCGACGACGCGGATTGCCACCACCGACAGCGCGCGCGCCAGATCCTTCACCAGGTTCACGATCTGGCTACCCTTGACGCCCACCGAGGGCTCGATCTCGTAGCGCGTGATCACCGGGCCGGGATAGGCGGCGAGCACCTTCACGGCGACGCCGTAATCCGACAGCTTCTTCTCGATCAGGCGCGAGGTGAACTCCAGCGTCTCGGCGCTCACGGTCTCGCCGCCCGAGGCCGCCTCGTCCAGGAGCTTCAGCGGCGGCAGCGGGGTGTCGGGCAGCTCCTCGAACAGGCGCTTTTGCTTCTCGCGCTGCACGCGCTCGGACTTCCTGATCTCGGGCGGCGGCGGCGCGATCACCAGCGGCGGATGCTCCTCCTCGCGCTTGCGGTCGGCCTGCACCAGGGTCTCGCGCTGCTCGCGCGCCTGCTCACCGATCTTCTGGTCGCGGCGCCGCTCCCAGGCCCCGCGCGCCTGCGCCAGGGCGGCCTCCAGTACCAAGCCGGTGAACTCCGCGATCGCGACCCAGGAGGCGCCGACAAACAGGCTGAAGCCGATCGCCGCCACCGCGAGCAAGAGCAGCGTGGCGCCGGTGAAGCCGGCGAAGCCGGCGGCGAAGCCGGCGAGGATATCGCCCAGGATCCCGCCGGGCACCTGCGGCAGCGCGGCGCCCAGGCTGTGCAGGCGCAGCGACTCCAGCGCCGAACTGGCGAGCAGCAGCATCGCGAAGCCGGCCAGCGAGATCCACAGCGGCTTGCGGCCGGCGCCGGCCTGTCCCGGCTTGCCGTTGCCGCCGCTCCCGGGGGCCTTTGCCGCAGTTGCCGGCGCCGGCTCCAGGCGCCGGTAGCCCCGCACCACTAACACGAGGCACAGCACCACCCACCAGAAGGCCGAGACGCCGAACACCGACAGCAGCGCGTCGGCGAGGCCGGCGCCGAAGGCGCCGCCGGCGTTGTGCGTCAGGCCGCCGGTGGCGGTGGCGGAAAAGGCCGGGTCGCCCTTGTGGAAGGTCGCCAGCACCAGCACCAGGTAGGCGGCGAGCGCGACCAGCGCCAGCCATTTCGCCTCGCGCAGCAGCCCGGCGAGCTTGGCCGGAAGCGGTGCGGCGGAGGTCTTCTGCGCTGCTGCCACTAGGAGGGAAGGCTCGGTCGGTGCGCTATTCCGGCAGCATGATCGTGTCGCGCAACACGATCGTGGAACCGCGCAGCTCGGTGTGGCCGCCCATCTGCAGATCCTCCGGGATGCCGGCGAACAGCCGCACCGACTTCAGCAGTGCGGTGGAGACGGTCGTCTAAGACGGTCGTCGCGGGCGCCGGCATGGGGGTCCCTGGTGTTCGGTTGCGGATCGTTCCGGTCGTATCGCTCTCGCTACGCCACGGGGTTTTGGGGCCTCCAATGTTAGCAGAACCGCCCCTTATACTTCGCGCATGGCCACTCCCACGAAGCACGCTCGCCTGCTGATCCTGGGCTCGGGCCCGGCGGGCTACACCGCCGCGGTCTACGCCGCCCGCGCCAACCTGAAGCCGGTCGTGGTCGCGGGCATGGCGCCCGGGGGCCAGCTGATGACCACCACCGACGTCGACAACTGGCCCGCGGAGGCGGTCAGCGTCCAGGGTCCGGAGCTGATGGAGCGCTTCCAGAAGCACGCCGAGCGCTTCGAGGCCGAGATCGTCTACGACCACATCCACGCCGCGAGGCTGGGGGCGCGGCCCTTTGCGCTGCTGGGCGACTCGGCCGCCTACACCTGCGAGGCGCTGATCATCGCCACCGGGGCCTCGGCGCGCTACCTCGGCCTGCCCTCCGAAGCAAAGTTCATGGGCAAGGGTGTCTCGGCCTGCGCCACCTGCGACGGCTTTTTCTACAGGAACCAGGAAGCGGCGGTGATCGGCGGGGGCAACACCGCGGTCGAGGAGGCGCTGTACCTCGCCAACATCTGCAGCAAGGTGACGCTGGTGCACCGGCGCGGCAAGTTCCGCGCCGAGAAAATCATGATCGACAAGCTGATGAAGCGGGTGGCGGAAGGAAAGATCCGCCTGGAGCTCGATTCCACCCTGGAGGAAGTCCTGGGCGACGCCAGCGGCGTCACCGGGATCCGGGTGAAGAACGTCAGGACCGGCGCTGTCCGCGAACTGCAGCTCAAGGGCCTGTTCATCGCCATCGGCCACACCCCGAACACGCAGCTGTTCGACGGGCAGCTGGATATGAAAGGCGGCTACATCGTCACCCGCGGCGGCAACGAGGGCGGGGCCACCGCCACCAGCATCGCCGGGGTGTTCGCCGCCGGCGACGTGCAGGACCACGTCTACCGCCAGGCGGTCACCAGCGCGGGCACCGGCTGCATGGCGGCGCTGGACGCGGAGAAGTACCTCGACGGCGGCGGATGAGATGCGTGACGAGGAGTTCCGCAAGGCGCTCGCCGGCGTCCAGCCGCTCAGGCGCGCGAAGCGCGCCGAACCGATGACGCCCGCCCCGGCACCGCTGCCCGAGCAGCGCCGGCGCGACGAACGCGCCGCGCTGGCCGAGAGCCTGGAAGGCCCGCTGACGGTGGAGGAGGCGCTCGAGTCGGGCGAGGAACTGCTCTACCTGCGCGAGGGCCTGCCGCGGCAGGCGCTCAGACGACTGCGCCGCGGCCACTGGGTGGTGCAGGCCGAACTGGACCTGCACGGGCAAACCCGCCCCGAGGCGGCCGAATCGGTGGCTGCATTCCTCAGGGCGGCGGCCGCCGCCGGCCGGCGCTGCGTGCGTATCGTCCACGGCAAGGGACTGGGCTCGCACAACCGCGAGCCCGTGCTCAAGGCCAAGCTGAGGAAGTGGCTGCCGCCGCGGGACGAAGTGCTGGCCTTCTGCCAGGCGCCGGCCGCCCAGGGCGGCAGCGGCGCGCTGCTGGTGCTGCTCAAAGCGAGGCGGCGCTAGCTAGACGGCGGCCTCGTTGGTCTCGCCGGTGCGGATCCGCACCACGTGCTCAACCGAGGTGACGAAGATCTTGCCGTCGCCGATCTTGCCGGTGCGGGCCGATTTCACGATGGCCTCGAGCGCCTGTTCCACCTGGGCGCCGGTGACCACGACCTCGATCTTCACCTTGGGGAGGAAATCCACCACGTACTCGGCGCCGCGGTAGAGCTCGGTGTGGCCCTTCTGGCGGCCGAAGCCCTTGACCTCGGTGACGGTGAGGCCGGTGACACCGACTTCGGACAGGGCCTCGCGGACCTCGTCCAGCTTGAACGGTTTCACGATTGCTTCGATCTTCTTCATGGCTTTGCTCCGCTGCGGGCATTCTACAACGGCAGCCTATAATGAGGTGATGGCCGCGTCCCGGGCAGCAACGCCCGCCTCCCGCCCGGGCCTGTGGTTCAGGTTCGGCCGCTTCCTCACCGCTTTCAAGATGAAAGGCCTTGCGCTGCGCGTTTTCGGCGCGCTGGCGCGGCGCGACCCGGCCGACGCCGCAGCCTGGAGCTGCATCGGCTACATCCTGGCGGAACGGCGGCAGTTGGACGGCGCGCTGGCGGCCTTCGAGCAGGCGCGCGCGCTCCTGCCGGAGGAGGCGGCGGCGCAGTTCAATGCCGCCTTCGTGCTGCAGCGGCTCGGGCGCGACGGCGAAGCCGTCGAGGGGTTCCGGCGCGCGCTGGCCCTGGATCCGGGGCTGGAGCGCGCGCGCGCGGCGCTCGCCTGGTCCGAGGCCCGGCTTGACGCGCATTGAGGTGGTGGAGTCCCTGGCGGGGGTGAGCGCGGAAGAATGGGACGCGCTCGCGATGGGCAACCCCTTCGCCGGCCACGCCTTCCTCTGCGCGCTGCTCGAGACCGGTTGCGCCAGCGCCCGCACCGGCTGGCAGCCGCAGTTCCTGCTGCTGCGGCGCGGCGGATCGCTCGCCGCCGCGATGCCCCTGTTCGTGAAATCCCATTCCTACGGCGAGTATGTGTTCGACTGGGCCTGGGCCGACGCCTACCGCCGTCACGGCTTGGAGTACTACCCCAAGCTGCTGAGCGCGATTCCCTTCACGCCGGTGGGCGGGCCGCGGCTGATGGCGCGCGACAACGCCGACCGCGCGGCGCTGCTGGCCGGCGCCCTCGAGCTGGCGCGGCAGGGCTCGTCGCTGCACATCCTGTTTCCGCCGGCGCCGGAGGCCGCCCTGATGCAGCAGTCCGGCATGATGCTGCGCCGGACGGTGCAGTTCCACTGGCGCAACGCGAAGGAAAACGGCGGCTACGCCGACTTCGAGGACTTCCTGTCGCGGCTGACGCGCCACCGCCGCAAGGTGATCCGCCAGGAGCGCCGCCGCGTACGCGAGGCGGGCGTGACCATCCGCCGCCTGCAGGGGCCGCAGATCGAGCGCGGCCACTGGGAGTTCTTCGCCCGCTGCTACCGCCGCACCTATTCGGAGCGCCGCTCCAGCCCGTACCTGAACCTGGATTTCTTCCTGCGCATCGGCCAGACCATGCCGCAGAACCTGGTGCTGATCCTCGCCGAGCGCGGGGGCCGGCCGATCGCGGCGGCGCTGGACGTGGCCGCGGCCGATGCGCTCTACGGCCGCTACTGGGGCGCGCTGGAACACGTGCCGCTGCTGCACTTCGAGTGCTGCTACTACCAGGGCATCGAGCACGCCATCGAGCAGCGGCTCGAACGCTTCGAGGGCGGCGCGCAGGGCGAGCACAAGCTGTTCCGCGGCCTGATGCCGGTGGAGACGCTGTCGGCGCACTGGCTGGCGCACCCTCAGTTCGCGCGCGCCATCGAGGACTACCTGGAAAGGGAACGAACCGGGATCGGGCGCTACGTGGACGAGCTGAACGAGCGCTCGCCGTTCAGAACGCCGGCTTCTTCCTCGCCGCGTCGCAGCGCCTGAGGCCGGATCGGGATCTCGATCACGACGTTCAAGTCCTCAGGCACGGCGCGCCCCGGCGTGACGCGGTCCAGGCTCGTGCCGTGATTGCTCTGATGCGGTGATTCTATAATGGCCCGAACAACGGGAGGATTGAACATGAGGCTCAGGGGCAAGGTTGCAATCGTCACCGGCGCCGCCAGCGGCTTCGGCGTGGGCATCGCCAAGCGCTTCGCCGAGCAAGGCGCGGGCGTGGTGGTCGCGGACATCAACGACACAGCCGGCCGGAAGGTGGCGGGCGAAATCTCCGGCGCCGGCGGCAAGGCGGTCTACCTGCACGCCGACGTCGCGCGCGGCCAGGACTGGGCGAACCTGGTGGGCGGGGCGCAATCCGCCTTCGGCCGCGTCGACATCGTGGTCAACAACGCCGGCTGGACCCATCGCCGCAAGCCTTACCTCGAGGTGACCGAGGCGGAGTTCGACAAGGTCTACGCCATCAACGTGAAGAGCATCTACCTCTCGGCGCTCCATGCCCTGCCCGCCTTCCGCAGGCAGGGCGGGGGCTGCTTCGTCAACATCGCCTCCACCGCCGGCCTGCGGCCGCGGCCCGGCCTCACCGTCTACAACAGCTCCAAGGGCGCGGTGATCCTGCTGTCCAAGTCCATGGCCGCCGAGTTCGGGCCCGACAAGGTGCGCGTCAACTGCGTCAACCCGGTGTTCAGCCCGGACACCGGGCTGTCGGCGGAGTTCGCCGGCGGCGCGGTGACCGAGGAGGCGAGGAAGGCCTTCCTCGCCACCATCCCGCTGGGGCGGTTCTCGACCGCGCTCGACGTGGCCAACGCCTGCCTGTACCTCGCCTCCGACGAGGCGGCGATGGTGAGCGGCAGCTGCATCGAGGTGGACGGGGCGCGCTGCGTGTAGAGACGCAGCGCGGCCGGCACCGGCGTTACTTTGCCCGTGCCGCCGCTTGGCGATACGGCGGCTCTGGTTGTCCTGGGCCTGCTCGAGGCGCCGGGGCGCTCTTTCCTTGTCAGCTTGCCCTCGGCCGCGGCCCTGTCTTGCAGCTTCTGCGCGCGGTCCCGGCCCTTCTCCGGCCGCCCCTTCAGGCGCACCTACAGCGTCTTGCCGAGCTTCGACACGACGGCGCCGGGCCTGCATCTTCATGGGCCGATGCGCTTGCCGGTCACCGGGTCGAACCAGTGCACGTGCTGCGGCGCGTAGCGCACCGGAAGCTTCCCCGCCTGGGCGGGCGCGCTCGCGTGCAGGCGTGCCGCCAAGCGGACGCTCTGGCCATCTGCGATGTGCCCGTAGACGAGCGTATCCGAGCCCAGCGGCTCGATCAGGTCGAGCTCGATCGTGAGCATGGCATCCGCGGGCGAGCACGGCTCCAGGTGCTCCGGGCGCACGCCCAGCAGCTTGCCGTCCTTGGGGATCAGGTTCATCGGCGGCGAGCCGATGAAGCTGGCAACGAAGGTGGTGGCGGGCCTGGCGTACACCTCCAGCGGCGCGCCGATCTGCTCGGCGCGGCCCGCGTTCATCACGATCATGCGCTGCGCGAGGGTCATCGCCTCGACTTGGTCGTGGGTGACAAAGAGGCTGGTGGTGCCCAGGCGCCGGTGCAGCGCCTGCAGTTCGCCCCGCATCTGCACCCGGAGCTTCGCGTCCAGGTTCGACAGCGGCTCGTCGAACAGGAACACCTGGGGCTCGCGCACGATGGCGCGGCCCATGGCGACGCGCTGGCGCTGGCCGCCGGAGAGCGCGCGCGGCTTGCGCTCCAGGTACTGGCCGAGTTCCAGGATCCCGGCCGCCTTCTGCACCCGGGCGTCGATCTCGGACTTGGGCAGGCCGCGGATGCGCAGGCCGTAGGCCATGTTCTCGTACACGCTCATGTGCGGATAGAGGGCGTAGTTCTGGAACACCATGGCGATGTCCCGGTCCTTGGGCTCCAGCTCGTTGACCACGCGCCCGCCGATGGCGATCTGGCCGCCGCTGATGACCTCCAGCCCCGCAACCATGCGCAGCAGCGTCGACTTGCCGCAGCCCGAGGGCCCGAGGATGACGATGAACTCGCCGTCGGCGATCTCCATGGAAACGCCATGGATCACCTGCAGCTCGCCGTAGGACTTGAGCACATTCCTGAGGGATACGCCGGCCATTAGCCCTGTTTCACTTTTCCGTCTCCACGAGGCCCTTCACGAACCACTTCTGCATCAGGATCACCACCAGCGCCGGCGGCAGCATGGCCAGCATGGCGGTGGCCATGATCAGGTTCCACTCGTTGGCGGCGTCGCTGCCGACGATCATGCGCTTGATGCCGATCACCGTGGTGTACATGGACTCGTCGGTGGTGATCAGCAGCGGCCACAGGTACTGGTTCCAGCCGTAGATGAACTGGATCACGAACAGGGCTGCGATGCTTGTCTTGGACAGCGGCAGGAGCACATCGAGAAAGAAGCGCATCGGGCCGGCGCCGTCGACGCGCGCCGCCTCCGCCAGTTCGTCCGGGACGGTCATGAAGAACTGGCGGAACAGGAACGTGGCGGTGGCCGAGGCGATCAGCGGCACGGTCAGGCCGGCATAGCTGTTGAGCATGCCCAGGTCCGCGATCACCTGGAAGGTGGGGATGATGCGCACCTCCACCGGCAGCATCAGGGTGATGAAGATCATCCAGAAGAAGGTCATGCGCAGCGGGAAGCGGAAGTAGACGATGGCGAAGGCCGAGATGATCGAGATCGCGATCTTGCCGATGGCGATGGCGAGCGCCATGATGGTGCTGTTGACCAGCATTGCGCCCACCGCCGCCCTGGAGCCCTTGGTCGAGCCCGCGGTGAGCACCTGGCTGTAGTTCTCCAGCAGCTGGTCCCCGGGCAGCAGCGGCATCGGCGCCTGCATGATCTCCTCCAGCCTCAGCGTCGAGGCGACGAAGGTGACGTAGACCGGGAACGCGATCACCACCACGCCCAGGATCAGGATGGCGTGGGCGAGGAACGTGAGGAAGGGCCGGTTTTCAACCATCTCAGTAGTTGACCTTGCGCTCGATGTAGCGGAACTGCACCACGGTGAGCGCGATCACGACGGCCATCAGCACCACCGACTGCGCCGAGGAGCCGCCCAGGTCGGCCGCCTTGACCCCGTCGTGGTAGACCTTGTAGACCAGGATCTGGGTCGAGGTGGCCGGCCCGCCCTGGGTGGTGGCGTCGATGATGCCGAAGGTGCCGAAGAAGGCGTAGACCACGTTCACCACCAGCAGGAAGAAGGCCGTGGGCGACAGCAGCGGGAACACGATGCTCCAGAACCGCCGCGTCGGCCCGGCGCCGTCGATCGCCGCGGCCTCGATCAGCGAGCGCGGGATGGACTGCAGCCCGGCGAGGAAGAACAGGAAGTTGTAGCTGATATGGTTCCAGACCGCGGCGATCACCACCAGCGCCATTGCCTGGTCGCCCTTCAGCACCCAGTTCCAGTCCATGCCGAACCAGCCCTTCAGCACGTAGGTGACGATGCCGATGGAGGGCGCGAACAGGAATGCGTACAGCACCCCGGCCACCGCCGCCGCGACCGCGTAGGGCCAGATCAGCAGGGTGCGGTAGGCGAAGGAGCCGCGCACCACGCGGTCGGCCATCACCGCCAGCAGCAGCGACAGGGCGATGCCTATCCCGGCCACCAGCACGCTGAACACCGCGGTGACGGTGAACGAATCCCGGTAGTTCGGGTCCTTAAACAGCGCGACGAAGTTCTGCAGGCCGACGAAACTGGATGACTGACCGAAGGCATCCTGCAGCTGGAACGAGAACCAGATCGCCTGCGACGCCGGCCAGAAGAAGAACACCAGCGTGATCGCGAGCTGCGGCGCGACCAGCGCGTACGGCAGCCAGGCCGAGCGGTAGACGACGCGCTTTTCCATATGACGCTCGTGGCAAACAAAGAGCAAGGGGCGCCGCAGCGCCCCTTCCCGGTTCAGCCGGCTACTTGTTGGCCTTCTCGAACTGGACCAGGATCTCGTCGGCGCGCCTCACCGCGTCGTCGAGCCCCTGCTTGGCGGTCTTTTTGCCGGAGAACACCGCTTCCAGCTCCTCCTCGATCACCGTGCGCCCCTGCACGAAGTTGCCGAAGCGCAGCCCCTTGGAGTTGGCCGTCGGCGCCTTGTGGGTGAGCTGCTTCACCGCCAGCTCGGCACCCGGGTCTTTGTCGTAGAAGCCGGACTTCTTGGTCATGTCGTAGGCGGCCTGGGTGATCGGCACGTAACCCGTCTTGGTGTGCCAGGCCATCTGCACGTCGGCCTGCGACAGGTAGGAGAAGAACTTCGCCACCGCGGCGTACTCCGCCGGCTTGCGTTCCTTGCTGGTCATCACCCACAGTGAGGCGCCGCCGATGATGGAGTTCTGCGGCGCGCCCTTGATGTCGTCGTGGTGGGGGATGAAGTTGATGGACCACTCGAACTTGGCCGCGCGGCGGATGCCCGCCTGCGCACCGGTGGAGCCGGTGAACATGGCGCACTCGCCGCTGGAGAACTTGGCATCGCCCTGGTTGGTGCGGCCGGCGTAAGTGAACTGGCCCTTCTTGGCCATCTCCGCCAGCATCTCGATATGCTTCACGTGCTGCGGCGAGTTGATGGTGAAGCGCGAGTCCATGCCGCCGAAGCCGTTCTCCTTGGTGCCGATGGGCAGGTTGTGCCAGGCGCTGAAGTTCTCGACGTGCTTCCAGGACGGCCAGCTGGTGGTGTAGACGCACTGCTGGCCCGCGGCCTTCAGCTTGTCCGCGGCAGCCTGCACTTCCCTCCAGGTGCGCGGTGCCTTCTCCGGGTCCAGGCCCGCCTTCTTGAACGCGTCCTTGTTGATGTAGAACATCACCGTGGAGCTGTTGAAGGGGAAGGACAGCATGTTGCCCTTGGTGTCGGTGTAGTAGCCGGTGACTGCCGGCAGGTAGGACTTGGCGTCGAACGGCTGCTTGGTCTCGCGCATCAGCTGGTACACCGGCTTCACCGCGCCCTTGGCGGCCATCATGGTCGCGGTGCCGACCTCGAACACCTGCAGCAGGTGCGGCGGGTTGCCGGCGCGGAAGGCGGCGATCGCCGCGGTCATGGATTCCGGGTAGGTGCCCTTGAACGAGGTCACGACCTTGACCTCCTTCTGGCTCGCGTTGTACGCGTTCGCCACCTCGTTGAGCGCCTCGCCCAGGGCGCCGCCCATCGAGTGCCACCACTGGATCTCGACCTGGGCGCGGGCCGGGCCGCTGAACAGGCCGACGCCGGCGAGCGCCGCCGCCAACAGTTTGATACGCATGGGATCTCCTTGTCTCTTGGGATGATTCGGTTCCGGGAGCCCGGTCTTGGCGCCGGGCGATGCGAAAGTATAGCCAAACCGGGTTACGGTTTCGCGACTTTCATTTCGCCGCGGCCTTCCGGGGCGCGGGCGGGGCACCGGCAGGGGCCCGCGGCGCGCGCGGCGGAACGCCCGGCGCCGCCCCCGCCCGCTGAGCCGCCTCGAACTTGCGCAGCAATTCGTTGCCGCGCTCGGCGGCGTTGTCCAGCGCCAGCTTGGGCGCCTTGTCGCCCTTCCACACCGCCTCCAGCTCCTCCTCGACGATGGCGCGGATGGCCGGGAACTCGCCCAGCCGGATGCCGCGCGATTCGTGCGTCGGGCTGCGCAGCAGCTGGTTGATGGCGATTTCGTGCCCCGGATTGTCCTCGTAGTAGCGCGCCTTGCGCGTCAGCTCGTACGCGGCGCGCGTCACCGGGACGAAGCCGGTGCGCTGGTGCCATTCGGCGGCGAGCTCGGGCCGCGCCAGGAAGGCGAGGAACTTGGCCGCGCCGCGGTAGTGCGCCGCCGGCTTGCCCGCCAGCACCCACAGCGCCGCGCCGCCGATCATGGTGTGGTGCGGCGCGCCCTTGACGTCGTCGTAGTGCGGCAGCGGCGCGACGCCAAACTCGAACTTCGCCTCCCGCTGCAGTTGCGCCATGCTCGCCGAGGAGGCCGTCAGCATCGCGCACTCGCCGTCAGCGAAGCGGCGCTCAGCCTCCAGGCGCCGCCCGGCGTAGGTGAAGTAGCCCGAGCGCGCCCAGGACGAGAGCATCGACACATGCCGCACCATCAGGTGGGTGTTGAAGATCAGCTTCGCGTCCAGCCCGCCCAGGCCGTTCTTCTTGGTGGCGAAGTCCTGGTTGTGCCAGGTGCTCATGTTCTCGATGTGCACCCACGCCGGCCAGGTGGTGGTGTAGGCGCACGCGAGGCCCGAATTGAGGACCTCGCCCATCACCGCCGGCATCTCGTACCAGGTGCGCGGCGGCTTGTCGGGGTCCTGCTTCGCCTCGCGAAACGCGGTCTTGTTGTAGAACAGGATCGGCGTCGAGACGTTGAACGGCAGTCCGAGCAGCCGCCCGGC